>JBFGGA010000015.1:0-30637 GCA_041579295.1 Myxococcota bacterium | reverse complement strand
TGTTCCCCGATCGGGAAAAGCTCTCGGGCTGGCTCGAGGCCTGTTATTTCGCCCGGATTCCCACGCGCGCGATCGCGGCGTGTCGGGTGCACCGCGCCAAGTACGCCACCTAGGCTGAATCAGCCACGGGAAAGCGCCGGAGTGCAAGCGCTTTCGCTTCGATCGGACCCAATCTTCGATCCACGTCTTAGATGAAGTACATGGGAGCGTCCGGCCCCACGCCGCGAAGCTTTGATCGAACCGCCTGCTTGCACAGCGCATCCAGGCTGATTTCGGAGAGCGCAACCGCGAGGCGCTCCGCGATCGCATCCCAGACGAACGACGGGCGAAACGCCTCCCGCGCGGCTTCCGCGGGAGGGCGCATCTTCAAGTTCTCCGACAGCGGCCCCTCGAGCGCCTCGACGATCTCCCGGATGCTGATCTCGTTGGACGCGCGCGCGAGCGTGTAACCGCCTCCCGGGCCGCGCTTGCTGGAAACCAGTCCCGCGCGGCGCAGGCGCTGAAAGATCTGCTCCAGGTAGCGCGCCGGAATCGCCTGGCGCTCGCTGATCACGCGAATCTGGACCGGCTTCCCGCCGCCGTTGTAGGCGAGATCGAAGCTGCCGCAGATCGCGTACTGAACCTGGAGCGAGAAGCGCATCGCGCCAAGCATGCACGAATCCCCCCCGGGCGAGCAACCGAGCGGCGGGGCTTGATCCGCAGCCCGCCGGCGAGATAGGCTGCATCTACCTCCCGCGCCCAGGGCCGACTCGAGCCGGCCGCGACGCGAAGCGCTCCTCCTCCGCGTGCCGGGGCGCCGCGCCCGCGGCGGCTGCCCGAGGCGGCGGCCGCAGCCCGAGCACCGCGAGGTTTCCGCGTGGCCGACATCGCGGCCTTCGTCGAAGCGATTCGATCCGATCGCGAAGTGCGTTCGGCGCTCGCGCACCGCGAGACCCTGCCCGGCGCGGACGCGAAGTTCGAGTCGGGCCTGCCCGTCGAATTCGAGGCGTTCGAGCCGCTGTGCGCGGATCAGAAGATCGCCGCGCTCTACACCCACCAGTCCCGCGCGCTGCGGCGGATCGCCAGCGGAAGCGACCTGGTGCTCGCCACGCCGACCGCGAGCGGCAAGACGCTCGTCTACAATTTCTCGGCGCTGCGCGCGTCGCTCGCCGATCCGGAGAACCGCGCCCTCTACGTCTTTCCGCTGAAGGCCCTCGAATGGGACCAGCGCGCGCGGCTCGAACGCGACATCGAGCGGCTCGGCGCCGCGGCGGCGCACCTCCGCGTGGCGATCTACGACGGAGACACGCCCGACAGCCGGCGTCGCAAGATCCGCGAAGCCCCGCCCCAGATCGTCATCACGACGCCCGACATGCTCCACGCGGGCATCTTGCCGCACCACGCGAGCTGGCGGGCGCTGTTCGCGGGGCTTCGCATCGTCGTGATCGACGAGCTGCACAGCTACCGCGGCGTCTTCGGCTCGCACGTCGCACAGCTGCTGCGCCGACTCGATCGCGTCGCCGACTTTCACGGCGCGCGACCGCAGTTCGTGGCCGCTTCGGCGACGATCGCGAACCCGGGCGAGCTCGCACGCCAGCTCACCGGGCGAAGCTTCGAGGTCGTCGAGCAGAGCGGAGCGCCGCGCACCGCGCGCCAGATGTTGCTCTTCCGGCCGACCGGATCTCCCTACAGCCTCGCGGCAAGACTCTTTCGGCTCTCCGTCGGCCTCGGTCTGCGCACGATCGCGTTCACCAAGGCGCGCGTGATCACCGAGCTGATGCACCGCTGGGTGGTGGAGGCCGATCCCGCGCTCGAAGCGCAGATCAGCTCCTACCGCGCGGGCTTCCTGCCATCGGAGCGGCGCGAGATCGAGCGCCGACTGTTCGCGGGCGAGCTGCGCGGCGTGATCTCGACCTCCGCGCTCGAGCTCGGCATCGACGTGGGCGGCCTCGACGTCTGCCTGCTCGTCGGCTACCCGGGGAGCCAGGTGGCGACCTGGCAGCGCGCGGGGCGCGTGGGCCGGACCGGCGAAGCCGCCATCGCGCTGATCGCGCAGCCCGACGCGCTCGATCAGTACCTCGTCTCCCATCCCCGAATGCTCATCGATCGCGGCTTCGAGCACGCGGTCGCGGACCCCCACAACGCCGAGATCGCCGCCGCCCACCTGCCCTGCGCGGCGTCGGAGGTGCCGCTGCGCGCGGGCGAGGCCTGGCTGAACGCGCCCGAGGTGCGACGGCTCGTCGAAGACCTCGAGCGCGACGGCCGGCTGCTGCGCAGCGAGGCCGGCAGCGAATGGTTCTCGGCGCGAGCCCGCCCGCACCGCGAGGTCAGCCTGCGCGAGATCGGCGCGAGCTATGCGATCCGCAGCGAAGACATGAGGCGCGGCGACGTCGAGATCATCGGTACGATCGGCTCCGCGAACGTGTTCTCCGAGTGCCACGAGGGCGCCATCTACCTCCACCATGGGCGCCAGTTCCTGGTGACCCGGCTCGACCGCGACGAGCGCGTCGTCGCCGTGCGCCCCGTGCGCTCGGCCCACTACACGCGCGCGATCTCGGAGAAGCAGACGGAGATCCTCGCGCGTACGCGCGCGCGCCCCGCGGGCAACTTCCGCGTCGTCGAGGGCCGCGTGAAGGTCACGAAGACCGTCACCGCCTACGAGCGGCGGCGGATCCGCGGCCAGGATCTGCTGGGCACCGAGCCGCTCGACCTGCCGCCCACCTCGTTCGAGACGGTCGGCATCTGGCTCGAGTTTCCCGACGAGATTCCGCAGGCCCTCGAGGACGCGGGGCGCCACGTGATGGGCGGCATCCACGCGACCGAGCACGCCGCGCTCTCGCTCTTCCCACTGTTTGCGCTCTGCGACCGACACGACGTCGCGGGCATCTCCTATACGCGCCACCCGCAGATCGGGCGCGCGACGATCTTCTTCTACGACGGGCAGCCCGGCGGCGTGGGCCTCGCGGCCAGCATGTTCGACCGCGTCGAGGTGCTGCTCGACGCCACCTGCGACCTCGTCTCCGACTGCGCGTGCGACGATGGTTGCCCGGCCTGCGTGCACTCGCCCAGGTGCGGCAGCGGCAACCGGCCGATCGACAAGCAGGCCGCGATCGCGACCCTGCGGCTGCTGCTCGGGCGCGACGCGCTCCCCGCACGGCGCGAGAGCGGCCGCCGCGCCGCCGAGGTCGCCCAGGCCGAGGCGCCGGCTCCGCAGCCCGAGGCGCCCCGCGCGGAGCGCGTCGTCTTCTTCGACCTCGAAACCCAGCGCAGCGCCGAGGAGGTGGGCGGATGGCACAACGCCCACCTGATGCGGATGGCGCTCGCGGTCCTGTACGACACGCAGACCGCGCGCTTCGAGACGTTCATGGAAGCCGACGTGCACCGGTTGATCGAGCGCCTGGGCGAGGCGGATCTCGTCGTCGGGTTCAACGTCGTCGACTTCGACTACGCGGTGCTGCGCGGCTACACGGACGCAGACCTCCGGGCGCTCCCCACCTTCGACATGCTGGCCGCGATCCACCAGCGGCTGGGCTATCGCCTTGCGCTCGGTCACCTGGCCGAAGAAACTCTCGGAGCGACCAAGCGCGCCGACGGCCTGCAGTCGCTGCGCTGGTGGAAGGAGGGTCGCGTGGACGAGATCGAGCGCTACTGCCGGCAGGACGTCTCGCTGCTCGTCGACCTGCTGAGGCACGCGGGTGAGCACGGACACCTCTGCTTCCGCACCAAGCGGGGCGATCGGGTGCGACTGCCCGCGCCCTGGCGGATCCCGGAGCTCGTCGAGCGCGCCCGCGCGCAGCCGGTCGCAGCCGCGAGCGGAGCCGATCGGACCGCCCGGGCCCGCGGACCGCAAAGCGGGCGCGCGCGCGGCGCGCGCGACCGAACCAGCGCCCCGCGCGCCGACCGCTGATGGAAGCGCCCGCGCCCGAGTCTTCGGTCGCCGACGCGAACTGGGCGCGAACCCGCAGCCTGTTTCCGGTGACCCGGGAGCTCGCCTACTTCAACCACGCGGGCGTCGCACCGATCTCGACGCGCGTCGACGAGGCGATCCGGCGCTACACCGCGGAGGCGACGCGCCTCGGCGCCTTTCAGTACCCGACCTTCTACGACGCCGAGATCGAGCGCGTGCGCGCGCGCGCCGCACTGCTGATCCACGCGAGCGCCGACGAGATCGCATTCGTGAAGAACACCACGGAGGGCCTCGGCATCGTCGCGAACGGCCTCGACTGGCGGCGCGGTGATCAGGTGCTGACCTGCGATCTCGAGTACCCGTCGAACGTCTATCCCTGGTGGAGCCTGCGCGAGCGCGGTGTGGAGACCGTCATGCTGCGCAGCCGCGACGGGCGCGTTCCGCTCGAGGCGTTCGAGGCGGCGCTCGAGAGCCGGCGCGTGCGGCTGCTCGCGCTCTCGTCGGTCGAGTTCGGCAGCGGCGCGCGCAACGACCTCGAGGCGCTCGGTGCGCTCTGCGGCGAGCGCGGCGTGCTGTTCTGCGTGGACGCGATCCAGAGCCTGGGCTGCCTGCCGCTCGACGTCGCGCGGTGCGGGATCGACTTCCTGGCCGCCGACGGCCACAAGTGGCTGCTCTCCGTCGAGGGCTGCGGGATCTTCTTCTGCGCGAAGCGGGCGCTCGAGATGATCGCGCCGCGCATCGTCTGCTGGCGCAGCGTGCGCGACAACCGCGACTTCGACACCTACCACACGGAGCTCCAGCCGCGCGCGGGCCGCTTCGAGGAGGGCACGACCAACACGCCGGGCATCTTCGGGCTCGGTGCGGCGATCGACCTGCTGCTCGAGCTCGACGTCGCGGCGATCGGCGCGCGCGTGCTCGCACTCACGGACCGGCTGGTGGACGGACTGCGCGCGCGGGGCGCCGAGATTCACAGCCCGCGCGCGCCGGGCGAGGCCTCGGGCATCGTCTCCTTCGCGCTCGCCAATGAACGGCCCGCGCAGACGGTGCGCCGGCTGCGCGCCGAGCGGATCTTCACGGTCGAACGCCGCGGCGGCGTGCGCGCGTCACCGCACTTCTACAACTCCGAAGAGGAGATCGACCGGCTGCTCGCCGCGCTCGGTTGACCGCCGCACCGCGCGCTCGGTCGCGGCACCGCGCGCCCGGTCGCCGTCGCCTCGATGCCACGCGAGCGCGGAGCCGAGCGCGGCGTCCGATTGACGTCCATTCGGGCGCGGCTTAGGATCTTCGGCGCGCCCGGGTGGCGGAATTGGTAGACGCGCTAGGTTCAGGACCTAGTGGGGGCAACCTCGTGCTGGTTCGACTCCAGTCCCGGGCACCACGCGACCACCCTGCACCGACATCGCCGCATACCGGCCCCAAAGCCGCGCGGGAGACGACCACGCAGCTCGCGCAGATTCTCGAGGCCCGAAAGGCGGTCGCGGACTCGGGCGCCCCGGCGCTCTCGCGCAGCGGGTAGAACAGCCGCGTGTCGAGGCCGCTGGTGATCGAGGCGACGAGCGGCGTTCGCCCCTCCGCGCCGAGCGTGACATCCCGCTCTACGACGTGATCGCGCGGAACGTGTTCGTCACGCTCGTTCGCGACGGCGGGCCAGCCCGACCGTGACGGCACCGCCTGCGAGCAATGCCCCGAGGCCGCACGGCTCGGGCAGCTCGCCCACCTCGCCCGCGAAGTTCGTCGGCGAGTTGACGGCGACGGTCCGGACGTTGCTGCCGAAGGGCTCGTTGAGCGAGTCGACTCCGTTGGTCGGAAGCTCGCCGGGCGTCCAGCCGAAGCTGTCCCAGCCCGCGAAGTCGAGAAAGTCCTGCACGAAGTCGAAGAAATCGGGGCCGTCGAGCACGAAATCGGGCGTCACCGCACCGGGTTGGCTCGCGAAGGCCGGCGTGGCCACCAGCATGCGCTGATTCGCCGTCGCGTCATTTCCGTTTCCCATCGCGTCGGGATCGAGATCCGTTGGAAACGTGTAGGTAACGAGATCGGATTGCAGCGTATGGCCCGCGAGCTCGTCTTGAAAGTTCGAATTCGTGGCGAACTCGATGAATTGGACGCTTCCGTCCGCGTTCGAATACACCTCGGTGATGTCCCAGAGATGGAACGCGGCGCGCGCCGCGAGCGGCGTCAGCAACACGAGCGCGGAGAGAGTCAGGGGAAGTCCTCGCACGAGTCCTCCTTCTCGGGTGCGCGCCGTGAGCGCGACCCATTCGTCGATGGTCAGCCATCCGTCATGCGCAAGCCTCGGCCGACGCGCGCAGGGGGCGGGCCGAGGACCGCGCTGCCCCAAACGGGCCCGCAGATTCACGACGGGCACGTGGGCATCGAAATCTCGATCTGCGCAGAAGATACGCGACTGGAGCCGAAGCGGTTACCGCGCCGGGATCATTCGGATTTCTGCGTCGTCTCTGGATCCGAAGAGGAACGCCTGCGGCCGAAAACTCCCGCCCGGAGCCGTCGAAGGCGACTTCCGAGCACCTGTGGGTCTGCGCGCTTTGGAGTCGATCGCTGACCGGTTACTCGCGCGCCCCCGCGGCCTCGAGCAGCGCGAGCACCTCGTCGCGGCGGCGGGGCGCGGGGTTGCGCTGGCGGGCCATGGACAGCGGCGTCCGGCCGTCCGAGCTGCGGTGGTTCACGTCGGCGCCCGCCTCGATCAGCAGGCGGACCGTGTCCGGCTGCCCGTCGAAGGAGGCCACCATCAGCGCCGTCCAGCCGGTGGTTCCCCACGAGGCGTCGGGTGGAATGCCGAGGTCGAGCAACGCGGTCACGAGCTCGGTGCGGCCGCTTCGGCTCGCCGTGTGCAGCGCGTCGCTCACGTGTCGCGGCTCGCGCGCGCGCGCGATCGCTCCGCGCTCGATCAGCGCATAGAACACCCGCGTGTCGAGCCTGCTGGTGATCGAGGCGGTGAGCGGAGTTCGCCCCTCCGCACCGAGCGTGACATCCGCGCCCCGATCGACCAGCGCCAGCGCCGTCTCGAGGTGTCGGCCGAGGATGGCGTCGAGCAGCGCGGTGGATCCCCTGGCCTCTCGGCGCCGGTCGATGTCCGCGCCGCGCGCGACGAGCAGGGTCGCGAGCTCGGCATGGCCCTCGCGCGCGGCCAGATGGATGGCCGCAGCCCCGCCGAAGTTTCGGGCGTCGGCGTCCGCACCCGCGTCGAGCGCGGCGGCTGCGCCGAGCGCATCGCCGGACTCCGCGGCCGCGAACAGCGCCTCCTGCTCGGGCGGGCGCCGGAAGCCGAGCTCCTGCTCGAGGGTCCGCAGATAGTCGAACGAGGAGCGCATCGAGCCGAAGCGATCGTTTCCCATCGGCGGAAGCAGCTCGAGCCAGCGCTCGTAGATGCGGTAGAGGTCCGGGACATAGCGAACGGCTCCGCGCAGCTCGGGCTCACCGGCGAGCCCCGCGAGGTAATAGTGGCGCATATGAAAGACGTGGCGATTCAGGTCTCCCTCGGTGATCGGCGAGACGTCCTCGCCCGCCTCGGCGCGAGCCAGCAGCGCTTCCCAGCGCTCGAGGTGAAGCGGCGCAGTGCCGTGGCCGAAATCCGGCTCGCTGCGAACGTACTCGTAGAGATAGAGCGGGTGGTAGGCGCTCAGCGTGCATCCGGTGGGAGCGATCCCGCCGAGCATCCACGGAAACAGGAAGCGCTCACCCGCGCCGACCACGCGATACGCGGTGTCCGCGGTGTACGAGCCGTGCAACGCGTGGGAGTGACAGCGCAGCTGGAGCACGACGTCGTCGACTCCGGCGCCGTCGGCCAGCTCGACGCTCCCCCAGACGGGCCCCTGGAGGCAGTGGATCCCGCAACACCCGGTCAGCAGCAGCAGCAGCGGGATCCCAACCCACAGCCAACGCCGACCTCGCCTGCCCGCGCGCACGCCCGGCCTCCCCCCACCCGTAACACCCACCCACCGATGTTTTCGGACCAACGGCCCCGCAGATGTAGCGCCCGAGCGGGAGCCCGGGGCGGCGTCCGGCGAGGAGCACTCCGTCGAATTGCGCTGTCCGGTTGGAAAGAACTCGTTGCGCGATCCCGACCGGGGGCCTTCCCTCGCTTGTCCCGTGCGAAGAACCGGTGATCGCTCGTTGCCAATTCGGCTCGAAGAGGCTCCCAGCGGCCCAGCTAGCATCATCCGGCGCTTCCCGGTCAGCCCCGCCACCGACCGACGCCGCAAGACCACTCGCCAGATCGAGATGTCCTCCACTGACCGATGCGAAACCGCCTCGAGCTTCGTCGTTTCTTTCTCCGCACACTGACGCATTGGCTCCGCCAACGGCGTCATCGCGTCAGGCAACGAAGCCACCCCGGCTGCTGTATGAATGGTGCTCTCCGACAACCAGGCTGTGAAACCCCGTGCAAACTTCCCGGGCATGGGGGCCCAACACCGAACTGTTCGTCATCGCCCACGAGCAAGTCCCCCAGCCCGGTGAAGCTCTCACCGGTTGGGTGGTCCGGGGCCAGGGTGGCGCAGGCATCCCGAGTGATCCCCGATCCGCTCCGCACGTGGACGTTCGCCCCCTCGATGATCCAATGCGGCCCGATCAGGTCGTTCAGTTCGCCAGGCTCGACGTGCACGAACTGGAGAATCTCCTGCGTCTCGTCGAGCGCTGCCGTCAGCGCTGCAACCCGGGCCTCGAGTTCGGCGACGCGCTGGGCGAGGCCGCCGGATGCCGAGCGCGCGGACACGTAGAGCGAAGTCGAAATCAGAAGAACGAGTACGACGCTGACCGTGAGGATGCGCATGGAAGGCCTCCTTCCCCCCGGACCTGTCGAGCGCGAGGGCGAATTGAGCGCCCCTTGACCGGCGCCCTGCCGCGCTTAGGCTTGCGGGATTCCCCAGCCCGGGAGCCGCGTGGCCAAACAGGACGAGGACAGCCAGACCCAGCTCGTCGAGGGCCAGGAATCCTTCGCAATTCCGGCGATCTTGCCCGTCTTGCCGGTGCGGGACGTGTTCGTCTTTCCCGGGGTCACGGTGCCGCTCGCGATCGGGCGCGAGAAGTCGCTCGCCGCGCTCGAGGAGGCGGCCGAGAGCAACTTCCTGATCGTCGCGAGCCAGCGCGACCCCTCCACCGAGGACCCGGACTTCGACGACCTCTATCCGGTCGGCTGCGTGGCGCGCGTGGTGCGCGTCATCGACGCGCGAAGCCACGGCAAGCAGGCGATCGTCGTCGGCGTCGCGCGCACACGCCTCACGCCGTTCGTCGCGGAATCGCCCGCGATTCGCATGCGGCTCGACGTGCTGCAGGACGTCGACCTGGATCCGAGCGCCACCGAGGAGCTCTGGAAGAAGGTGATCGCGCTCGCGCATCGCGTGATCGACCTGCACGACGATTACCCCGACGAGTGGAAGAACTTCGTCTCGGGCATCCCCGGGGCGGGACTGCTCGCCGACGTGGTCACCTCGACGCTCCCGCTGCCGCCCGAAGAGAAGGGCATGCTGCTCGCCGAGGTCAATCCGCTGCGGCGGCTCGAGCGCGTCGCGGCCCACCTCGAGCGCGAGGCCACGATCGCGGAGACCCAGCGCGCGCTGAACAAGACGTCCGACTCGGACGACATGGAGCCGGGCCGGCGCGAGCGCCTGCTGCGCCGGCGCATGCGCGAGCTCGAGAAGGAGCTCGGGGAAGCGGATCCGAGCATCCGCGAGGCGGAGGAGCTCCGCGAGCGGATCGAGGAGGCCGACCTGCCCGAGGCCGCGCGCGAGCAGGCCGAGCGCGAGCTCAAGCGCCTGGCCGCCCTCCCGCAGCTCGCGCCCGATCGCCACCTGATCCGGACCTACATCGAGTGGATGGCGGATCTGCCGTGGTCGCGGGAGTCGGAGGACAAGCTCGACCTGCCCGAGGCGCGCAAGATCCTCGACGCCGACCACCACGACCTCGAGAAGGTCAAGGACCGCATCCTCGAATTCCTCGCGGTCCGCAAGCTCGCGCCCGAGGCGAAGAGCCCGATCCTCTGCTTCGTCGGTCCGCCGGGCGTGGGCAAGACGTCGCTCGGCCGCTCGATCGCACGCGCGATGGGGCGGACCTTCGCGCGCTCTTCGCTCGGCGGGGTGCGCGACGAGGCCGAGATCCGCGGCCACCGGCGCACCTACGTGGGGGCGATGCCGGGGCGGATCATCCAGAGTCTGCGGCGCGCGGGCACCCGCAACCCGATCTTCCTGCTCGACGAGATCGACAAGATCGGCGGCGATTTTCGCGGCGACCCCTCGTCGGCGCTACTCGAGGTGCTCGATCCCGAGCAGAACCACGCGTTCAGCGACCACTACATCGAGATCCCCTTCGATCTCTCGCGCGTGCTGTTCATCGCCACCGCGAACACGCTCTCGACGATCCCCCCCGCGCTGCTCGACCGGATGGAGGTCATCGAACTGCCGGGCTACACCGAGCGCGACAAGCTCGCGATCGCGCGCTGCCACCTCGTCCCCAAGCAGCTCGAGGCGCACGGGCTCTTGCCCGATCGGATTCGCGTCGGCGACGACGCGCTGGACAAGCTGGTGCGCGAGTACACGCGCGAGGCGGGCGTGCGCAACCTCGACCGCAGCATCGCCACGTTGATGCGCAAGGCCGCGCGCCGCATCGCGGGCGCGCGCGACGCGTCCGTCGTCGAGGTCGACGCCGCCTTCGTCGCGGAGGCGCTCGGAGCACCGCCCCACCTGCCCGAGACCGCCGAGCGGACGGAGATGCCCGGCGTCGTCGTCGGCCTCGCCCACACGAGCCTCGGCGGCGACCTCCTGTTCATCGAGGCCGCGCTCACGCGCACGGGCGAAAAAGTGCGCCTGCGACTCACCGGACAGCTCGGCGACGTGATGCGCGAATCCGCGGAGGCGGCCCTCTCGTGGGTGCGGGCCAACGCCGACAAAGTCGGCGTCGACCCGAAGATCTTCGACGGCTGCGAGATCCATCTGCACATCCCCGCCGGCGCCGTGCCGAAGGACGGGCCGTCCGCGGGGATCACGCTGGTGACGGCGCTCGCCTCGGCGCTGACCGGCCGCCGCGCGCACGGCAAGACCGCGATGACGGGCGAGATCTCGCTGCGCGGGCGCGTGCTGCCGGTGGGCGGCATCAAGGACAAGATCCTCGCCGCCTCCCGCGCGGGCATCGAGACCGTGATCCTGCCGCGCCGGAACGAGAAGGATCTCGTCGACGTCCCCGACGAGGTGCGTGCCGGGCTCGAGCTGTACCTCGTCGACACGATCGAGGCGGCCCTCGAAAAGGCGCTCGAAGCGCCGCGCTGACCCCGGGGCTCCGGACGAGCGCCCGCGGCGCATTCGAACGGCGGGTGCGGATGGCGCCGCGCGATCTGGTGCGGTGCGGCCTCCCGCGGCGCGCGGCCGCGGATCGGGATCACCGCGCTAGCGAGAGTCCAGCGCGTCGGCGTCGACCGCCTCGCGCAGCGCGTCGAGGAACTTCGGCAGCGCGGAGGTCACGCGGCTCCAGTTCGGAATCTGCGGCATTCCCATCGGATCGCGCACGAACCCCAGCCCGGCCGCCATCAGCGCGCGCGAGAAGGTCTCGACCGCCACCTCTTCCTCGTGGCGGTCGAAGACGAGGCCGTTCAGGGCCGCGTCGTGGCTGTAGGAGGCGATCGCGTCCTGGGCCATGCGCGTGTAGGCAGTGGTCAGCGTGTTGAGAAAGCCCGCGTCGAACTCCACCCCGTAGGACGCGAGATTCCGAATCGAAGAGGACGCGATGTCATACACCATCCGGTGAAGTCCGCGGTTCGCGTCGAACTCCGACAGCTCGCGGTGCTTGTGGTCGTAGTTCTCGACGATCTCGACCTGACAGATCCGCTTGAGCGAGCAGTTCCGATATACCTCCGCGAGCATTCCCATTTCGAGCCCCCAGTCGCTCGGGATCCGGTTGATGCGCGCGAGCTCGGTCGTCATCGAGCACTCTCCCGCGAGCGGAAAGCGGAATGACTCGAGATATTCGAGCAGTGGGTGCTTTCCGATCACCGCGCTCAGTGATCGCAGCAGCGGGCCGACGAAGAGGCGGGTCACGCGCCCGTTGAGGCGATCGGTGACGCGACCGTAATAGCCTTTCGCGAATTCGTAGTGGAGGTTCGGGTTGACGGTGGGGAAGCACAGGCGCGCCAGCAGCTCGCGGCGGTAGTCGAGGATGTCGCAATCGTGGATGGCGATGACCCGCGATCGATTCGCCGCTAGCACGTAGCCGCAGGCGAGCCAGGTGCTCCTCCCCTTCCCGTCTTCTCCGGGCTCGAGGCCTTCGTCGCGCAGCGTTTCGAGCAGCGCATGCACGCGGCGGCCGCTGTTCCACAAGAAGACCGGCGACTCCCCGCCCAGCGTCTTGACGCCGTCGAAGAGCGACCGCATGTCCTCGTAGTCGCTGCGATTCGCCGCGCCCGAGATGCTCACGACGATGTCGCTCAGGTAGCGGACGCTGCGCAGCTCCGCGACGATGCCCTCGAGGGCCGGCCCGCGGAGCTCCGAGAACAGGCACGGCAGCACCAGCGCGACCGGGCGCGCGCGGCCGTGGTGGATCAGCTCGCGCTCGAGCCGCTCGACGTCGGGCTTGCCGAGCCGGTGCAGCGTGGTGATGGAGCCGCTCTGGTGGAAGTCCGCCATGCAGGCGGACACTCGCACCCGTGCCGCGGCCGTGTCAAGCGCCGCGCCGCGTGCGGCGGGCCGCGGCGTCGCGCTTCTGCTTCGGAATGGGTCTCGAGCGCACTCACGGGCCGAGGGCGGCGTGCGCCGCGCGCGGGCGCTCAGCCGGCTTCGACCGCCGTGACCTCGTCGAGCATCGCGACCGCATCGGCATCGATGTCGACGAATTCCAGGCCGACGTCGAGGGTCAACGGGTCGATCTCCGTCGACCAGGCCACGCGTCCGATCGCGACCACGGTCTGGTTCGCGACGCTGAACGTCACCCGCAGCACTTCGCCGAGCTCGATCTCACAGCCGACCGCTTGGAAGCGGATCCCGCCAACCGACAGGTCGCGACTCACGCCCAACAGGTCGCGGGCGTCGACCGGGGCGTACGAGATCACCTGATCCGTGCCGATTCTTCGATACTTGCGCCGCTCTTCTCCGCTGGAGCTTCCCACTGGACGGACGAACCTCTCGGGGGTCGTTGGCTACACGCCCCGTTTTCGTCCGTCGCCGTTCGCCCCTTTAGTCCGTTGCGATTCCCGCCCGCGCAGGAGTCGGGCCCAAGACTGGCGTGGGAAGGCCGGGCGTCGCGCCAGTTTTGGGTCAGGCTCCTAGCCGGAGAAGAGATCGAGCTGCCGGTCGGCCTCCTCGCGCCGCTGCAGGCGGCCGAGCTGGATCCCGAGACCCCGCGCGGGGCGCGATCCCGCCGGCATGCGGGTCAACAGACCCACCGCAAACCGCTGGATCTGCGCCGCGGAGGCGACCGGGGTCGGCAGCGTCACGCTGCGCGAGCTCGTTCCGCGATCCGAAAAGCGGACCCTCAGCACCACCCGGCCGGCCGCGAGTCCCTGCGCGCGCAGATCGAGCTCGAGGCGGCGCGCGAGCGCTTCGATCGAAGCGCTCAGCACCGCGAGGTCCAGCGACTCCTCGAGGGTCGCCTCCCGGCTCAGGCTCTTGGGGTGGCGCGTGGCGCGCACGGGGCGGTCGTCGCGCCCGGCCGCGTAGGCGTGGATCCGCAGGCCGTGGGTGCCGAGCGCCTCCGCGAGCGCGCTCGCCCCGATCTCCAGCAGCTGCCCGATGCGCTCGGCGCCGAGCGCCGCGAGCGTCGCGGCGGTCTTGGCGCCCACGCCCTCGAGCCGCGTCACCGGAAACGGGCTCAGGAACGCCGCCTCTCGATCGGCCTCGACCCGGTTGCAGCCGCGCGCGCCCGCCTCCTCGGCGGCGAGTCGCGCGACGAACTTCCCCGCCGCGATTCCCACCCGAAGGTCGAGACCCAGCTCGTCGGCGACGAGGCGCTGCAGCCGCGACGCGATCTTCTCGGGCGCGTCCCGGCCGCCCGTCACGTCCAGGAACGCCGCGCCGAGCCCGAACGGCTCCAGGCGATCGAAGCCGCGGCGCAGGCAGACGAACAAGCGACCCGAGACCTCGCGGTAGCGCTTCATGTCGGTTCGCGCCGTGCGGGCCTCGGGGCAGCGCTTGAGGGCCTCGAGGACCGACTGATCGAGCGTCACGCCCGCCGCGAGCGCCTCTTCGCTCGCCCCCTGGACGAGGCCGCGCTTGCGCGGATCGCCACCGATGATGATCGGGCGACCGATCAGCGTCGGATCCCTCGCGCGCTCGACGGCCGCGTAGAATTGCGGGACCTCCGCAAACAGGATGTGCCGACTCACGGGAGCGGCTCGAGCACGAGCTGGCTGGACGCGGACTCCCTCACCAGGACCCGATCGGTGACGAGCAGCGAGGAGTGGCCCGCCAGCCAATCCTCGAGGCCGTCGCTGAAGTGCGGGTGGTCCGGGTGCTCGCTCTGGCCCGGCGCGAGCGCCGTCAGCGCCTGATCGAGCGAGCCCGCGTCGACGACCATGCGAAAGATCGAAGCCACGCGCACCCCGAAGTCGTCGGGCCGGACGAGCTCGGCGGTGTTCACGGTGTCGCCGCTACCGCCGTACGCGAGGTCGGTCAAATCCGCGAAGCCCGAGGCCCGGCGGGAGTCGCCGAAGGGTCGAAACGACAGTCGATGGAGTCGCCCCCAGCGCCACTTCCCGCGGTTTGCGCCGAGTTCGAAGGACAGGCGCAACCAGGTCTCGCGGAGGCTCTCGCGAGCGATCGCGCGCAGGCGCGCCGCGTCGAGCGCCGCGCTCGGATCGGCCTCTGCGGTGGCCTTCGCCAACGCGAACACGATCTGCGTCGCGTCGACCTGGTGCAGCGCGCGGTAGCGGGCGGCCAGCGCCTCGCCGAGCACGAAGCCGAGCACCTCGCTCTCGAGCCGTCGGACGAATACGTGATAGGCGGCCGCCCCGACGCTCTCGGGCTCGGAGTTTCCGTCCCAGCCGCTCAGCAGCGCCGCGATCTCGCGAGACTCCACGGACAGCTGCTCGACCGGGCCCACCGCAGCGAGCGCGATGGCGATCAGCGACTGCGCGACCTGCGAGCCCACGTCGGATTGCAGCTCGGACATGCCCCGCAGGTCGACCTTGCGCTGCGCCGATTGCGACTCGAGTAGCGCGTGGATGCGCTGTGCGCGGACGCCCGAGCGCCACAGCCAGTCGATCTTCTCCGCCGCGTTGCGCCGCGCGATCGGGTTGTCGGCCGCGATCACCCAACCGCGACCCGGCCGCAGGCGTTCGGCGGGAAGCTCGCCGAAGTCGAGCCTCCCCTGCCAGTCGTACCAGCGCGCGCGCCCCGGCAACGGCACCAGGTCGGTGGGCAGCGCGCGAACCGGAACCCACGCGGCGACCTGCACGCCGCCCTCGCCGTCCGCGTCGGCGTAGGCGACCGCGAGCGGCGGCTCGTGGTGCTCCGCGAGGGCCCGCCTCAACTCGCCGGCATCGCGCGATCGCGCCACGTTCGACAGCGAGGCGAACGCGCTGTGGACGTCGTCCCGCGCGCCGACCCAGGACAGCGACAGGGGCTCCGTCTGCCCATCGATGAGCGCATCCACGAGCGGCCCGTGTGCGGTCGAGCGGATCTGCAGCGGCTGGTCGGCGCGGCCCCGAACGCCGATCACCTCGACCCGCTCGTCGAGATCGCGCCAGCCCCTTCCGTCGTGATAGCGACTCGCATCCGCTCGCCCGAGCGTCTCGTTGTAGAGATCGATCGTCGCGACGCGCGCGCCGGTCGACGCCCAGGCGACGCGTCGATTGTGCCCGGTCCAGATCACCGGAATGCCCGGCACGGCCGCGCCCGCGACGTCGAGGTCGCCGCCGCTCAGGTGGGAGAGGTGCAGCAGCGGCGGCGCGGTGGTCTCGAGGTGCGCGTCGGCGGCGAGGATCGGATGGCCGCTCTCGGTGTGGTCGCCCGCGAGCACCCACGCGCTGCTTCCCGCGCTGCGACCGTTTGCCCCGAAGGCCCGCCGCAGCCGCTCGAGCCCCGGCGCGGGCGCGGCGCGGCGCGGCGCGGTGCCCGCCAACACGCCCTGGAACGGACTGCGCGATTCGCCGTCGTCCGATGGAAAGAACGGTCGCGCGGCTCGGCTTCCGAGATACGCGGTGATGTCGCGTAGCACGAGGCTCACGTCCACCGTGTCCGAGAGCGCCCAGCCGTAGGCCTTCAAGATCGCGAGCGAATCCGACGGCTTCCAGAGATCGGCCGGGGGCACCGCGCCCTCGAGCGCGATCGGGGGCGCGACCCGGCCGTCGCGAATGCGCGCCAGGCGCGCGTTGACGCCCGCCGCATAGGCGACCAGCAGCGCCTGGAGGCGCTCGTCCAGGCGCTGGAACTGCCGGTCTCCGAGCGCCCCGAAACCGAGCGTGCGCGCCCAGCGGTCGGCTTCGAGCCCCGCGGCGCCGACGATCTCCGCGGTCCGCCCGCGCGCGCTCATCAACAGCCAGAGCATCTGCGCGAGGCGGTCCTGCGCGTGTGCGAACCCCCAGCCGAAGTAGACGTCCGCCTCGCTGGCGGCCTGGATGTGCGGGACGCCCCGGGCGTCCCGGTAGATCGCCACCGGCGCCTCGATGCCCGCGACGACGATCCGCCCCTCCGCGAGCGGAAACGCGGCGCGGGCCTCCGCGCCCCGCCGCAGCCGCTCGGCGAACAGCGCGATCGCGAGCACGAGCGCGAGCGCGAGCAGCGCCGCGCCGCGCCGGCCGAGCCCGATCCCGCCGCCCGCTCCGCGCCCGCGGTCGGCGCTCACGGGTCGCCGTGCTCGAGCAACACGAGCGCGAGCGCGTGGCTGCGGGTGCGGCTGACCGCGAGGTGGGGGCGCGCGTTGCGCTGCGCGGCGAGCTCTGCGACTCGGCCGTGCAGGCGCAGCGCGAGCTGATCCGGGCCCGCGCCGGGCTCGCAGATCGTCTCGATGTCCACCCAGCGCACGCCGCCCGCCCAACCGGTCCCGAGCGCCTTCATGACGGCTTCCTTCGCCGCGAAGCGCACCGCGAAGTGCGGCCCGCAGCGGCGCCGCGCGCGACAGTCGCGGATTTCCGAAGCGGCGAAGACCCGGCGCGCAAAGCGCTCGCCCGAGCGGCGCAACGCGCGCTCGACGCGGGTGATCTCGACGACGTCGATGCCGGCTCCGACGATCAATCGACCCCCTCCTGCGCTGCGACCCCGAGCTTAGCGGCAAAGCGCGCGGCCGAGGCCGCGCGGGCCCATGCGGAGGGCTCCGAGGCGGGGTGGATGGGCCCGCGTGCGGGTGCGTTTCTGGCGCCGCTTCTGCCGGGTCGGTACCTTGCTCGCCCTTCCAACGAATTCGGGAGCAGAAATGGCGATTCGAATCGGCATCAACGGCTTTGGGCGCATCGGCAGACTCGTGTTCCGGGCCGCGCGCGGTCAGGATATCCAAGTCGTCGGCATCAACGACCTCACCGATGCCAAGACGTTGGCCCACCTGCTCAAATACGATTCCGTGCACGGCCGCTACCCCGGGTCGGTCGAGGCCGCGGGCGACGCGATCGTCGTGGATGGCGCGAAGATCCCGATCACTTCGGAGCGCGATCCGGCCCAGCTGCCGTGGCGCGAGCTCGGAGCCGCGATCGTCATCGAATCGACCGGCCTCTTCGTCGACCGGGAGAACGCCTCGAAGCACCTGAAGGCGGGTGCCGAGCGCGTGATCATCAGCGCGCCCGCCAAGGACCCCGACGTCACGGTCGTGCTCGGCGTCAACACGGACGCCTACGATCCCGCGGCGCACCGGATCGTCTCGAACGCCTCCTGCACCACCAACTGCCTCGCGCCCGTCGCGAAGGTGCTGCACGACGCGTACGGGATCGAGAACGGCTGGATGACCACGATCCACGCCTACACGAACGACCAGGTCATGCACGACTCGCCGCACAAGGACCTGCGCCGCGCCCGCGCCGGGGCGGTCTCGATGATCCCGACCGGAACCGGCGCCGCCAAGGCGATCGGCATCGTGATGCCCGAGCTGCAGGGCAAGCTCGACGGCTACGCGATGCGCGTCCCCACCGCCGACGTCTCGGTCGTCGACCTGAGCGTGAAGCTCGCGAAGAAGACCGACGTCGAGGCGATCAACGGCGCGATGCGGGCCGCCGCCGACGGCCCGCTCGCGGGCATCCTGCAGTATTGTGACGAGCCCCTCGTCTCGGTCGACTTCGTCGGCAACCCCCACTCTTCGATCCTCGACGCGCAGAACACCCGCGTGATGAACGGCGACTTCGCGAAGCTCCTCGCGTGGTACGACAACGAGTGGGGGTACTCTTCGCGCGTGGTCGACCTCGCGCTGCTGATGGGTCGCTGAAGCTCGGATGGGTGTGCCCGGCCTGGACGATCTGCTCTCCGAAGACCTGCGCGGGCAGCGCGTCTTCGTGCGGGCAGACCTCAACGCGCCGCTGCGGGACGGCGCCGTGGCCGACGACTCCCGCCTGCGCGCGTCGCTGCCGACGCTGCACAGGCTGCGGCGCGCGGGCGCGCGCGTGATCCTGGCCTCGCATCTCGGTCGACCGAAGGGCCAGCGGACCGAGGCGCTCTCGCTGCGGCCGGTCGCGGTGCGGCTTGCGCAAGTGCTCGGCGCGGGCGTGGCGTTCTGCGACGACTGCGTGGGCGAGCGCGCCCGCTGCGCGATCGACGAGCTCGACGACGGGCAGCTGCTGCTGCTCGAGAACCTGCGCTTCCACGCGGGCGAAGAGCGCAACGACCCGGATTTCGCGCGCGCACTCGCGGACCTCGCCGACTGCTACGTGAACGACGCGTTCGGGACCGCGCACCGGGCTCACGCCTCGACCGCGGGAATGGCGGCCCACTTCGAGCGCGTGGCGGCGGGCGATCTGATGAACGCCGAGCTGAGACACCTCCAGGCGATCCGCGACCCGCTGCGACCGCTGCTGGTCATCCTCGGCGGCGCGAAGGTCTCCGACAAGCTCGCCGCGCTCGAGGCGCTCGCGCCCCACGCGGACGTGCTCGCGGTCGGCGGCGCGATGGCGTACACGTTCATCGCGGCAAACGGCGGAGCCACCGGCGACTCGCTCGTCGAGCCGGATCGCGTGCGCGACGCGCGGGCCGTGCAGACCGCCGCGCGCGCGGCCGGGCGGCGGCTGCTGCTGCCCGACGACCACCTCGTCGCGGAGCGCCTCGAGGCCGACTCCCCGACGCGGGTGGTCGCCGAGATTCCCGAGGGCTCGGTCGGCGTGGACATCGGCCCCGCGACCGCGCGCCGCTACGCGTCCGAGGCCGCGAGCGCCAAGACGATCTTCTGGAACGGACCAATGGGCGTATTCGAGATCGAGGCGTTCGCCGCGGGCACGCGCACCGTCGCGACCGCGGTCGCCGACTCGCCCGCCCGAAGCGTGGTGGGCGGCGGGGATTCCCTCGCCGCGATCCACCAGCTGGGTCTCGAAGATCGGATCGATCACCTCTCGACCGGTGGCGGCGCCTCGCTGGAGTACGTCCAGGGCCTGACGCTGCCCGGCGTGGCCGCGCTGGAGCGCTGAGCCGTGCGCCGACCGATCCTCGCCGCCAACTGGAAGATGAACAAGGATTCCGCGGAGCTCGCGGCGTTCGTCGAGCGCTTCATCCCGCTCGTCGCCGATGTCCGCGAGGTCGACATCGCCATCGCCCCGCCCTTCACGCTGCTCGACCAGCTCGCGCGGCGCATCGCCGGAACCGCGATCCAGGCCGCGGCCCAGAACGTCCATCCGGAGCCGAGCGGAGCGTTCACCGGAGAGATCGCCCCCGGAATGCTCGCCGACATGGGCTGCGCGTACGCGATCGTGGGTCACAGCGAACGACGCGCGCTGTTCGCGGAATCCGACGAATTCGTCGCGCGCAAGGCCGCGGCGCTGCTCGCTCACGGCATCCGCCCGATCGTCTGCGTGGGCGAGACGATCGAGCAGCGCGACGCGGGTCGCGCGCTCGCGGTCGTCGAACAGCAGGTTCGGGAGAGCCTCGCGCGCGTCCCCGGCGAGCAGGCCGAGCAGATCGTCGTCGCCTACGAGCCGGTCTGGGCGATCGGCACCGGCCGGACCGCGACGCCGCAGATCGCCCAGGAGGTTCACGCGCACATCCGCGCGCGCTTGGTCGAGCGGTTCGGCGAGGCCGGAAATCGCATCCGAATCCAGTACGGGGGCTCCGTGAAGCCGGAAACCGTCTATTCTCTGATGGCTCAGCCGGACATCGACGGCGCGCTGGTGGGCGGCGCGAGCCTCGAACCCGAAGCCTTCGCGCGCATCGTGCACTTCCAGAGCCAGAGGAACCCATGATCGCAGCTCTTTCCGTCCTGCACGTCATCGTCTGCATCTTCCTGATCGCCGTGGTCCTGCTGCAGCGCGGCAAGGGCGCCGAGATGGGCGCCGTCTTCGGCGGCGGTGCGAGCTCGACGGTGTTCGGCAGCCGCGGCGCGGGCAACTTCCTCACGCTGCTCACCAAGATCTGCGCCGCGATCTTCATGCTGACCAGCCTGTCGCTCTCGTACTTCTACACCGAGCGCGCCGGCGAGGGCTTGTTCGAAGACGGGGTCGAAGCCAGCCAGGAGGCGCCCTTCGAGCAACTCGGGACGGTGATGCCGGAGGAGACGGACGCGCAGAGCGAGCCGATGCAGCCGACGGGCGCGAGCGGCGGGCAAGCCGCGCCCGCGGAGCCCGCGAGCGAGCCCGGCAGCGCGCCGAAGGGAACTCCCTGAACTGGTCGGCATCCCGCCGTTCGGTATTCTCAGCGGCGACTTACGCGGCAGTGGCGGAATTGGTAGACGCACCAGCTTGAGGGGCTGGCGGGGGCAACCTCGTGGAGGTTCGAATCCTCTCTGCCGCACCACCGAGACCGGAGACCGCCCCGGGGCAGCGATGGAACTTCGGCGCCGACGAGCAGCAGCGATCCCACCCGACGCTCGCTCGCGCCCGCCCCGCAGACGGCGGATCCTCCGGACACAGCGACGAAAGGAAAAGCGCAGTGTCTGAACTAGCCAAGATCGCGAAGGCCATGGTCGCCCCCGGCAAGGGAATCCTCGCGGCCGACGAGAGCGCACCCACCATCAAGAAGCGGTTCGACTCGATCCAGGTCGAATCCACCGAGAAGAACCGACGCTCCTACCGCGAGCTGCTCTTCACCACCGAGGGCGCCGAACAATTCATCAGCGGCGTCATCCTGTTCGACGAGACGATCCGACAGCGCGCATCGGACGGGACCCCCTTCCCCGAGTTGCTCGCCGGCAAGGGAATCCTGCCCGGCATCAAGGTCGACAAGGGCGCGAAGGACCTGGCGCTCTCGCCGGGCGAGAAGGTGACCGAGGGCCTCGACGGCTTGCGGGAGCGCCTCGCGGAGTACCGGCAGCTCGGCGCGCGCTTCGCGAAATGGCGCGCGGTGATCAACATCGGTGACGGCATTCCGAGCGCGGGCTGCATTCGGGCCAACGCGCACGCGCTCGCGCGTTACGCGGCGCTCTGCATCGAGGGCGAGCTGGTTCCGATCGTCGAGCCCGAGGTGATCATGGACGGCGATCACACGATCGAGCGCTGCCACGAGGTGACGGAGCGCGTCCTCGATGCCGTCTTCTCGGAGCTCCGCGAGCAGCGCGTGCCGCTGAACGAGATCAACCTGAAGTCGAACATGGTGCTGTCGGGAACCACCTGCCCGAAGCAGGCGAGCGTTCGCGAAGTGGCGGAAGCCACGCTGGCCTGCTTCCGCAAGACCGTCCCCGAGGAGGTGCCCGGGATCGTCTTCCTCTCGGGCGGGCAGAGCGACGAGCTCGCCACCCAGCATCTCAACGAGATGAACAAGATCGGCGGCGTGCCCTGGGAGCTGAGCTTCTCCTACGGGCGCGCACTGCAGGCTGCGCCGCTGAAGGCCTGGGCGGGCAACGCGGCCAACGTTCCCGCGGCCAAGAAGGCCTACCTCCACCGGGCTCGCTGCAACGGCGCCGCGCGCACGGGCAGCTACACCGAGGAGATGGAGCGCGCCGCCTGACGCCGGGCGTCCACCCGGCGGCGCCGCGGCGGTCGGGCCGCGCGGCGAAGGTCCGGTCGCAGTGCGATCCCCCGCCTAGCCGCCGCGCGAACGCGACGCGGGCCGGCTAGCCGGCCAGGCCGCCGTAGCCCCGGTCGTAGAAGAGCAGCGGGTCGCCTTCGCCGAGCTGCAGGCCGACGACCTCGCCGACGTAGACGATGTGGTCGCCGGCTTCGTGGGTCGCCGCGAGCCGGCAGTCCAGACTCGCGAGCGAGCCGGCGATCAGCGGCGCGCCGGTGGCGCCGCGCTCGCAGCGCAGATCCTCGAAGCGGCGATCCTCGGCGGCGTCGCTCGCGAAGCGCTGCGCGAGCGCCTCCTGGCCGCGCGCCAGGACGTTGACCGCGAACGCGCCGCTCCGCTCGAGGATCGGCCGGGTGCTCGCCGCCCGCGCGATGCACACCAGCACCAGTGGCGGATCGAGCGAGACCTCGGTGAACGCCGAGACCGTCATGCCGCGGACCTGCTCGCCCGCGCGCGCGGTGACGATCGTGACGCCGGTCGCCCAGCGCGCGAAGGCGTTCTTCAGATCCGTTTGCGAGACCGACAAGCGCACACCCCGAAGCTCGGTGGCCCGCGAGTCTACACACCCCCCCACGGATTTCGCCCGCCGATTCCGCCTCCGCCGATCGCGCGATCCCACGCGCGCCCCCCCGCCTGGAGGGCCCGCTTTTCGACGCGATGAGAGCCGAGTGCGCGGGAAGCCCCGCGCAAATTTTTCGACGCGATGAGCGACCGCCGCGTGGGAAGGCTCTCGCAAGTGGGAGCGTCCCTTGGGCGGGGTGGCGGGGGGTCTGAAAGCGACATGGGGTTGGAGCCAAGACGGGCCGATAGGCCCGTCGCAGCAAGCGAATCCGCAGGAGTCGCCGCCGAAGGCCCCCCGTCACCCCACCCGGGCACCCAACCTCGCAAAGAAAACAGCGCGGCAGGCGACTACGGCTCGACGTAGAGGAACGCGAGGTCCATCACGTTGGTGCCGGTCGGACCCGTGCGCAGCACGCCGCCTTCGCGCTCGAAGAAGCCGTTGGAATCGTTCGCCGCGAGCGCAGCGCGCGCGTCGAGGCCGCGCTCGCTTGCGCGCGCGAGCGTCCCGCCGTCGACGTGCGCGCCCGCCGCGTCGGTCGGACCGTCGACGCCATCGGTTCCGGCCGCGAGCAGCGCGATCTTCGGGCTTCCCGCGAGCTCCAGCGCGGCCGCGAGCGCGAGCTCCTGGTTGCGCCCGCCGCGGCCGCTGCCGCGCACCACCACGGCGGTCTCGCCGCCCGCGATCGCGCAAACCGGTCGGGCAGCGGCGATCGAGCGGCCCAGCGCGGCCAGCCGGCGACCCGCGACGCGCGCCTCGCCGGCGAGCCCACCCGGGAGCGCGAGCGCGCGCAGGCCACACGCCTCGGCCGCGGCGCGCGCCGCCTCGACCGCGGTGGCGTTGGACGCGAGCAGCGTGCTGCGCACGCGGTCGAAGACCGCCGCGCCCGGAGCGGGGGTGTCCGGGAACTCGCCGCGAGCGCCGGCCTCGAGGTGGTCGCGCGCACGCGCGGGGATTCGAGCGCCGACTCGCGCGATCGCGTCGAGCGCGTCGCGGTACGTCGTCGGATCCGCGACGAGCGGGCCCGAGCCGATCACGTCCAGCTGGTCGCCCGGCACGTCCGAGATCGCGAGCAGCTCGATGCGCGCGCTCGCCGCGCGCTCGGCGAGGCGCCCGCCCGCGAGGCGGCTCAAGTGCTTGCGCACCGCGTTGAGCTCCGAGATCGAGGCGCCGCCGCGAAGCAGCGCGTCCGTCGTCCCAGCCAGGTCGGCGAGCGTCACGCCCTCGACCGGACAGCTCAACAGACTCGATGCGCCGCCCGAGATCATCGCGAGCAGCACGTCATCGCGACGTGCGCCCGCGACCAGCTCGATCGCCCGCTGACCCGCGCGCTCGCAGCGCGCGTCGGGAATCGGATGCGCGCTCTCGCACGCGCCCATCTGCTTCAGATCCACCGCCTGGCCGTCGGGGACCACCGCCAGGCCCGCGGCGATCCGGTCGCCGGCCAGCGCTTCGAGCGCCTGCGCCATCGCGCCCGCCGCCTTGCCGACCGCGAGCACCACCAGACGCGCGCCCGGATCGAGCGGCTCGCCGGCGATCTCGATGCGATCGCCACAGCGGCGGACGGCGCGCGCCAGCGCGCGCGAGGGGTCGACGGCTGCGAGCGCGGCGCGGAACAGCGCCTCGAGGCGGGTTCGCGCGAGCCGCTCGGAATTCACGAAGCGGGCGGGGCCTCGCTTTCGGCTGCCGGCTCGGCCGCACGCGGCGGCACGCCGCCCTCGGCCGGCGGCGCGGCGGCGGCCGAGGGCGCACCGCCCTTCGCGGTCGGCGCGTCCAGCTGGATCTCGATGCGGCGGTTCTTCGCGCGCCCTTCCGCGGTGTCGTTCGAAGCGACCGGCGCGAACTCGGCGCGCGAGATCACCTTGAAGCGCTTGGGGTCGATTCCGAGATCGATCAGCAGCCGAACCACCGAGCTCGCGCGCGCGGCGGCGAGCTCCCAGTTCGACGGGTACACGCGCGCCACCGGAACGTCGTCGGTGTGCCCCTCGACGGCGATCGAATGCGGGAGCTCCTGGAGGCGTTCGCTCACCTTGCGCAGCACCGCGACACCGCTCGGATTCAGCTTCGCGGATCCGGACGGGAACAGGATCGCCTCGGAGAGGTTCAGCCGGAGCCCGGAGCGCAGCTGCTCGATCTGGATCTGGCCCGCCGCGATCTCCTGCTCGAGGTCCGAGATCAGACCGTCGTAGCTGGAGCGCATCTTCTCGATCTCGGCGCTGCGCGCGGCCAGCAGCGCCCGGCTCGACTCGAGGTTCTCGCTGAGCTCCGTCTTCAGGCGGGTCAGGCGCTCGACGTCGCGCGAGCTTCGCTCCGCGGCGATGCGCAGATCTTCGTTCTGGTCGATCAGCGCGACCCGCTCGGCGGTCAGGCTGCGGTTCGCGGCCTCCAGCTGCTCGACGCGCTGCTCGAGATCGCGCCGCACCACGACGAGCCGATCGCGCTCGCCCGCCACTTCGTCGTAGGTGCCCTTGGTCACGCAACCGAGCGCCGCCGCGAGCAGCAGGCCACCGAGCGCGCCGAGGTTCGGTCGCGCGCGGCGCATTCGCACGGCAGCCGCGCTCCGCGCGCGCTCAGTCCGCCTCCGAGAGCGTGTGCTGCAGCGCCTCATCGATCCGCCCCACGTATTGCAGGTGTATTCCCTCGAGCAGCTCCCGCTGCACCTCGTCGACGTCCTTGCGGTTCTGCTCGGGGAGCACAACGGTAGCGATTCCGGCTCGCTTGGCCGCCAGGACCTTCTCCTTGATCCCGCCCACCGGCAGGATCTTGCCTCGCAGCGTGATCTCCCCCGTCATCGCGACCGCGGGCTTCACCGGCCGCCCGGTGAGCATCGACGCCAGCGAGGTCACCATCGCGATTCCCGCCGAGGGGCCGTCCTTCGGCACGGCGCCGGCGGGAACGTGGAGGTGGATGTCGCTCTTCTCGAACAGTCCCGCGTCGATCGCGAGGCCGGAGGTGGTCGTCCTCAGCCAGGAGCGCGCCGCCTCCGCGGATTCGCGCATCACGTCGCCGAGCGAGCCCGTCAGCTTCAGCTCGCCCTTGCCGGGCATGCGCGTGGATTCGACGAAGAGGATGTCGCCACCCGACGGCGTCCAGGCGAGGCCGACCGCCACCCCGGGTTGCGCGGTGCGCTCCGCCACCTCGGGCTCGAAGCGAACCGGGCCGAGCAGATCCGCGAGGTCTTCGGGCCCGATGCGCGGGGACGCCTCCAATCCCTCCTCGGCGACCTTGCGCGCCACCTTGCGGGCGAGCGCGCCGATCTCGCGCTCCAGGTTGCGCACCCCGGCCTCGCGCGTGTAGCTGCGAATCAGCCGCTGGAGGCACGCGTCGCTCAGCTCGAAGCCGAAGTCCGCGACCCCGTTCTGCGCGCGCTGCCGCGGGATCAGGAAGCGCTTGGCGATCTCGATCTTCTCCTCCTCGGTGTAACCCGGCAGCTCGATCACCTCCATGCGGTCGCGCAGCGCCGCGGGCACCGGGTCCATGATGTTGGCGGTGGCGATGAAGAGGATCTGCTGCAAATCGAAGGAAACTTCGAGATAGTGATCGCTAAAGGTCGAATTTTGCTCGGGATCCAGTACCTCCAACAGCGCCGACGAGGGGTCTCCGCGGAAGTCGGCGCCCACCTTGTCGACCTCGTCGAGCACGAACACCGGGTTGCGGGTGCCCGCCCGCCGCAGCCCCTGCACGATGCGGCCCGGCAGCGCCCCGACGTAGGTCCGGCGGTGGCCGCGAATCTCGGCCTCGTCGCGCACACCGCCGAGCGAGATCCGCTCGAACTTCCGGCCGAGCGCCCGGGCGATCGAACGCCCCAGCGAGGTCTTGCCCGTCCCGGGCGGGCCCACGAAGCAGAGGATCGGTCCCTTCAGGTCGCGCTTCAGCGAGAGCACCGCGATGTACTCGACGATCCGATCCTTGACCTTATCGAGTCCGTAGTGGTCCTCGTCGAGGATGGTGCGCGCCCGCTCGACGTCGAGGCTGTCCTCGGAAGACTTGGCCCACGGCAGCTCGACCATCCACTCGAGATAGGTCCGGATCACGCTGTGCTCCGCGGCGGCGGTCGGCATCTGCACGAGGCGCTCGAACTCCCGGGTCGCCTGCTTGTAGGCCTCTTCGGGCATCCCCGCGGCCTCGATGCGCTGCCGGAGCCGCTCGACCTCGCTCTCGGTGTCTTCGCCTTCGCCGAGCTCCTGGCGGATGGCGTCGAGCTGTTGGCGAAGCATGTAGTCGCGCTGCGACTTGCCGATGTCGTGCTGGACCTTGTCGCGGATCTCGCTCTCGACCTTCAGCGCCTCGCGCTCGCGGACGGCCTCGTCGAGCACGCGCCGCAGGCGCGTGGGCACGTCGAGCTCGGCGAGGATCGCCTGCTTGCCCTCGACGTCGAAGTCGAGGTTCGAGCCCACGAGGTCCGCCAGCCGCGAGGGATCGTCGATCGAGCTCACCAGGATCTGCAGGTCGTCCGAGAGCTTCGAATTCTCGGCCACCAGGGCGCCGAACTGCTGCGAGAGGTTGCGCATCAACGCCGTGGTCTCGACGGAATCCAGCTCCCCCGTCTCTTCGAGTCGGCGGATCCGGCCGCGCAGGAAGGGCTCGGTCGCGGTGAAGTCCTCGACCGCGGCCCGCGCGACGCCCTGCACGAGCAGGCGGTAGGAGTCGTCCGGGAACTTCACCATCTTGGCGATGCGAATCACGGTTCCGATCGCGTGCACGTCTGCGGGCCCGGGTGCGCCCTCGACCTGCCCCTTGACGGCCACGCAGAGCAGCAGGCGCCCCGGGCTGAGCAGCACCTCGTCGATCAGCAGCTTGGACCGCTCGGAGCGGACGAGCAGCGGGGAGAGCAGGAATGGGAAGAGCACGGTGTTCTTGAGCGGGAGCACCGGCAGCTGCGCCGGAATCTCGACCGGGCTGGGCTCGTTGTCATCGCCGCTGCCGACGAGGACCTCGGCGCCGGCCAGACTCGGGTTGTCGTCCAGCGGGACCTCGAGCTCGTCGTCGCTCATGCGCTCGTCGTCACTCATCAGCTCGTCGTCAGCCATGGCAGAAGTGGTTGCCCTCGCAGCTCGCGTTCATCTTCAGACCTCGACCGGCACGCGTCGCGGGCCCGCCTCGCGCTTGGGAAGGGTGACGGTCAGGAAGCCGTCGGCGACGTGGGCCGACACCGCGTTGCGATCGAACGGGATCGGGATCCTCAGCCGCCGCTCGAACGGTCCGAATGCGATCTCCATCTGGTGCAGGCGCCGGACCTGCGAGCCGTCGGGCGCGGGCCGGATCCCCGCGATGCGCAGGATCGGCCCGTCCACCCGAACGCTGAGGTCCCGGCTGTGGACCCCGGCGATCTCCACGCGAACCACCAGCGCGGTCTCGGTCTCGAAGACGTCGACGGGTGGCTGCCAGCTATCCCCTCGCAGCGGATCGCTGAACTCGCCGAAGTGCTCGATGAGCGAATCGTGATCTCTGCCGCTCACGGGTGGGAGTCTATCAGCTGTCTCCCTTCTCCTCCGTGTACTCGGCGTCCACGACGTCCTCGTCCGCCGCGGAGCCCGCGGAGCCCGCGCTCGCCTCGGACGCGGCTGCCGGGCCCTCCGCGGCCTGGGCCTTGTAGAGCAACTCGGCGAGCTTGTGGAGCTCCTGCTCGACGCGCTGCCGCGCCCCGTCGAAGCGCGCCGCGTCGTCGCTCTCGAGGTCCTTCTTGGCCTCTTCGATGGCGCCCTTGAGCGCCGCCGAGTCGGTGTCGGAGAGCTTGGCCGCGTTCTCCTTGAGCAGCTTCTCGGCCTGGTAGATGATGGAATCCAGGTTGTTGCGCTTCTCGACCCGCTCGCGCTGGCTGTGATCCTCGCTCGCGTGCGCCTCGGCCTCTCGGATCATCCGATCGATCTCTTCCTTCGCGAGGCCGCCGCTGCCCTCGATGCGGATCGACTGCTCCTTGTTGGTCGCCTTGTCCTTGGCGGAGACCGACAGGATGCCGTTCGCGTCGATGTCGAACGTCACCTCGACCTGGGGCACGCCGCGCGGCGCGGGCGGGATGCCGTCGAGGATGAAGCGGCCAAGCGTGCGGTTGCCAGACGCCATCTCCCGTTCGCCCTGCAGCACGTGGATCTCCACCTGCGGCTGGTTGTCGGACGCCGTCGAGAAGACCTGCGAGCGCCGCGTCGGGATCGTCGTGTTCTTCTCGATCAGCTTGGTGGAAACCTGCCCGAGCGTCTCGATGCCGAGCGAAAGCGGCGTCACGTCGAGCAGCAGCACGTCCTTCACGTCGCCCGCGAGCACCCCGCCCTGGATCGCGGCGCCGATCGCGACGACTTCGTCCGGATTCACGGTCCGATTGGGCTCGCGCTCGAACAGCTCCTTCACCTTCTGCTGCACCAGCGGAATCCGCGTCGTGCCGCCGACCAGGATCACCTCGTCGATCTCCGCGGCCGAAAAGCCGGAATCCGCGAGCGCCTGGCGACAGGGATCGAGGCTCTTGTCCACGAGGTCTTCGATCAGCTGCTCGAACTTCGCGCGCGTGAGCTTGAGGGTGAGGTGCTTGGGGCCGGTCTGGTCGGCGGTGATGTACGGGAGGTTGATGTCCGTGCTCTGCGCCGCCGAGAGCTCTTGCTTGGCCTTTTCCGCGGCTTCGCGCAGGCGCTGGAGCGCCATCGAATCCTTGGAGAGGTCGAGACCCTGGTCGCGCTTGAACTCGGCGATCAGGTAGTCGATCACGCGCTGGTCGAGGTTGTCGCCGCCGAGGTGGCTGTCGCCGTTGGTCGCCTTGACCTCGACGACGTTCTCGCCGACCTCGAGAATCGAGATGTCGAAGGTGCCGCCGCCGAAGTCGTAGACGGCGATCTTCTGGTCTTCCTTCTTGTCGAGCCCGTAGGCGAGCGCCGCGGCCGTCGGCTCGTTGATGATCCGCTTGACGTCGAGGCCCGCGATCTGTCCGGCGTCCTTGGTCGCCTGCCGCTGGGCGTCGTTGAAGTAGGCCGGCACGGTGATGACGGCAGCTTTCACCTCGCCGCCGAGCTGCGATTCCGCGGCCGCCTTGAGCTTCTGGAGGATCATCGCGGAGATCTCCGGCGGCGTGTACGTGGTGTCGCCGACCCGGACCTCTGCGTTGCCCTCCTTGCCCTCGACGACGTCGAACGGAACCAGGCTGATCTCCTCGGGCACCTCGTCGAGCCGGCGGCCCATGAATCGCTTGATGGAGTAGATCGTGCCCTTCGGGTTCGTGACCGATTGGCGCCGGGCGATGGAGCCGACCAGCCGCTCGCCCTCGTCGGTGAACGCGACGACGGACGGCGTGGTGCGCCCGCCCTCGTCGTTCGTGATGATGGTGGCCTGGCCGCCCTCCATGACCGCGACGGCCGAATTGGTGGTCCCCAGGTCGATCCCGATGATCTTGCTGCTCGTTGCCATATCTCTGAACCCCCTGACCGCCCGCTGGGTCCGATGCCCGGCGAAGTGATCGTCAAATCTCGGCCCGACGCCCCGGATGTCAATGGCGCGCGGAGCGCGGGCGGGGCATTTGCGCCGGCTCCGCTGTGCTGCGCGCGTTGGCACGGCCGCGGGCCAGCGGGCGCGTCCGCGGCGCGGCGCGCGAGGGCCGCGCGAGAGGCCCCGGGGCGTGCCCGCGAGCGCCCCCGCGGAACGGCGGGGATCGCAACGGTGTCGCAAAGGCTCGGGTGGCTGTTTGCCGATACGGGCATACGGGCTTGTAACTGCCTGAAATCGCGATAGAAGCACTGTGAGCCACCCGGGCGCCGGGGTATACTGGTCGGTCCTGCCGGGTTCGGGGCGTCCGGCGTTGCGCGCAGAGGGGACGAAACGCGTCATGGTCCGATACCTGGGCTGGCTGGCCAACGCGGCGCTCTTCGCGTTCTGCTGCTTCCTGGTCGCCGACACCGCGAACGCCATCATCGCCGCGCTGCTCAGCCAGTCGCCCGCGCGCGCCGTCGAGCTCGGGCCGCGCGGCGGCACCCGAAGCCGCAGCTGGGCGGATCGCCAGAAGATCACCCAACGCAACCTCTTCCACTCCACGGAGCTCGCCGCGGCCGCGAGCGCGCTGCCCCCGCCGCCCGTCGACGAAGAGCTCAAGGAGACGAAGCTGCCGCTGAAGCTCTGGGGAACCATCGCGGCCGAAGACCCCGCGCTCTCCTGGGC
>JBFGGA010000014.1:0-30945 GCA_041579295.1 Myxococcota bacterium | reverse complement strand
CTGTCGCAGATCTGCATCGATCGACCGGTCCTGTCGATCGTGATGTCGCTCGTGATCCTCGTCTTCGGGATCGTCTCGCTCGGGCGCCTGCCGGACCGCGAGCTCCCCGACATCGACAATCCGGTCGTCTCGGTGCTGACCGTGCTGCCCGGGGCCGCACCCGAGGTGATGGAGACCTCCGTCACCCAGGTGCTCGAGGAGGAGCTGGTCAGCATCCAGGGCATCCGCCACATCACCTCGGTGAGCCGCGAGGAGACCTCCTCGATCACGCTGGAGTTCGAGCTCTCGCGCGATCTCAACGTGGCCGCGTCCGACGTGCGAGACCGCGTCGCGCGCGCGCGCCGCGGGCTTCCCGACGAGGTCAAGGACCCGATCGTCTCGAAGGCGGACTCGAGCGGGGGCGGCTTGATCTGGATGGACCTCGCGGGCGGCGGGCTCGATCAGATCGAGCTCACCACGCTGCTCGAGACCCGGATCGAAGACCGCCTCACGAAGCTCCCGGGCGTCGCGCGGCTGTACATCGAGGGAAGTCGCCGCCTCGCGATCCGCCTCTGGATCGACCACCACCGGCTCACCGCGCACGGGCTCGTCGTCGCGGATGTCGCCGAGGCGCTGCAGCGCAGCAACGTCGACATCCCGTCGGGCCGCGTCGAGAGCCGCGACCAGGAGTTCAGCGTGCGCACGCCCGGCGAGCTCCGCACGGCCGCGGAGTACAACGCCCTGGTGATCGCGAACGTCGACGGGCAGCCCGTGCGGCTTCGCGACGTGGGAAGAGCCGAGGTGGGCGCCGAGAACGAGCGCTCGCTGGTGCGCGTCGACGGCAAGGTGGGGATCGCAATCGGGGTCGTCAAGCAGTCGAAGGCCAATACGCTCGACGTCGCCCGCGCGGTCAAGGAGGAGGTCGCGCTCATCGCCCGGGAGCTTCCCGAGGGCGTGATCTTCCGCGCGGTCTGGGACGGCAGCGTCCACATCGAGGAGTCGATCCACGACGTGACACTGACGATCTTCTACGCGATCGGCCTCGTGCTGATCGTGATCTTCATCTTCCTCCGCTCGCTGCGCGCGACGATCATCCCGGCCGTGGCGATCCCGATCTCGATCGTCGGGACCTTCGCGGTGCTCTACTTCTTCGACTACTCGATCAACGTCCTGACCCTGATGGGTCTCACGCTCGCGATCGGTCTGGTCGTCGACGACGCGATCGTGGTGCTCGAGAACGTGAGCCGCTGGATCGAGGAGGGGACGCCTCGCCTCGAGGCGACCCGGCGCGGCATGGCGGAGATCTCGTTCGCGGTGGTGGCCGCGAGCGTGTCGGTGATCGCCGTCTTCCTGCCGCTCGCGTTTCTCGCCGGCACCACGGGCCGGCTGTTCCGGGAGTTCGGCGTCGCGGTGGCGTCCGCGGTCGCGATCTCGGGGTTCGTCGCGCTGACGCTCGCGCCGTCGCTGTGCGCGCGCGTGCTGCGCACCGACGCCCGGGACGTCGGGATCGCCGCCCGGCTCGGTCGCGCGGTGGATCGGCTGCGCGATCTCTACGCGCGCGCGCTGGCCTTCGCGATGAGCCGGCGCGTGCTGATCGCGGCGATCAGCGTCGCGTGGGTCGCGCTCGGCTGGTGGCTGTTTCGCGAAATCGACCGGGAGTTCGTGCCGCTCTCGGATCGCGGCAGCGTGATGATCTTCTCGCACGCGCCCCAGGGCAGCACCCTGGAGTACACCGACCGCTACCACCTGGAGGTCGAGCGCGCGCTGCTCGAGATCCCCGAGATCGAAGCCACGGTGGCGATCATCGCGCCGGACTGGGAGGGTCCGCCGATCGTCGACCAGGCGGTCGCGTTCTCGGATCTGGTTCCGCGCAGCGAGCGCGATCGCAGCCAACAGGAGATCGTCGACGCCCTCTACTACCAGTTCTCCGCGAACCCGGGCATCCAGGTCTACCCGATGAACGAGCCGACGCTGGCGATCGACTGGAACGCGGCACCGGTCTCGGTCGTCGTGACGGGCCCCGAGGTCGCGAAGGTCGCCGCCTACGCGGACGAGATCGTCTGGCGCGCGCGCGAGATTCCCGGCCTCGTGAACCTCGACAGCGACCTCAAGCTCAACAAGCCCCAGCTGATCGTCCACGTGGACCGCGAGCGCGCGAGCGACCTGGGCGTCTCGGTCCGCGACGTGGCCTCGACGCTGCAGGTGCTGCTCGGCGGCCTCAAGCTCTCGACCTTCAAGCTGCACGGCGAGACCTACGAGGTGATCGCGCAGGTCGACCGCGCCGAGCGCGCCAACCCGACGGATCTCTACGGGCTCTACGTGAGATCCGAGTTGGGGACGATGATCCCGCTCGCGTCGGTGGTCTCCGTCGAGGAGACGGTGACCTCCTCGGGCCTGCCCCACTACGACCGGCAGCGCGCGGCGACGATCACCGGGCACCTGCTCTCGGGCGTGGCGCTCGGCGAGGTGTTGGATCGGATGATGGCGATCGGCGGCGAGGTGATCCCCGCGGATTCGGGATACCGGCTCGAGTTCGCGGGCATGTCCGAGCGCTTCTACGAATCCGGCAGCGCGCTGGGCTTCGCGTACCTGCTCGCGGTGGTGATGGTCTACCTCGTGCTCGCCGCGCAGTTCGAGAGCTTCGTGCACCCCGCGACGATCCTCGTGGCGGTGGCGCTCTCCTTCACCGGTGCACTGCTGGGCCTGATGGCGACGACGATCGCGAATTGGCTGTTGGGACCGTTGCTTGGCCTTCAGCTTCCGCAACACACCTTGAACCTGTTCAGCCAGATCGGGCTCGTCATGTTGGTCGGCCTGGTCACCAAGAACTCGATCCTGATCGTGGAGTTCGCCAACCAGCTGCGCGCGCGCGGCGCCGAGCCCTTCGAGGCGGTCTCCCGAGCCGCGCGCACGCGTTTTCGCCCGGTGCTGATGACCGCGCTCTCGACGATCGCGGGCATCCTGCCGATCGCGATCGGCCTGGGCGCCGGCGGTGAGGCGCGCGCGCCGCTGGGCGTCGCGGTGGTGGGGGGCATGGCGTTCGCGACGCTGCTCACGATCTTCGTGATCCCCGTCGTCTACCTCGGCTTCGCGCACCTCGAGGGTCGGATCGCGGCGCACTCGGCCAGGCGCGCGCAGCGGGCCGCGGGTGGCGTGCCGGTCGGGGCCGGGGGGCCTTCGCCGGGCTAGTGTGGTCGTCGCCGAAAGCCTGGTCGCTCGGCGAGAAGGCCGCTGCGGGCGCGATCTTCGCGGCGGCGCTCGCGCTCCGCCTGCTGCACCTGCGCGAGATCGGCCTCCACGATCCGTTCTTCGCGCTTCCCGCGGCCGGCGAAGGCGCCTTCCACCAGTGGGCGATCGAGATCGCGCGCGGCAACTGGTTGGGGGAGGGCGTCTTCACCGCGCCACCCCTCTACGCGTATTTCCTCGGCCTGCTCTACGCGTGGTTCGGCGCGGACGTCGGCGTCGCGATGCTCGCGAACGCGCTGCTCGGGGCGTCGAGCTGCGTGTTGATCGTCGCGGTGGGCCGGCGGCTGTTCGACGGGCGGGTCGCACTGCTCGCGGGTGCGCTGTTCGCGGCGCACTCCACGGCGATCTTCTACGGCGGGATGCTCGTCGCCGCGAACCTCCTGGTACCGCTCGTGCTGCTGCTGGTGCTCGCGTCGCTGCGCGCCGCGGCGTCGCCGAGCCCGGCGCGCTGGTGGCTGGTGGGCGCCGCGGCGGGGCTCTGCGCGCTCGGGCGCGAAATCCTGCTGCTGTTCGCGCCCGCGCTGCTGGTAGGGCCGGCGCTCTGCGCGCGCTCGAGCGCAGCGCGCGGCGCGCTCGGGGCGGCGATGCTGCTGCTCGGCGTGGCGACGGTGATCGTGCCGGTCGCGTGGCGCAACGCCGCGGTCGCGGGCGAGTGGGCGCTCGTCGATGCGGGCGGCGGCATCGCGTTCTACGCGGGAAACCGCCCGGGCGCGGACGGCACCTACGCGATCCCGCGCCGCTATCCGCGCGTGATCGCGGACGCCCCGGTCGAACGGCGCGAGCTCTTTGCGGCGGTCGCGCAGCAGGTCGGCGGGCGCGAGCTGCGAGCGAGCGAGATCTCGAGCTTCTGGACGCGCCAAGCGTTCGCATACGTCGCGAGCCGGCCCGTCGATTGGCTGCGCGGCGCGTTCGGCAAGCTCGGCCTGTTCTTCAACGCGGCCGAGCTGTGGGAAGAGCGCTCCCCCAGCGCGGAGCGCGCCTTCTCCTGGGTGCGCCGGATGCCGCTGGTCGGGTTCGGAGCGATCGCGCCCTTCGCGCTGCTCGGGATCGGGATCGCGGCGCGCGAGTGGCGTCGCTTCCATCCGCTGTACGCGGTGATCGCGGTGCACCTGGTGGCGGGTGTGGCGTTCTCGGTGCTCGCGCGCGAGCGCGTCGTGGCGGTGCCCGCTTTGGCGCTCTTCGCCTCGTGCGCGGCGTGCTGGCTCTGGGATCGCGCGCGCAGGCGCGAGCGGCGCGCGCTTGCGGCCGGGGTCGTCGGACTCGCGCTCGCCGGGTGCCTCGTGCACCTGCCGCTCCACCGCGAGAACCTCGCGATGGCCCACTACCGGCTCGGGGATCGCTTCGCGCAGCTCGGGCGCTGGGACCCGGCGATCGAGCACTTCGGCCGGTCGCTCAACCGCGATCCCGGTGCGATCTCCACCTGGAGCCAGCTCGCGCTCGCGTTCGAGGTGCGCGGCGATGGCAGCCGGGATGCGGTGCACACCTGGCTGCGCGTGCTCGACCTGGCCCGGCACAACAATCTCCAGCTGTACGCCGAGCGCGCGGAGCGACACCTGCGCGCGCTCGGCCACGAGCCGCTGATCGCCCCGCCCGGAACGCACTGATTCGAGAAGTGAAGACGAAGATCTTCGCGGCGGGCGACCTTCGCTTCGCGATGCCCAGTCGCGCGCGCGCCTGCGGCGAGCGAACGCGATCCTCGCGAGGCGCGTCGCTCCGCCGATTTCCGACGGGGGATTGCGCTTCGCGATCGATCGAGTCCGCGTCGGGAGCGCGCGCCGGCCGCAGGCCCAATTTGCCCCATCGCGACCCGAGCGAGGTCTTTGCTCAGGTCCAATCTGCCCCAATCGCAGTCGAAGGCGGATCGCGACGATACATATTTATATCAATGATTGCGCGATCTTCTTGACACTCTTTTCACATTGGTGTAAATGAAACCAATATCAGGCGGAACTTGTTGGCGTCATGGCTGACGACGCAAATCTTCTTCCGATCACACGAGGCCATCCTCCCGAGGCCGAGCCGTTTGGTTCGCTCGGCCGCCGAGACCCGCGCGCGGACGCCGGGCGAGTACGCCGCGCAAACCCCCCGAACCCGGCGGCGATCGCTGACCTTCCGGCCCGGGTCGCGCCCGCAGGTCGCGTCGTCGCGATCGCGCGCCGCCGTTGGTGATGGGAATCGAACCGAAGAGGACGAAGAGAATGCCCAGGACGAACCTGCTCTCCACCGCCATTGCAGTCGGCGTGCTGCTGCTCGCCGATGCGGGTTGGGCGAGTGTCCCCGCTCCGCCGGTCAACCAGATTCTCGGCATGCAGGATGTCGTTCTCGCCGACCTGACCGAAGCCGATTGCCGCGTCTGTCACGACAGCGGCGTTCCCGACCGGCATCACATGCTGTACGGCGACTCGATCCCCAGTATCTCGTTCGTTCCCTATCCGGACACGGACGGCGATGGCGTCACCGACGACGATTACTCCTGTCTGAGCTGCCATGGCGATGAGTTCACAGTGGAGAGGAACTGCGTGGTCTGCCACACCGTCAGCTCCCACCACCGGACGGCGACCGCGGACAGTGGCGATTGCGTGGCCTGTCACGGAGATCTGGTCGACAACATGGGAGACGGCCACTACATCCCCAGCTATGCGCCGTCGCTGGTGACACCCACCCGGAGCATGGGAGACGCGATGCCGTTCAACAGCCGCGGCAAGGGCGCTGGGGCGTGTGACTACTGCCACGACGACGACGGCCTGGTTCCGGCGGTGATTCGCACGAACATGGATCTCCACCACCTGGCCAACTTCGACAACTTCGGCGCGAAGTGCGGCTGGTGTCACGACTTCGGCCTGCCCTTCGAGGAGCAGATCCGGGTGTGCGAGAACTGTCACGGCCCCGATGCGCTCCACAACATCCAGGCCGACTCGCCGAATGCGAACAATCCGGGAACGATCGTCGTGGGCGGTGAAGACATGGGATGGGGCCACGTCGGCCGGGATGCGGGCGCCGGCGACAGCGACTGCTGGGGCTGCCACGGTTTTGCGATGGCTTCCGCGCCGGGCACCGGGCCGATCATCCCGACGGTCTACGGCGCCGACAGCTCCGTGATCGACGCCGGGATCGCAGCCGGCGTCACGCTGAGCGGCTCGTCGTTCACGAACGTCACCGGTGTCACGGAGTTCGTGTCCGATGCAGAGTTGACCGCCGAGGACGGCTCGTCGGTGATCCTGACGCCCGATTTCGTGGACCTGGGTGAGCTGGTCGTCACGATCCCGGCCGATACGGCGCCGGGCAACTACAATCTCCGCGCGCTGAAGGCGGACGCCGCGAGCAACCCCGCGGTGATCAGCGTCGTTCCGAAGGTGAGCATCGGGAGCGTGAGCGGCGACCGAAGGGTGACGATCGTCGGCAGCGGCTTCGGCGGCTACGCGGCCGGCTCGGGAACCTCCGTCACCGGGACCATCACCGCGGGCGATGGCAGTACCACCAGCGTCGAGGCAGAGATCCGCTCCTGGAACGAGAAGAAGATCCGGGCCGTCTTCGAATCGCGCCCCGACGAGATCACGGTCCACTCCGTGTTCGGAAGCGCGACGTCCGCGCTGGAGTCGGTCACGATGGGGGGCCCCGCGAAGCGCCGAAAAGCGGGGCGATGATCCGCTAGCGCGGTCCGTGGCCTGAGCTGCGAGGGGGAGATGCGCATCCTGTGCATCTCCCCGCTCTTTGTTGCGCCAACGGCGATCGAGTTTCCTATGCTCGGCGCGCGATCGCGCCGCGCGGCCGACGGCTGCACGGCGCGCGCGACGGGGGGTGACGTCACGTGATCGCCGGACTTCCCTGGAGCGCCTGGCTCCTGCTGATCGCTGCGATCGCGCCCGCGCTGGCGCTGACCGGGTTCTTCTACCTGCGGCGCCGCGGCAAATGGGGCGATGGCTGAGATGCCTTCGGGAACGATCCTCGCCGTCCTGGTCGTCTACGGAATCGTGCTGCTCGCGATCGGCTTCTGGAGCTCGCGCGGATCGGGCAGCGTCGCGGGCTACTACGTGGCGGACAAGAGCCTGCGCTCGTGGGTGGTGGCGTTCAGCTCCAACGCCACCGGTGAGAGCGCTTGGCTGCTGCTCGGCCTGACGGGCATGGGATACCTGGTCGGGATCCACGCGCTGTGGATCGTGCTCGGCGAGGTCACGGGCGTCGCGCTCGCGTGGGTTTTCGTGGGCCTGCGCTTCAAGGCCTACACGGACCGCTACGAGTCGATCACGGTTCCCGACTACCTCGAGACCCGCTTCCGCGACGTCCGACACGTCCTGCGCCTGGTCGCGGTGGTGATCCTCTTGACCATGGTGACCGCCTACACGGCCGCCCAGCTGACCGCGTCGGGCAAGACCTTCAGCTCGTTTCTGGGGACGAGCTACCAGGCCGGCGTGCTGATCGGGCTCGCGTTCATCCTCTTCTACACGATCGTCGGCGGCTTCAAGGCCGTCGCCTACAACGACCTGCTCCATGGCCTGTTGATGTTCTCGGGCCTGTTCGTGCTGCCGATCGTCGGAATCGCCGCGGCGGGCGGTTGGGGCGCGCTGACCAGCGGGTTGCGCGCGATCGATCCGCGCCTGCTCGAGCCGATGGGGGAGTTCGGCTGGTCGGCCGCGGGCGTCGCGAGCGCGGTCGGCTTCGTGGGGATCGGCCTGGCCTTTCTCGCAACCCCGCAGCTGCTGATCCGGTTCATCTCGGCGAAGAATCGCCAAGAGATCGTCCAGGGCAGCGTCATCGCGGTGATCTGCATCATCGTGTTCGACCTCGGCGCGGTCTTCGCGGGCATGGCCGGGCGCGTGCTCTTCGACGGCCTCGCGGACCCCGAAACGATCCTGCCCACGATGAGCGCGGAGCTGTTCCCGCCGGTGTTCACGGGCCTGTTCATGGTGGTCGTGCTCGCGGCGATCATCTCCACGGTCGACTCGCTGCTGATTCTCGCGTCGTCCGCCGTGGTGCGCGACGTGGTGCAGAAGGTCTTCGCCCCCGGCTTCAGCGAGCGCCAGCTCTCGATGCTCGGACGACTGACGACCGCGGTGATCGGATTCGGAGCGCTCGCGCTCGCGCTGCAGGAGGTGCGCATCATCTTCTGGTTCGTGCTCTTCGCCTGGTCGGGCATCGGCTCGGCATTCGGACCCGTGGTGCTGTGTTCGCTGTTCTGGAAGCGAACGACGCGCGCGGGCGCGGTCGCGGGCATGATCGCGGGCTTTCTCGCGACGGTGCTGTGGGTGCTGTGGTTCAAGGAGCGCTTCTACGATCTCTACGAGATGATTCCCGGCTTCGCGGCGGGCTTCGCCGCGACCATCGGCGTGAGCTGGTTCACGCGCCCTCCCGAGGGCGCCGCCGCCGAGATGGACGAGCTGGTCTCCGCGCGCTGAGCGCGGAAGAGATCCCCGACGATGCGCAGCGGCGCTGTTGTCGCCAGCGCCTCAGGCCGACTTGCGGATCCGATCCGCGGGCAGGGCGATCGGCTTGCGCCGCAGCTGCTCGCCGTAGTCCTCGTGGATCCACTTCATGAAGGAGACGACCATCAGCAGCAGCACCGGGATCAGCGGCAACGCGACGATGATGGAAGACAGCTGCACGGCCCTCAGCGCCCCGGTGGCGAGCAGGCCGACCGCGAACACGCCGAGCAGTACGCCCCACATGGTGCGATTCCAGCGCGGCGGCTCCTCGATGCCGGAGAGCACGCGCGTGACCTGGGAAGAGAGCGTGTAGGCCGCGGAGTTGAGCGTGGTGGCGAGGAACACGAAGCAGAGCGCGGTGAAGGCGGGGATGAAGACGTACTTGGATCCGGGGATCGAGCGCAGGATGGCCACGACGGTGACGTCGTTCGACCAGCCCGAGGACTTCAGGATCTCGTAGACGTCCAGCGTGCCCTGCGTCTGCAGGTGGATCGCGTAGCCGCCCCAGACGGCGAGGAACGCCCAGCAGCCGGCACTGCCGAAGAACAGCACGCCGAACACGATCTGCCGGATGGTTCGGCCCCGTGAGATGCGCGCGATGAACAGACCCATCATCGGCGCGTAGGCGCCCCACCAGGCCCAGTAGAACACCGTCCAGCTCTCCGGGAATCCGCCGTTGCTGATGGGATCCGACCAGAGGCTGAGTCGCACGAAGTCGTTGATCATCAGGCCGAAGCTGTTGCACCAGGTGTTCAGGATGAAGGTCGTGGGCCCGACGACGAACACGTAGAGCAGCAGGAAATAGGCGATGAAGGTGTTGAGGTCCGCCAGCCGGGCGATCCCGGTTTTCAGTCCCGCCCAGACCGTGTAGGTGAACAGCGCGGTCCAGACGCACAGAATGATCAGCTGGAGCCCGAACGACATCGGCAGGCCCGTCATCTCGCTCACGAGGCTGCTCACCAGCGGGACCGCGAGGCCGAGCGACGTTCCGACGCCGCCGATCATCGCGAAGATCACGACCGTGTCGATCAGCTTGCCGAACGGGCCGTCGGCGTGGGCGCCGATGACGCCCCGGCAGGCCGTGCTGAGCCGCAGCGCGGGAACCCGCTTGACGTGGATCGCGTAGCCAATGGGGATGGCGGGCAGCGTGTAGAGGGCCCACGGCGTGATGCCCCAGTGGAACTGGCCGTACATGCCCGCGAGCTCGCCGATCATGCCCGGCTGGCTCTCGGGATCCACGTGCAGAATGCTCGTGTTCATGTAGTAGACCGGCTCGATGAACGCCCAGTACACGATCGCGATGCCCATGCCCGCGCAGAAGACCATGGCCGCCCACGTGTAGTTGGAGAACTCGGGCTCGTCCTCGGGCGTGCCGAGCTTGATCGCGCCCCAACGACTCAGCGCGAGCCAGATCAGGAACCCGACGCAGAACAGCCCGTAGAGCAGATACAGCCACTTGAAATCGTGCGTGACCACCGCGAAGGCCGCATCGACCACGGTTCGCCCTTGCTCGGGAAACATCGCGAGCAGCGCTCCGATCGCTGCGGTCACGATCACCCCGGGCCACATCAGCTTGAAATCGATTACGGACTGCTGTCGCGTCACGCCTTCCTCCATTTGCGCTCCCCCGGGCGAGAGGGGCAGCGAGTATGCGCCATGCGGCTACCGTGCGAAAACCTGTCCGGGCCGGGATCGTACCCGAACATTCGCGACTCGACGGCTGTGTCGCGGCTGGACCGGATTGCCGGCAATCTGCAGCGCGAACTCGACGTGGGGCGTATCTCGAGCGCCGGCGGCGCGCGGTCTGACCGCGATCGGCGGCGCCCGGCTGCCCTATCCGTGCGAGACGTCTGCGGCGCCGCGCCCGATTTCGCCGATCCGCGCCGCGATCCAATCGGCGTGAGCCTGCTCTCCCACTCGCATTCGCGAGAGCAGGTCGTGGATCTCCGGGTTGTGCGCGGAGTCGCAGCGCGCGAGCGCGGCGTCGAGTGCCGCGAGCTGCGAACGCGCAAACGCGCGGTCGCGGTCGAGGATCTCGCCGACGTCGCAGCCGATCTGCAGCTCGCCGTGTCCGTCTTCGGCCGGCTGTCCGCCAGCGGCGAGCAGGCGCTCGGTGAGATCGAGCGAGCGCCAGGTCTTCTCCCAGGTCTCCTTCGCGAGGAATGCGGCGAGCTTCGCGGCGCCCCACGCCTCCAGTAGCTGGCCGTGGTAGTAGACCTGGGTGATGGCAGAGAGCTCGGCGCGCAGCACGCGGTTGAGCGCCCCGAGAAGTTCGCCATCGATCGAGGGGGAGGGGGCCGGCTCGTCGCCCGCGTCCGCGAGTGCTTCGAGCTGATGGCGGCGCCAATCCAGCGAGCTGCGCTCGGCGTCGAGCAGTGCGTTCAGCATCGAAGCGATTTCAGGCGTTCCCCGGGCCGCACACTCCGTCGCCGCGGCTTCGAGAGCCGCGAGCCAGCGCTCGCACCGGGCGATGTCGATCTCGAGGATGCGCCGGGGGTCGCGAGCGAGATCCAGGCGCGTCGGTTTGCGCGAGGAGGGTCGCCCGCCCAGCGCGAGAATGCCCTGGAGGAGATCGTCGGAGCGACGCATGGTCGCGACCCACTCCTGGTAGTAGCGGGGTGCCAGCGGGTGCCCGCGCGCCTTGAGGATCGACGCGTGCAGGAAGAGCTGCGTGATCACCGAGAGCGCATCCGAGAGCGCGGCGTCGAGGTGCGCGAGGGTTCGATCGGGTCGATCGCGATTCATCGCACGAAGATACACGCTTCCGCGGGCCGGGCACTGCGCGTCGAGCCGGGCGCCGGATCAAGGCGGGCGTCGCGGTAGCCGATGCATCCGGAGGGGGCAGCTCGCATGAGTCACTTCGGTGTTCGCCTGGGTGCGGTGCTCGCGTGCGGGGTCGGCGCCTGGTTGATGGCGTCCTCGCTCTTCGGTCATGCGTGGTGGCAGGGCGCGCAGGGCCGTCTCGAGGTCCGCGGCGGTGTGATCAACGCGCTGATCTGCTCGAGCCCGGACGATCCGGATCCGCTCCCGATGGGCGTCGGGGAGCACGACGGCTGCACGTCCCGGTCCTACCCGCAACTCGGCGCCGCGCCGAGCCACTGGTTCGTCGGGCCGATGCACATGGCGCTGATGGGCGGGGCCGGGGCGGTCGGGCTCTTCGCGCTGTTCGTCGCGGCGCTCGCGCTCGCGTTCGAGATCGACGTGGTGCCGCGCCGGCAGAAGCTGAGCTTCACCTTCTTCGACATCGACAGCGGCGTCGTCGAGGTCCACCAACATCCCGGCCGTCAGGGCGCCTACCTCGCGGTGCTCGGGCTCGTCGCGCTGGGCATCGCGTCGCTGTCCGCGCCCGAGGGTCTGAGCGCGGGTCCGGATCTGTGGACCTTCGTCGGCGGGACGCTGCTCGCGCTCGCGGCGGGCTTCGTCGCCGATCCCCGCGTGCTGCTGAGCGCCGAGGCCGCGCTCCGCGTGTCGGGCGCCGCGGAAGCCGGCGCGGCGAGCGCCGCCGGGGCGGTCGAGCCCGCGGCCGAAGCCGCGCGCGGCGAAACGGGCGAGGCGCTTCCCGAAGCCGAGGTCGAGGCCGACGACAGCCCGCGCTGCCGGCGCTGCGGCAAGCAGACCGCCTGGCTCGAGAAGGCCGGCCGGCACCGCTGCCTGGCCTGCGGCCTCTACCAGCCGCTGCACCCGCCCGGCTCCCAGGTGGACGCGCCCTAGCTCGATCCGGCGTCGAGCGCCATCTGGAACATCGCGTCAACCCGGTGCCCATCCGGCGTCCGTCTGCCGTCCAGCGCTGGGGCGCATTCTGCACTCGGGCCCCTCTTCCGCGCCGCGCGCCGACCGCGGCGTTGAGCCTCGACATCTGCCGCATATAGAATGATCGGTGGCCGCGGCTTCCGGGCTCGACGCGCGATAAGAGGGGCGAGCGCATCCCGCGCTGGGGCCAGCCGAGGTGATGCTCGATCACGGTCCGAGGAGCCGATGGCGTTTCCGATTGGCTGCGCGCGCGGGGTCCGGCGGGGCGCGCTCGCGCTGGCGCCCCTCGCGCTCGCGCTCGGCGCCGCTGCGGGCGCGGCGCGCGCCGAGACGGCCGAGCGCTTCGTCGCGGTCGCGTGGCGCGATTCCCAGCAGGGCAGGGGCTGGGTTCAGCGCTTGCAGGGCGAATCGCCCTGGGCCCTCGTGGGCGAAGCGCTCCTCGTCGGCGAAAACCCAAAGCTGCGCTTCGCCGAAGGCCGGCTCTACGCGATCAGCGACGCGAACGGCGCGATCACCGCGATCGACTGCGACACCTGGAGCGTCGCCCAGGTCTACTCGCTCGGCGCGCAGAGCCAGCCGGTGGACATCTCCGTCGCAGGCCCCGACACCGCCTACGTGACGACCCGCAGCTCCATGCAGCTGCTGCGCTTGGACCTCTCGAGCGGCGCCGCGCAGCCGGTGCTCGACATCGGGGGCTTCGAGCATCCGGGGGGCAGCCTGACCGCAGGGACGATGGCGCGGGATGCGGGGCGACTGTTCGTCCAGATCGCGCGCTTCGATCCACTGGGCGCGGGCGCGGTGTCGGCCGTGGACCCGACGGGATATCTCGCGGTGGTCGACATCGCGACCGAGCAGCTCGTGGACGTGGACCCGACGCTCGCAGGCATCCAGGCGATTGCGCTGCACGGCACCTTTCCAAAGTACAAGATGAACCTGGTGCGCGACGCGCGGCGGCTGTACCTGAGCGCCTCCGGGGCGTTCTTCGACGAGGGCGGCCTCGAGGAGGTCGACGTCGACGCGCTCACATCGTTGGGACTCGTCATCGCGGAGGCCGATGGCAACACCGGGGCGGACCTCGGCTCGTTCGCCATGGTGGCCGCCGACCGCGGCTTTCTGGTGTCGAGCACGGACCTGGTGGAGTCGTCGCACCTGGCGCGCTTCTCGCTCGCGGGCGGCGCGCTGCCCGAGGAGCTCTGGGTGACGGTCGCCTACCGCGTGCCGACGATGGTCCACGACCCGAGGACGCACACGCTCTTCGTCCCGGACGGCGGCAACGCAAACGCCGTCTGGGTGTTCGACGCCGATACGGGCGAACTGCTCAACCGGGATCGGATCGCACTCGCGCCCACGCTGGGCGGGCCCGCCACGGACGTCGAGCTGCTCTGCGACCCCGAAACCGAGTGCGACTGCGCGGTGGGCTACGGCTGTGCGGCCGTGCCCGCGACCTCGTCCCTCGGGCTCGCGGCGCTCTGCCTGATCTTGCTGGTGACGGGAGCGGCGATCGCTTCGAATCGGTTCGCAGCGATCCGTCCAAGCGCGGGTTGAGCTTCGCGATTGGAAGGAAAGCAGGCCTTTGCGTCGGGCCAGCAACGGGATCCGACCCGGCCGCCGTTTCCCGGCTGGCAGTTTCCGGTCGGACTCAGAACGCCCAAACGAGCTTCGCGATCGCGCTGATTCGCCGGTCCGCGTTGCGTCCGTAGAAGCCGTGGCGCAAGCCGAGATCCACGCGCAGCGCGTCGCTCGGCTTCAGGATCGCGCCGGCCGTCGCGGCGAGCACGTCGGTATCCTTTCGGCCCGACGCGAAGTCGTGTACGTAGTGGAGTTCGATCTCCGGCTTCAGCCAGGGCGTGATCTGATAGCCGAGACCGAGATCTGCGCTGGCGACGCCGCGCGCCCCGTTCCGATCGCCGAACGGCAGCGCAAAGCTCGCGGTGGCACCGCCCACCCAGCGATCTTCGATCCAGGTGGCGATCAGCTTCTGAGCGAAGCTCCAGTATCCGAGCCCGGGCGACAGGCTCTTGTCGTCGTCGTGTTTACCGATCGGAATGCTCAGGCTCGGCTGGTAGGCGAGGTGCAGCCCGCTCTCCCCCTCGCCGTAAAACCGCCACTTCGCATCCACGAGGAGATCGCCGAGGCCGGTGACACGGCGCTCCGGCGCGTCGTCGTCCCAGGAATGGCGCGCGAAGATGCCGACGGACGCATCCAGCCACGTCGTGAAGCCGTGCTTGGCGCTGAAGGCGCCGAGGTGGGAGCCGTTGTCGCCGCGGCGGCGGGTGTCTCCCCGGTCGTCGAACGCGCGCTGCGCGTGCGAGTACAGATAATTGAGCTCGAGCTCGCTGTGGCCGCGCGCCACCGGGAACGCGTCCTCGATACCGACCATCGAGGGCTCCGCGAAGGGCGGGGTCGGTTCCGCCCGCGCGAGATGGGCAGCCGAGACGATCGCCGGCACCGCGAGCAGGGCGAATTGCCTGGACCTGAAGATTTCCGACACGGCTCGCTCGACGCTCCAAGGCAATTGTCGCCAGCCCCGCGATGTTGCGGGCCGTGGCGAAGATCGCGCAGGCGATGATCGCAATCGTTACCCATGCGTCCCAGTCCATCTACTCTGAGCGTTTGGTGCGCGCGGGTCGGCTGCACATGCGTTGTGTCGCACCGCGGGTGAGACTTCGCCAGAGCTATTCGGCGGGGCCGAATCGGAATTAGCGCAGCCATCTCGCGCTCGCGAGGAGCCGCAGTAACCAGATGCCGATCACCGCCGAGTAGCGCCCGTGGCGCCGCAGCGCGCCGACCCGGCCGAGCTTCTCGCCCCCGTGGCGCACGCCATGGCGATTAGCGAGTGGGCGCGGCAGTGGGTTGGCGCCGTGCGGCCGAGGTCGTCGGCTCCCGTGATGATCGAGAGGATGAGCATCGTGCGGGCAATTCGAGCTTCGTTGCCGTAGAGGTCTGATGATTTAGACCCGCCAATTCTGGGAATTCCCCGGTCTTGAACGGCCCGTTGATCGGGTTTCGGGTGATCTTGGTGGTGCGGTCCTAGGGTTTCAGGTCGCCCAGAACGATCGAGGCGCTCGCCGCGGCTTCGGCGGTGGCCCGGGCGGCCTCCTTCTTCTTTACCCAGGTCTGCCAGCTCTTGCCGGACGCGGTGTCTCGGCCCGAGAGCTCGACGCGCTTCACGTGCTGGATCGGAATCTGGAGCTGAGCGGTCTCGCCCGTGCACCAGAGCCGGAGCACGTCGTCGCTCAAATTGGAGAGGTAGCCGTCGACGCGGCTGTCGTCGTCGAGGATCAGCGTGACGTCGCCGCGGTATTCGAAGGCCACGCGCAGCGCTTCGGGGCTCGCGGGGGCCGACCAGCCGCGCGTCGGCTTGGCGTCGCCCGCGGGCGCCTGCTCCATTCGGGTGTCTGCGGGCATGCTGTTCGCTCGCCTCGCGGTGGGCGCTCGATCGAGCTCGCTCGAAATCCGCAGCAGCTGCGCGGGATCGCCCTGCGGCTCCGGGATCACCGGGCCGAGCAGCGCCGCTCGCATCGCGGCCAGCAGGCCGCGCAGCGAGGAGAAGATCTCCTCGACCGCGCTCGCCTCGAAGCCGCTGTGCACCATGCAGTCGCGACAGTGGGGGTTTCCGCTGCGGGGCCCGTAGTTCTCCCAGGGCGTTTCTTCCATCAGCTCCGCAAAGCTGTCCGCGTAGCCGTCCTGGAGCAGGTAGCAGGGCTTCTGCCAGCCGAAGACGCTGAAGGTCGGGTTGCCCCAGGGCGTGCAGTCGTAGTCGCGCCCGCCCGCGAGGAACTCGAGGAAGAGCACCGACTGGTTGAAGCGCCAGCGGCGGATCTTTCCGTGGAAGATCCTGCGGAAGAGCTCCTTGGTGCGCTCGCGCGCGAGGAAGTGCTCCTGATCGGGGGCCTTCTCGTAGCTGTAGCCGGGCGACACCATCATGCCTTCGACGCCGAGCGCCATCATCTCGTCGAAGAACTGCTGCGTGCGTTCGGGGTCCGCGCCGTCGAAGAGCGTCGTGTTGGTCGTGACCCGGAACCCGCGCGCGACCGCCTTCTCGATCGCCGCCTTCGCGATCTTGAACGTCCCGTCGCGGCAGACCGCGGCGTCGTGCTCCGCCTCGAGACCGTCCATGTGCACGCTGAAGCTCAGGTACTTGCTCGGCTCGAAGAGGTCGAGCTTCTCCTCGAGCAGCAGCGCGTTGGTGCAGAGGTAGATGTACTTCTTGCGCTCGATCAAGCCGCGCACGATGCGGTCGATCTCCGGATGCAGCAGGGGCTCGCCGCCCGGGATGCTCACGACGGGTGCCGGGCATTCGTCGACGGCCTTCATGCAGTCTTCGTACGAGAGCTGGGTCTTGAGGATGTTCGAGGGGTACTGGATCTTCCCGCAGCCCGCGCAGGCGAGGTTGCAGCGGTAGAGCGGCTCCAGCATCAGCGCGAGCGGGTAGCGCTTGCGGCCCCGGAGCTTCTGCCGGACCAGGTACAGCGCGACCGTCGCCATCTGCGACGCGGGTACGGGCATTTGCGATCTCCTCCGCCGGCGGCTTTCGGGGCGCGCGCGGGCGTCGTGGCAGCGCGATCGGAGCGAATCGGCACGCCCACCCCCAGGACGCGGCGGCAGTGTACCGAACCTATTCGAATACGCGCACTTGCCGCAAGTGGCCGGAGCGCGATCCCCGCGCCGCGCCCGGCTCGGCGCACTTGGCTATACTCCCGCCTCGGTGTCCCTGATCCGCACTGGAGCGACATGCCCGAGGTGCACATCCCGCCCCGCTACCGGGGCCCGACGAACGGAGAGCGCGTGGTCGAGGTCGCCGGGCGCACGGTGCGGGAGTGCATCGCCGCGGTCGACGCGCGCCATCCCGGCTTCGGCGAGCTGGTCATCGACGCCGGGGGCGAGATCCGGCTCTACGCGACGGTGTTCGTGAACGGCCAGGAGCTGGATCGAGCGGCGCTCGACGCGGAGGTCGCCGCGAGCGATCGAATCGAGGTCGTCGCGGCGGTCGCGGGGGGCTAGGCGAACGCCCCCGCGGGCTGGGTCCGAACGCGATTTCGAGCGAGGCCTGCGCGCTCGCGCGCAGAGCGGGGCGCTTCGTCCGCCGGCGGAGCGGGGCACTTGGATGCGATGAACGAAAGGAGGTGCAAGGTGAGCGACACGACGGGCGATCGCATGATTCGCGTCGACATGACGAACCAGACCGCGACGGTCGAGGCCTTCCCCGAGCCCTGGAAGATGCTCGGCGGGCGGGGGTTGTCGGCGCGGATCCTGCTCGAGGAGTGCGATGCGCGCTGCGATCCGCTCGGTCCGGACAACCTGCTCGTGATGGCACCCGGCGTGCTGTCGGGAACCTCCGCGCCGACCTCCGGTCGGATCTCGATCGGCGGCAAGAGCCCGCTCACGGGCGGCATCAAGGAGGCGAACGCGGGCGGCAACCCGGCCCAGGATCTCATGAAGCTCGGCTATCGGGTGGTCGTCGTGAGCGGGCAGCCCGCGGACCCCGAGCGCCGCTACGCGTTGGAGGTCGACGCCGACGGCGCGAAGGTCGTTGCGGCCGACGAGCACAAGGGCAAGTGGAACTACGCGCTGATCGCGGATCTCGCCGAGCGCTACTCGGAGACGGCCTCGTTCATCTCGATCGGACCCGCGGGCGAGCTGCGCCTCGCGGGCGCGTCGGTCGCGTGCACCGATCAGGAGCAGGAGCGCAACCCCGCGCGCCACGCGGGGCGCGGCGGCCTCGGGGCGGTGATGGGCAGCAAGGGGCTCAAGTACGTCGCGATCGACGCGGGTAGGCGGCCGACCCGAACACCCGCGGACAAGAAGGCGTTCGTGGCGCTCAGCAAGCAGTACACGCGGTACTTCCTCGACGGCCCCGCCAACGAGCCCTTTCCCAAGTGGGGGACGAGCGTGGGCTGTGTCGAGGCGGACGCACTCTACACCTTTCCGTACAGGAATCGGATCGCGGGGCGCTCGCCCGACGTGCAAACCTTGGACGGGATGCGCATCGTGGAGAGCTTCGAGGAGCGCGGCGGCGGCATGCACAACTGCATGACGGGGTGCATCGTCAAGTGCAGCAACGTCGTTCACGACAAGGACGGCAACTACAAGACCTCCGCGCTCGAGTTCGAGACGCTCACCCTGCTCGGTGCGAACTGCGGCATCGCGAGCTGGGAGGACGTCGCCGACCTCGACCGCCTCTGCGACGAGATCGGCCTCGATACGATCGAGACCGGCGCCGCGATCGCGGTCTACATGGACTCCGGCGGCATGGCGTTCGGCGATGCCGAAGGCGCCCGGCGCATCCTGCGCGAGATCGCGGAGGGCACCGAGCTGGGCCGCGCGATCGGCAACGGCGCCGCGGCGATCGGACGCAAGCGCAAGCACCACCGCGTCCCGGTCGTCAAGGGGCAGGCGCTGCCCGCGTGGGATCCCCGACCCCTCAAGGCCACGGGCATCACCTATTGCACGAGCGCGATGGGCGCCGATCACACCGCCGGGCTCATCGTCGAGCCCGGGCAGCCGCTCGCGGAGATGGCGCGGGCCTCCCAGCACGCGCAGATCGTCAACGCGGTGGTGGATTCGTCGGGCTTCTGCTCCTTCATGATGATCAATCTCGACGAGGTCCGCGGCTTCTACGGCGCGTACTTCGGCGAGGACGTGACGCGCGAGCGCATCGCCGACATGGGTTGGCGAATCCTCGAGGACGAATGGGCGTTCAATCGCCGGGCCGGCTTCGACGCGCAAGACGACGTGATGCCGGACTGCATGAAGCAGGACGCGATCGGGCCCTCCGAATGGGTCTGGGACGTTCCCGACGACGTGGTGCGCGACGCCTACGAGAAGTTCGACTACACGGATGCGCTGTTCGAGCTGAGGAGCTGAGCGGCCGCGCCGCGCCGCCGCCGCGTTCGCGCCGCGGCGGGACGGCGCGCTGCGCCTCGGACGTCTCGCCCTCGCGGCAGGCGTTGCAATCGGCAGGGGTGTCGGGCGGATAGAGGTCGATGAGTCGCGCATTCGTCAACGAAGACGTCCAACGCGAAGCCGAGTCCGAGCTGCCCGAGCGGCCACAGAGCGATCACCCGAACTACGTCACTCCGGCGGGCCTCGCCGCGCTCGAGCGGCGCCTCGCCGGCCTGCTCGCGGAGCGCTCGGCGCTGTCCGACGGCGATGACGCAATGCGCCACGAAGCAGCGCTGCGCCGGATCGATCGCAACGCCCGCTACCTGCGCGCGCGCATCGATCGCGCGATCCTCGTGAAACCCGACGACCAGCCCCGAGACGAGGTCGCCTTCGGCGCCTGCGTGCGCGTGTGCGACGTCGAGGGCGAGCAGCGGGTGTTTTCGATCGTCGGCGAGGACGAGGCCGATGCCGCTGCCGGCAAGGTCAGCTGGGTCTCCCCGCTCGCGAGAGCGCTGCTCGGTGCGCGCGTCGAGGACGTGGTGACCTGGCAGCGACCGAGCGGGAACCTCGAGCTGGAGGTCCTCGCGATCGACTACCCGGCGCCTGCGGCGACGGGACCGCTCGGGCGGGACTGCGATCCGTGAGGATCCAGCGCGTCTACGAACTTCTGATTCGGGGATTTCGAAGACGCCGGATGAATCGCTTCGTCGAGACGTTTCGACCCACCGAGGACACCACGGTGCTCGACGTCGGCGGCACGCCGTACAACTGGGAGCGCATCGAGGGGCGCTTTCCGATCACGCTGCTGAACACCGAACCGTTGCCGTGCGGCGAGCTCGACGCGCGCTACACGTTGGTGCGCGGCTCCGGGGCGCGGCTCGGCTTTCCGGACGCGAGCTTCGACATCGCGTTCTCGAATTCCGTGATCGAGCACGTCGGCTCCCTCGAAGCCCAGCGCGCGTTTGCGAACGAGCTGCGCAGGGTGGGGCGAAGGCTGTGGGTGCAGACGCCCGCGCGGGGCTTCTTCTTCGAGCCGCACCTCCTCGCGCCCTTCATCCACTACCTGCCGTTCTCCTGGAAGCGCCGCCTGGTCCGCAACTGGACGCTCTGGGGATGGATCACCCGCCCGTCGCGCGCGTCGATCGATCGCATGCTCGAAGGACTGCAACTGCTAGACTACGCGACGTTCCGGGAGCTCTTCTCGGACTGCGAAATCCGCAGGGAGCGCTTCCTCGGCTTCACGAAGGCCTTCGTGGCCGTGCGAACCGAAGCGCCGCCGGCCGAGTGATCGCCCGGAAGCGAACGCGATCGACCGAGGGAGGGCGCCGCCCATGACGCAAACTGCCGCGAAGCTGTCGAGCCTGACCCAGTACCCCATCAAGGGTTGCGGGGGCATGGCGCTCGAGCGCGCCGAGATCGACGAGAGCGGCCTGGTGGGCGACCGCCTGCTGTTCCTGATCGACGAGAACGGCGAGGCGCTCGGGCAGGAGGAGCTTCCGCGCATGGCGCTGATCCAGGCGCAGCTCGACGGCGCGCGGCTTGCGGTTTCCGCGCCCGGCCAGCGCCCGCTCGAACTGACCGTGACCGATCGCGGCGATTCCCGGCACACGAAGCACTGGCACGACGAGGCGCCGGCGGTCGACCAGGGCGACGAGGCCGCGCGCTGGTTTGGCGACTTTCTGGGCACGCCGTGCCGCCTGATGGGAAACGCCGAAGTCCACGAGCGCAAGGCGCCCGAGAAATACCGGCACATCTTCCCGCAGCGGCAGAGCCGCTTCGCGGCGGTCGCTCCGATTCTGCTCACCAGCGAAGCGTCGCTGGCCGACCTCAACGCGCGGATCGCCAAGCCGATCCGGATGAACCGCTTCCGTCCGAACCTCGTCGTCGAGGGGAGTGCGCCGTTTCACGAGGAGTGGTGGGCGCGCTTGCGCATCGGCGATCTCGAACTCGAGAAGGTGGCCTCGAGCGAGCGCTGCAGCGTCACGCAGTTGAATCAGGAGACCGCCGAGCGCGGCGTCGAGCCGATCCGCACGCTCGCGAAGTACCGCAAGCAGCCCGGAGGCATCGGCGGCGGCATCGTGTTCGGCGTCTACTTCCGACCGCTCCGGCGCGGCGCGCTGCGGCTCGGCGACGACGTCACCATTCTGGAAGTGCAGGATCGCTTCATTCCGAACGATCGCGCAGCCGCCATCGCAGAGACCGACCTGCCGCGGCCGCCGCGCGGTCTCTGACCGCGCGGCCCGTTCGGGCGCCTTGCGGAAGGCGCCCGCACGAGGGATAGTTGGCCGCCTTCTGATCGAGGTCGAAGCCACTCCCCGGCGAAACTCGATTCGGCGAGCGCGTTCGCGTGAGACGAGCGCGTTCTCCGGAGCATGGGATCACGCGAACGATGCCGGAATTACGTCTCGGCCTGGATCCGTTCCTGCGCGGTGTGCGGCGCGAGTACCAGTTCGTGCTCGCGACCTTCGCGGCCTCGGGAATCGGCTATCTCGGGTCCGCGGCGGCCCCCGCCCTCGTCCAGGCGCTGATCGAAGCGGGTCTCGATCATCGGCAGGCGGGAGATCTCGGGACGATCGAGCTGTCGTCGCTCGCGGTCGCGGCGCTCGTGATCACCCCGTACGTACCCCGCATCTCGCACCGCCGACTCGCCATCGGCGGAACGCTGCTGGCCGTGTGCGGCCTCGCGATCTCCGCATTCAGCGCGAGCTACATGCCGATGATCGCGGGGCGCGTCGTGACCGGCCTCGGCTCCGGGCTCGCGATCTCGGGCGCCAACGCGGCGGTTTCCGCGCGCGAGGACGCCGAGCGCATCTTCGCGATCATCTGGACGATGGGCGGGGGGATCACCGCATCGCTCGCGATGTACCTCCCGCAGGTCGCCGCAGACGGGAACTATCCGCTCGGGTTCGCCGCGCTCATCGTACTCGCGCTTCTCGGTCTGCCGTGCCTGTTCTGGATCCCCCACAAGCCGGTCGCGCCCGCGCACTCCGGCGCCGAGCCCGCGAGAACGGCGGGCGGCGGCTCGCCCGGGGCGGAGGTGGATCTCAAGGTCGCGTTCGGCCCGCTCGTGTTGCTGACCCTGGCCGGGATGTTCGTCTACTCAGCCGCCGAGCAGGCGCTCTGGAACTTCGCCTACAACCTTCCGATCGAGGCCGGAGTCGACCCGGAGCTCGCGGCCAAGATCGTCGCCTTGACGACGATGATGGGGCTCGCGGGCGGCGCCGTCGCGGCGCTGCTCGGCGTGCGCTTGGGACGGGTCTTCCCGATCGTCGCGGGTTCGCTGATGAGCCTGAGCGGCCGCTGGCTGTACATCACCTCCGGCAGCGGCTCGACGCTGTTGCTCGGGTCGCTGCTCTGGGGCATCGGCTTCTACTTCGTCTCCCCGTACCAGATCGGGCTCCTCTCCGCGGTCGATCGCAGGGGACGCGCCGCGGTGGCTTCCGCGGCCGCGTTCAACTTCGGCTACGCGGCCGGCCCCGGGATCGCGGGCCGAATCCTCGAGTACATGGATCGCGAGTGGCTGGTGATGGTCATCGCCGTCTCGACGCTCGTCTCGATGCTGCTGTTCCTGCCGCTCGCGTTCCGGGTGGAGCGCGCGTGGAGGGCCGAACGCGCCGCGCGGGCGCGCGGGCTCTGCGCCGACTGAACGCGGCATCCCGAAGCGCTGCTCACGCGGCTGGGAGGGTGCCGAGCGGCTCGGCTCCCGCTCGCAACTACCTAGGTAAGCATTTGATCTCATTGAGCTTGTTTCGATGAGCAATGACTCTTAGAATATCCGCATGGAGTATCGCGTCGAGCAGCTCGCGGCGGCTGCGCGGATCCCGGTGGACACGCTTCGCTTCTACCAGGCGCGCGGGCTGTTGCCCGCGCCGCGACGCGAGGGGCGCATCGCGCTCTACCAGGACCACCACCTCGAGCGCCTGACGCGGATTCGCGCGCTGCAGCAGCAGGGGTTCTCGCTGTCCCAGATCCAGCGCGTGCTCGATCGACCCGCGGGCGGAGCGGAGGAGCCGCTGCTCGCCGCGCTGCTCGAAGAGAGCGTCGGGGAGCGCACGTTCAGCCGCGCGGCGTTCGCCGCGGAGTCGGGCATGCCGGAGGCGATGATCCTCGCCGCGGAGCGCGCCGGACTCTTCGAGCCGGTCGTCGTCGACGGACAGCCGCACTTCGTCGAGGCGGATCTCGCGATGGCGCGGGCGGCGCTGATGCTGCTCGAGGCGGGCATCCCGCTGCGAGAGCTGCTGGAGCTCGCGAGCCGTCACGCGCAGAACGTGCACGATGTCTGCGACGCCGCCGTCGATCTCTTCGACGCGAGCATTCGCAAGAGCGGCGCCGCCTCCGACGACGCGAACGCCGAGCCGATCGAAGGCGCGAGCGCGGAGCGGATCGACGACGAGGGCGCGAGTCGGATCTTCCGGGAGCTGTTGCCCCAGGTCACGCGGCTCGTGGCGCTGCACTTCCAGCGCACGCTCGTCGCGCGCGCGCTCGATCGCTTCCGCGACGAGCGCGAGCACGGCGCGCTCGCCGAGGCCCTGGCCGCCACCGAATCCTCTCCGATCGACGTCGAGGTCACATGGCGCTAGATCGCCTGCCCACGCTCGACGAGAAGGGCGCGCACGTCCGCGCGATGTTCGATCGGATCGCTCCGCGCTACGACCGGCTCAATCGGCTGCTGAGCGTCGGCCTCGACCAGCGCTGGCGCCGCGACGCGCTCGACCTGATCCGCGTCGGCGAGGGCGACCGCGTGGTCGATCTCGCCTGCGGGACCGGCGACCTCGCGGAGCTCGCGGCGGCGCGCGGCGCGCAGGTCGTCGGGGTGGACTTCGCATCCGAGATGCTCGGCGCCGCGCGGCGCCGCGGCATCGAGGCCGTGCTCGTGCAGGCCGACGGCGCGGCGCTGCCGCTGCCCGACGAGTGGGCGAGCGCCGCGACCTGCGGCTTCGCGCTGCGCAACTTCATCAGCCTGCCCGCGGTCTTCCGCGAGCTCGCGCGGGTGCTCGCGCCCGCCGGGCGCGTGGCGTTCGTCGAGGTCGACCGCCCCCGCCCGGCGCTGATCCGCGCCGCGCACGCGTTCTACTTCGATCGCGTCGTCCCGCTCGTGGGTGGCCTGCTCTCGGATCGCAGCGCCTACGCGTACCTGCCGCAATCCACCGCCTACCTGCCCCCCACGCGCGAGCTGCTCGCGCTGCTCGAGGATGCCGGATTCGAGCAGGTCGAACACCGGCCGCTGTTGCTCGGCGCCGCCCAGATCGTCACCGGGATTCGGAGGAAAGCGTGCGTGTGAAAATGGACGCGGAGCTGGAAGCGACGGTGCGCGCCGCGCTGGATGCGGCCGAGCGAAGTCGCGAAACCCAATGGATCGCGCTGCACGCGCAGATCGCAGCCCGCGATGCGCTCGCGGTCTTCGAGGCCTCGGAAGCGCGCGATCGCTTCTATTGGGAGCGACCGGATGAGGGGCGCGCGATCGCGGCGCTCGGCTGCGCGGGCGCGATCGAGGTCGACGGCCAAAACAGGTTCGACGAGGCTTCGCGCCGCGCGGCGCGCGTGTTCGAGCGCGTGCACGCCTGCGCTTCGGATGCGTCCGCCGCGGCGGGCCCGTTGCTCGTCGGGGGCTTCGCGTTCGCGAATGCGGCGTCCGGCGCGCCGCACTGGCGGGGATTCCCGGCCGGTCGCCTGGTGCTGCCGGAGCTCACGCTCCGCGCCGACGGCGATCGGGGGCGCTGCACGCTCGTGCGGCCGGTCGAGCCGCCCCCGGCCGGCGCGAGCGAAGCCCGCGCGCCCGTGATCTGCGCGCAGCTGCGCGCGGACCTCGACGCAGTCCGGCGCCTGTCCGTCGGGCGCAGTCCGATCGATGCGTCGAGCGCGGAGGCCGGCGGCCCGCTCGACCTTCGGGTGCGCGCGGACCTGTCGCACGCCGAATACCGCGCCCAGGTCGAGGCGGCCTTGCGAGAGATCGCCGCGGGCGGATTCGAGAAGGCGGTGGTGGCGCGCTGCGTCTGCGTGCGTGGCTCCGGGGATTGGGATCCGAGCGCGTTGCTCGACGCGTTGCGACGCGCCCATCCGAGCTGCGCGGTCTTCGCGGTCGCCCGCGCCAGTGCGACCTTCCTCGGCGCCACACCCGAGTGTCTGTTGCGCGTCGCCGATGGGCGGGTCGAGACGGCCTCGGTGGCCGGCTCGGCGCCGCGCGGGCGCAACCCCGAGGAGGATGCGGAGCTCGGCCGCCAGCTGCGGGAGAGCAAGAAGGAGCAGGCCGAGCACGCGTTCGTGGTGCGCGCGCTGCGCGAGGCGCTCGCGCCGCACTGCGACGCGCTCGAGGTGCGCGAGTCGCCGCGCCTGATGCGCCTGCAGGACATCCAGCACCTCGAGACGCCGATCTCGGGGATCCTGCGCGCGCGCGCTTCGATCCTCGATCTGCTGGGCTCGGTCCATCCGACCCCGGCCGTCGCGGGCGCTCCGCGCGAGGCGGCGCTGCGCTGGTTGAGCCGCTGCGAGAATCTCGACCGCGGTTGGTACAGCGGCCCGGTCGGCTTCGTGGAGTCCGACGGAGCGGGCGAGTTCTACGCGGCGCTGCGTTCGGTCGTGATGCGCGAGAACGAGGCGCGGCTGTTCGCCGGCGCGGGCGTCGTCGCGGACTCCGACCCGGAGGCCGAGCTCCGCGAGACGCGACTCAAGCTGCGCGCCGTGCTCGGCCCGCTGATGGCCATCTGAGTTGCGCGCACAAGCGAACAACGGCGGAGCCCCCGCGGCCGCGGACGACGGCGCGCATCGCTTCGCCGCGGCGCTCGTCGACGAGCTCGCGCGCGCGGGCGTGCGGGAGGTCTGCGTCTGTCCGGGATCGCGCTCGGCGGCGCTCGCGATCGCCGCCGCGCGCCACGACGCGCTGCGCTGCTGGTCGCAGATCGACGAGCGCTCCGCGGGCTTCTTCGCGCTCGGCGCGGCGAAGGCCACGCGCGCACCCGCGGCGTTGATCTGCACCTCGGGCACGGCGGCGGCGAACTTCTACCCCGCGGTGATCGAGGCCTACCACGCGCGCGTTCCGCTCGTCGTGCTCAGCGCCGATCGGCCGCCCGAGCTGCGCGGCTGGGGTGCGGGACAGACGATCGACCAGATCCGTCTTTACGGCACGCACGTGCGCTGGTTCGCGGAGACCGCCGTGCCGAGCGGCGCCTCGCAGATGCTGCGCTACGCGCGCGAGCTCGGCTGCCGGGCCGTCGCCGAGGCCTGCGGCCCACCCGGGGGCCCCGTTCACCTGAACCTGCCGTTTCGCGATCCGCTCGCGCCGAGCTCGATGGCCGCCGGGTCCGAGCGCGCCGCGGGCGGGCGCCGCGATCGGCCATACACGAGAGTGAGTCGAAGCACGCAGCATCCGAAGCCCGAGGACGTCGAGCGCCTCGCCGAGGTGGCAAATTCGCATGAGCGCGGCGTGATCGCGTGCGGGCCGATGGACGCGGCCGCGGATCTCTGCGCCGCGCTGGCCGCGCTCGCGCGCCGGCTGGGCTGGCCGATCCTCGCGGACCCGACCTCGCAGCTGCGCTGCGGCGCGCACCGTGCGGGCGCACCCATCGTCGCGCACGCCGATCTCTTCCTGCGCGACGAGCCGCTGGCTCGACGGCTCGCGCCGGAAGTCGTGCTGCACTTCGGCGCGACGCCGACCAGCAAGGCGCAGCGGCTCTGGCTCGAGCGGCACGCGCCCGAGCACTGGATCCTGGTCGACCCCGAGGCGGCCTGGAGCGACCCGGACCATCTCGCCTCGGAGCAGCTGGCCGTCGACCCGCTCGCGCTCTGCGAGGCGCTCGCCGCGCGCGCCTCGCGCCGCGAGCGCGCGGCGCCGTGGCTCGAGGCCGTGCTGCGCGTGGAGCGCTGCGCGGCGGACGTCGTCTCCGAACTGGTGGACGGCGAGCACGAGCTCCTCGAGCCGCGCGCGGTGCGCGAGCTCGCCGCGGCGCTGCCCGACGCCGCCATCGTCTACGCGTCGAGCAGCATGCCCGTGCGCGAGCTCGACGCCTTCCTCCGCGCGTCGGAGCGGCCGCTGCGCGTGCTCGCGAACCGCGGCGCGAACGGCATCGACGGGATGATCTCGAGCGCGCTCGGGGCCGCCGCGACGCGAGCCGAGCCCGTCGTGCTGCTCACCGGAGATCTCGCGCTGCTCCACGACATCGGCGCGCTGCTCGCCGCGCGGCGCCACGCGCTGGATCTGACCATCGTCGTGTTCGACAACGACGGCGGCGGGATCTTCTCCTACCTGCCGGTGGCCGAGCGGGTGGCCCCCGAGATCTTCGAGGCGCACTTTCGGACGCCGCACGGTGTGGATCTGGGCGCCGTCGTCGCGGGGTTCGGCGCGGACTTCGCGCGGGTCGGCTCCTGGGAGCACTTCGGCGCATCCGTCAAGAGCGCGCTCGCGACACCGGGCGTCGGCGTGGTGGTGGTTCCCGTCGATCGCGACCGCAGCGTCGCCCATCACCGCGAGATCGAGCGCCGCGTGAGCGAGGCGCTCGAGCGCGAGGTCGCCCACCTGGCGGGTGGGCGCGCTGCGACGGGGACCGCGCGCGAACGCGACGCGGCCCGCAAGCCGCACGCGCGCGAGCGGAAGGGCGGGTCGGCCGACCCGCGCGGGGAGCGCGAACGCGAACGGGGCGGGCCGTGAGTTTCGCGCGTTCGCACTGGATCGACGCGAAGGGCGTGCGGCTCCACGTGGAGGAGAGCGGCGGCGGGGAGCCCGTCGTCCTGCTCCACGGCTTCACGGGATCGACGCGCGCGATGGCCGCGATCGCCGCGGGATTGAGCGAGACGCGTCGCGTGCTCTCGGTCGACCTCGTAGGGCACGGCCGCAGCGCGGCCCCGCGCCAGGCGAACGCCTACGCGATGGGCGCGTGCGTCGAGCAGCTCGCGTCGCTGCTCGAACGGCTCGGCCTGCGCCGCGCCCACTGGATCGGCTATTCGATGGGCGGACGCGCGGCGCTCGCCCTCGCCGCCGCCCACCCCGAGCAGGTGGTGTCGGCGTTGCTGATCGGGGCGAGCGCGGGGATCCGCGACGCCGACCGGCGGGCCGAGCGCGCGCGCGCCGACGAGGTGCTCGCCGAGCGGATCGAGCGCGACGGCGTGGAGGCGTTCGTCGACTTCTGGATCTCGCAACCGTTTCTCGTGGATCCGCGGCGTCTGGGTGCGCGCGCCGTCGCCGAAGCGCGCGCGCTGCGGCTTTCGAACTCCGCCCACGGGCTCGCGGCGAGCCTGCGCGGCATGGGGACGGGCGCGCAGCTTCCGCTGCACGACGCGCTGGCGAGCGTCGAGGTGCCGATCTGCCTGGCCGCCGGCGAGTCGGATCTCAAGTTCCGCGCGCTCGCGGAGGAAACCTGCGCGTCGCTGCCCGACGCGCGCGTCGAGATCGTGCCGGACGCCGGACACTCGGCGCACACCGACAACCCCACCGCCTTCCTGGAACTGGCGCACCGCTTCCTCGCGGAAGCGGAAGCGCGCTCGGCGCCGCCAGCGTCCGCTGCGAAGGCGGCCAACCCAACCGAAGTGAGGACGACATGAGCGCAGTCAGCTGGAAGACCGTCAAGAGCTACACCGACATCCGTTTCGAGAAATGCGAGGAGGGCATCGCGAAGATCACGATCGCACGCCCGGAGGTGCGCAACGCCTTCCGGCCGCAGACCGTGATGGAGCTGATCGACGCATTCCGGTGCGTGCGGGAGGATTCGGGCGTCGGTGTCGTGCTGCTCACCGGCGAGGGCCCCGACGCGTTCTGCTCCGGCGGCGATCAGCGCGTGCGGGGAAGCGCCGGCTACGTCGGGGAGGACGGCGTGCCCCGCCTCAACGTGCTGGATCTCCAGCGCCTGATCCGCTCGCTCCCCAAGCCCGTGATCGCGCTCGTCGCGGGCTACGCGATCGGCGGGGGTCACGTTCTCCACGTGATCTGCGATCTCACGATCGCGGCCGACAACGCGCGCTTCGGCCAGACCGGACCGCGGGTGGGGAGCTTCGACGGGGGCTTCGGCGCCTCGTACCTCGCGCGGATCGTCGGGCAGAAGAAGGCGCGCGAGATCTGGTTCCTCTGCCGACAGTACGACGCGCAGCAGGCGCTCGACATGGGGTTGGTGAACGCGGTGGTTCCACTCGACGACCTCGAGGCCACCGGGGTGGCCTGGGCACGCGAGATCCTGCGCAACAGCCCGATCGCGATCCGCTGCCTGAAGGCCGCGCTCAACGCGGACTGCGACGGGCAGGCCGGCCTCCAGGAGCTCGCCGGAAACGCGACGATGCTCTTCTACATGAGCGAAGAGGGGCAGGAGGGGCGCGACGCCTACCTCGAGAAGCGGCCGCCCGATTTCTCGCGATTTCCGTGGCTTCCCTAGAGACATCGCCCCACGCGCCGGGCGGCCTGCAGTCGTGGCTGCTCGCCGCGCGGCTGCGCACGCTTCCGGTGGCTGCCGCACCGGTGGCCGTCGGCACCGCGCTCGCGATCGCGGACGGGCGCGCGCGTGCGCTGCCGGCGTCGGCCGCGCTGCTGGGCGCGCTGCTGATCCAGATCGGCGCGAACTTCGCGAACGACGTCTTCGACTTCGAGCGCGGCGCCGATACGCACGCGCGCATCGGTCCACCGCGCGCCGCGCAGCTCGGCCTGCTGACGCCGCGCGAGATGAAGGTCGGCACCGCCGCGGCGTTCGGCTGCGCGGCGCTCGTCGGCGTCTATCTCGTCGCGGTCGGCGGCTGGCCGATCGCGCTGATCGGCGCGCTCTCGATCGCCGCGGGGCTGGCCTACACGGGCGGCCCGTTCGCGTTCGGCTATCGCGGCCTCGGCGAGGTCGCGGTGTTCGCGTTCTTCGGCATCGCCGCGGTCTGCGGGACGTACTTCGTGCAGGCGCTGACGCTGCCGCCGCTCGCGGTCGCGGCCGCGCTTCCGATCGGGGCCTTCGCGACGGCGGTGCTCGTCGTCAACAACCTGCGCGACGTGGATACCGATCGCAGCGCCGGCAAGCGCACGCTCGCGGTGCGCTTCGGCCCGCGCGCGGCGCGCTTCGAGTACGCGGCGTTGCTCGGCTTCGCGTACGCGATGCTGCCCGTGCTCTGGCTCGCGGGCGCGTCGGGCTTCGCGCTGCTGCTTCCGCTCGCGACGCTCCCGTTCGCGGTCCGGCTGGTCCGAACGGTCTCGACGGCCAGCGACGGACCCACGTTGAACGCCGCGCTCGCGCGGACCGCCGCGCTCGAGGTCGCGTTCGCGGCGCTGCTCGCCGCGGGGTGGCTGGCGTGAAGATCGCTCGCGCGGTGCTGACTCGCGTGCGCCTGAAAATGCGCGAGCCGGTCGCGACCGCGCGCGGCCCGATCGCGAGCCGCGAGGGAGCCGTGCTCGCGCTGGCCAGCGAGTCGGGTCTGGTGGGTCATGGCGAGGCGCTGCCGCTCGCCGGATTCGGCGAGCCATCGCCGGAGCGCAACTTCGAAGCGCTCTCGTCGCTGGCGCGCGCGCTGCTCGGGCGCGAGGTCGAGGAGCTCGACGCGCTGCTCGATCGCGTCGAGCAGCTCGCCCCGCAGGCCCCGTTCGCGCGCGCGGCGCTGGACGTTGCGCTCTTCGACCTCGCGGCGCGGGCGCGGGGCACGAACGTTGCGGCGTTGCTCGCCGGCGAGGCGCGGCCGCGCGCGCGCGTCGCGCTCAACGCGCTGGTGCACGCCG
>JBFGGA010000013.1:0-31863 GCA_041579295.1 Myxococcota bacterium | reverse complement strand
GCGGCCGCCCAGGAGCACGGCATCCCGATGGAGCAGGTGAACGTCAACGGCGGCGCGGTATCGCTCGGACACCCGCTCGGCTGCTCGGGCGCGCGCGTGCTCGTCACGCTGCTCTACGCGCTCGCGGATCGCAAACTCAAGCGAGGCATCGCGACGCTGTGCATCGGCGGCGGCGAAGCCGTCGCGCTGGCGGTGGAGTGCGTGGAATGATGAAGAAGGTCGGCATCATCGGTACGGGAACCATGGGCTGCGGGATCGCCCAGATCGCCGCGCAGATCCGCTGCGAGGTGATCTTCCAGAACCGCAAGCAGGAATCGGTGGACCGCGGGCTCAAGCGGATCCAGTGGGGGCTCGACAAGCTCGTCAGCCGCGAGAGGCTCACGCAGGCGCAGAGCGAGGGCATCATGGACCGGATCTGCGGCGTGGTCTCGCTCGAGAAGCTCAAGGAGTGCGACATCGTCATCGAGTCCGCGCCCGAGGATCTGGACCTGAAGCAGGAGCTGCTCGAGACGCTGAGCGGCATCGTGAGCGATCGCTGCATCGTCGCGACGAACACCTCGAGCCTGTCGGTCACCAAGCTCGCGTCGTTCGTGGCGCGCCCCGAGCGCTTCATCGGGATGCACTTCTTCAACCCGGTGCCGCAGATGAGCCTGGTCGAGGTGGTGCGCGGCATGCGCACCGCGGACGACACCGTGCTCGCGGTGCACAGGTTCGCAAAGGCGCTGGACAAGGTGCCGATCGAGGTGATGGACCTGCCGGGCTTCGTGGTCAACCGCGTGCTCTTTCCGATGATCAACGAGGCCGCTCACGCTCTAAATGAGGGCGTCGCGGATCCCGAGGGCATCGACGCCTGCATGAAGGCGGGCTGCAACCACCCGATGGGCCCGCTCGAGCTCGCGGACCTGGTCGGGCTCGACGTCGTGCTCGCCATCCTGGAGAGCCTCTACCGCGAGTACGGAAACCCGCGCTACGCGCCGTCGCTCGAGATCGTCAAACGCGTCGAGGCCGGCTGGCTCGGCCGCAAGACGGGCCGCGGCTTCTTCGAATACGGCAAGTAGAAGCCCGGGATGTCCGCACGCGACCCAGGCGCGCCGGACGTCGTGATCTACGAGGTCGCCCCGCGCGACGGACTCCAGAACGAGGCCAAGTTCGTCCCGACGAACTCCAAGCTCGAGCTGATCGCGCTGCTCGTCGCGTCGGGGCTGCGCCGGATCGAGGTCGCCTCCTTCGTGTCGCCGAGCTGGGTTCCGCAGCTCGCCGACGCCGACGAGCTCGTCGCCGCGCTGCCGCGCCGGCCAAATGTCGCCTACGGTGCGCTCGTCCCCAACGCGAAGGGCTACGAGCGGCTGCGCGCCGCGGGCCGCGTCGACGCCGTCGGGACCTTCATCTCCGCGAGCGAGGCCCACAACGAGAAGAACGTCAACTGCTCGATCCGCGAACAGCTCGAGCGCATGGCGCCGATCTTCGAGCGCGCGCTCGAAGACGGCCTCGCGGTGCGCGCCTACGTGTCGGCCGTCTGCGGCTGCCCGTACCAGGGCGACGTCCCGGTCTCCGCGGTGGTACGCCTCGCGCGGCAGCTGATCGAGCTCGGCGCCGCGGAGATCTCGCTGGGCGACACCATCGGCGTCGGCTACCCGAACCAGGTGCGCGCGCTCGTGCGCGCGGTGGCCTCCGAGGTGCCGATCGAGCGGGTCGCGCTGCACCTGCACGACACCTACGGGCGCGCGCTCGCCAACGCGCAGGCGGGCTTCGAGGAGGGCGTGCGCGTCTTCGATGCTTCTCTGGCGGGCCTCGGCGGCTGCCCGTACGCGCCCGGCGCGTCCGGCAACGTCGCGACCGAGGACCTCGTGGACCTGTTCGAGCGCGAGGGCATCCGCGCCGGGATCGACCTCGATGCGCTCGTCGACGCGAGCGCGTGGCTCGAGCGCGACGTGCTCGCCAAGCCGCTGCCCGGGCGCGTCTTCCGCGCTCGGCTCGGCGAGCGGCAGCGCATGCAGCGCTCGGTGTGAGTGCGGGCGGGTGAGGGCAACACCACGGCGCGCTTGGAGAAATCGCGCGCGTCGGAAGCGGGGAGGGGGCCGTGAAGCACGGATCCGACGTTGTGGAGCGACTCGAGCAGATCCGCCGCGGCGGCGACGCCAAGTACCACGAGAAGGCGCGCGCGGGCGGCAAGCTGTTCTGCCGCGAGCGTCTGAAGCTGCTGCTCGACGAGGATTCCTTCGTGGAAGACGCCGCGTTTGCGAACAGCCTCGCCGGTGACCTCCCCGCGGACGGCGTCGTGACCGGCCACGGCGCGATCGACGGCCGACCGGTCTGCCTGATGGCCAACGACTCCACGGTGAAGGCCGGCTCCTGGGGCGCGCGCACCGTCGAGAAGATCCTGCGCATCCAGGAGCGCGCCGAGCGCCTGCGCGTGCCGCTCGTCTACCTGGTCGACTCCGCGGGCGCGCGCATCACCGACCAGATCCAGATGTTCCCGGGCCGCCGTGGCGCGGGTCGCATCTTCCACAACCAGGTGCGGCTCTCGGGCATGATCCCGCAGGTCTGTCTGCTGTTCGGCCCGTCCGCGGCGGGCGGCGCCTACATCCCGGCGTTCTGTGACGTCGTCTTCATGGTCGACGGCAACGCGAGCATGTACCTCGGCTCGCCGCGCATGGCCGCCAAGGTGATCGGCCAGCAGGTCGACCTGGAAGAGATGGGCGGCGCGAAGATGCACTGCAGCGTTTCCGGCTGCGGCGACCTGCTCGCCCAGTCCGAGCCCGAGGCCATCGAGGCCGCGCGCCGCTATCTCTCCTACATGCCCTCGTGCGCGGACGCGGAGCTCCCCGAGTGCGCCCCGGCCGCGCCCGCGGCCTCCTGCGACGATCTGGAGAGCCTGATCCCGGAATCCGAGAACCAGCTGTTCGACATGCGCCGGGTGATCGAGCGCGTCGTCGACGGCAATTCCTTCTTCGAAATCAAGGAGCTCTTCGCCGGCGAGCTGGTCACCGGGCTTGCGCGGATCGACGGTCAGGTGGTCGGCGTGCTCGCCAACCAGCCGATGGTGAAGGGCGGGGTGCTCTTCGTCGACTCCGCCGACAAGGCCGCGCGCTTCGTCTGGCTGTGCGACGCGTTCGGCATCCCGCTGCTGTTTCTCGCCGACGTACCGGGCTTCATGATCGGCAAGGCCGTCGAGCGCGAGGGCATCATCCGCGCGGGTGCGAAGATGATCATGGCCGTGAGCGAAGCGACCGTGCCGCGGCTCTCGGTGATCGTGCGCAAGGCCTACGGCGCGGGCCTCTACGCGATGAGCGGCCCGGGCTTCGAGCCCGAGGCCTGCATCGCGCTGCCGAGCGCGATGATCGCCGTGATGGGCCCCGAGGCCGCCGTCAACGCGGTCTACTTCAACAAGCTGCAGGGCCTGAGCGACGCCGAGCGCGCCGAGGCCGAGGCCCGCCTGCAGCGCGAGTACCGCGACGACATCGACATCGAAAGACTTGCCAGCGAGCTCGTCGTCGACGCGATCGTCCCGCCCGCGCAGCTGCGCGACGAGATCGCCGCCCGCCTCGCCGCCGCCGAGGCGCGGCGCGACGCGCCGCCCGCGAAGTGGCGCAGCGTGACACCCGTCTAGGTACGCGCCCGAACCGCATGCAGCTCAGGCGCGACACGCCTGGCCGACAATGTCGGACAGCGCGTGGCGTTTCGCGGGATTGTGAACTCTCGTCCGCGTGAGTTCGCTTTCCGCACGCGATTCGAATCGGGCGCTGCGTCTTTGCGGTCGGACCCGATAAAGCGCTGAATTCATTTCCAAAACCCAAAGCGCGCGGCGCGGTCTGCGCTCTTCCACCGCCACGCGCCGCGCGGCCGCGGGCGTCGCTATTCGATGCTGAATCGATGGCACGCAGTTTGCTGTCGGGTGCGTGTCGTCCGCGTGTGAGCGGCCGCCGCGCGAGGGGTGTCGAGTTCGTGGAACCAGCCATCTCGGTCGGCCAGGCGACTTCACCCGGAGTCGAGCGCCGGATGTGCGGAAGATCTTGAGCGCTCGGTCACGACGAGATCGCGCGAAGGGCGCTCTCGCGGATTGGCGAGTGCAGCGGAACCGAGGCGAGGACTCTTGGAAATGAGCAGAATCTCCACTGGCAGGGATGCGAGGAGCGATCGACCCACCAGCTCGACCCGTGCGAAGCGCAGCCAGAACGCCTGGCATCGGGGGATTGCGACCTCTCTCGCGCTTGGCGCTCTGACGCTGCCAGTGCCGGCGACGGCTGCGAACGACCCGAAGGACATGAAGAGCCAGAACGCAGACGATGCCGATGTGCTTCAGAGCACCGGGCAGCTGAGCCTCCGCATCGAGATCGAGGTGCCCAAGGGAACGGGCGGCAGCGAGCCGAAGCTGGCGCTGCGCTATTCGAGCACGCTCGCGGATGGCGCGTTCGGTGTGGGCTGGCAGCTCGAGCTCGGCGAAATCCGCAGGAGCGCTCGCTTTGGAACGCCTCGCTACGACGATGCGGCCGGCTCTCCCGACCGGTTCGAGTTCGACGGCGTGCTGCTCGTCGAGCACCCCGACCAGGTCAACCATCCGGGCGAGTATCGAACGCTCCAGGAATCGTTCGCACGCATCACGCGGACGCCAGGCGGCAGCGACGACCACTGGCTGGTCGAGTTTCCAAACGGCCGCAAGGCGCGCTTTGGCACCAGCCAGCAGGCGCGCATCCGCAAGGGGGGCAGCACCGATCCCGAGGGCGACAGCGGGCCGATCGGGCGCTGGCTGCTCTCGGAGCTGGAGGATGCGCACGGCAACATCACGCGCTTCGAGTACGACCGGAGCACCGACATCGGGACCGCCTACCCCAAGGCCATTCGCTACAGCTTCCGCGGCACACCCGGGACGCTCGTGGGCGGGACGGAGCGGCGGATCGAGTTCGATCTCGAGGCTCGCGACGATCCGATCTACGGCTTTCCGGCTGGCCTGGAGACCAGGATCAGCAAGCGCGTGAAGGAGATCCGCAGCGTCATCGCGCCGGCGGGTGGATCCCCGGAGGTCTACCGGCGGCTCGCGCTGGGTTACGCGGGCGTATCGCAGTACACCAGCACCGGAAGAACCCGGCTCGCGTCCGCGCAGCTGTTCGGGACGGATTGCCCGCTGGGCCAGGACACGACGACCTGTCAAGGGCTCCCGGCGAAGACGTTCACCTACACCGACACGGCTCCCGCAATTCTGGACGAGCCGGAGGCCCAGTGGGACGTCTACAACTGGGGCGGCCCGGCGCTGCACTTCGCGCTCGCGTTCGGGGGCGACCGGGGCGTCCGGATCGGTGACGTCAACGGCGACGGCCATCCGGATTTCGTGCAGGCCTGGCGGCGCTCCGGCCTGCCGAATCAGTTCGAGGTCTATCTCAGCGATGGAACCGGCTGGGGGAGTCGGAGCGCCGAGTGGGAAGCCGCGCTGAAGTCACTCGCGGTCCACGCGTACCAGATCAACGAGGTCCGGGTCATCACGGCTGGGAAGCAGTTCACCTGCGATATCGCGGATCCGCCGATCTCCGTCGAAGAGAACGTGTTCTTCCACTACGAAGATCCCTATCAAACCGACCCACCGAGAATCCTGCCGAAGGTCGAGGCGAGGTTGATGGACCTCAACGCGGACGGTTTTGCGGACATCCTCCTCTCGTACGAGACGGGTGCGGGCGCTGTTTCGGACGCGACGACGTGCCCGGGTGCGCCCTATGGCTGGGCGGGCCACCAGGTCGCCTACGTGTGGATCAATCGCGGGAAGGCCGAGCCGGACGGCCCCGACGATCCCGATTTCGGCTGGGAGCAGCGAGACGACTGGAGCCACGACGCACAGGGGCTGCCCAGCTTGCCACCGCTCTACTCGATCTATCTCTGGAGCGATGCCGGCAGCAACAGCTCCGATCGGCCCGGGTACGTCTTTCCCCCGGGCGACAACCGCCTGCGGCTGGTCGCGGACGCGGACAAGCGCGGAACCGCTGCATATTTCTTCGACCACGGTGTGCGGATGCCGGATCTCAATGGGGACGGCCGACCCGACATCGTAGCGAGGCGAAGCCCCGCGACTTTCGGGTTGCCCGACCCGGTGGTCGCGTTCCCCGAAGGCGTATGGCTCAGCCGGGCCGACGGCGTCGGATGGGACCATCATCCGGGCTCTACTTCTCCGTATCTGCCGCCCGAGCCGATCGTGGTGGAATTCGGCTATCGATCCGACAACCCCAAGTTCGTCGTCGACGCCGACACGGGCGTGCGGTTTGCGGACGTCAACGGCGACGGGCTCGCGGACATCGTCAAGACCGGTGCGCAGGTGGCATCCCCCGACTGGCACTCGAACTTCCAACATCAGCCGCTTCCGCCGGCGATGCAGAGCGAGGGCGTGTGGTTGAACACCGGCGATGGCTGGTGCGATCCGAGCAATTGCCCGGCCGCGCAGGCCTACCTGCCGACGGGCGAAGACCCGGGGGCGGGCGATCCCGGGCCGTTTGCGGCGATCTATCGCGCGCGGGCCTACGTGACCAAGAACGGTTCCACGAGTGGTATCGGGGACAATCCGAAGGACTTTCCCGGCGTGCGCGGCACGCAGCTTCGCTTTGTCGATCTCAACGGCGACGGCCTGATCGATCTGCTCAAGACGGACGACCCGGCGCCGGTATTCGGAGAGTTCGGCGGGCTCAATGCGTGGATCCACGATCCCAGCCACGCGGCCATCTGGAGGCAAGACCAGCGCTTCGTCCCGAGCAACGCGATGGCCACGATCGAGCAGCGAAAGGAGACCGGCGAAGCCCATGGCTACGAGATCTGGGACGCCGGCGTGCGCATCTTCGACTTCGATGGCGATGCGACGGTCGATCTCCTCAAAGCGAGGAAAGAGTCCCTCAAGAAGATGTTCGTCTCGAGAACCGCATACATCGACCTGCTCGAGGAGTTCGACAACGGCCGGGGCGGGGTCCAGAGGTTCGTCTACGGCTCCGCGATCGCGCAGCGCGACGCTGCGCTGGAGGGCGCTGCGGCGGACGACGCCGCGGATCTCGGCGAGGCCGGCTCGATCGGGATTCCCAGGTGGACCGCGAGGGGCGTGGTCGAGGAGCTGATCACCGAGGACACGCTCGCGGGCGGCTCCACGCACGTGACGACGCTGCGCTACGCAATGCCCCAGTGGGATCCGGCGCATCGCACGATGCTCGGCTTTCGCGCCGTCGAAGTCGGAAACGACGACGGCTCGAAGAATCGGACGTTCTTCTGGCAGCAGCTCGGGCGCGCGGGGCGCGCGTCGCGCATCGTCAACCTGGATTCAGCAGGCGCTGTGGTCCGCCAAAAGACCTCGGCCTGGGAGGTCATCACTGGGATTCCAGCGGAGGGTGAAGCGTCGATCGCGGGCGCCTACGTCGGCCGCGTGACGCAAGAGGTCGAAGCCAACTACTACGGGAGCGCGGGGAGCGAGGTCGCCGGGGCGACGCGAGCCACCAGCTACAGCTACGCAGACTCGAGCGGAAATTCCTACGGCTACAACTTCGTCCACCGGGTCGAGGCCTCGCGCCCGACCGGAACCCTGATCACCGAGCGGATTCCGGAGCCCGCGATCATCGGCCCCGGTGCGTGGGCCGCCGGCCTGATCGATCGGGAAATCGCAAGCGACGGCCATGGCGACGTGCTCGCGGAGACGGAAGTCGATTATTCGGGCACGCTGCCGATCCTCGTGCGAAAGACCGTGAAGAAACGGCACGGGGCCTCAACGGCGCAATTCGCCGACTGGATCTACGCATACGACCCGTACGGAAACCTGGCGATGGCCATCGATCCGGAGGGCCGCACTTCGTACCGCTGTTACGACGGCGACACGGTGTTTCTCGGCTCGGGCGTCGCGTGCCCGGACGCGCTGGCGACCGGCAGCCACACGCATCTCGTGGGCGTGCTGGATCCGCTGGGCGAGGTCACGCGCATCGGTCGCGATCTCGGGAGCGGTCGGGCCACGGAGGTGGAGCGGCTCTACAGCGGCGATCTCGAGTCGATCGACCTCGATCCATTTGGCCGGCCGCAGCGATTGTGGTCCAGGCCGAGCGGCCACGCCGAGGCGAAGCTCCTCGTGGAGCGCGCATACGCCGACGATCCGGCCATCGCGGGACGACCGTACCTGGAGCAGTGGGATTACTTCAGGGAGTCCAGCGGAACGGATCCGACCGCGGCGGTGCGGAGCGCGGTCTACGCGGACGGCTTTGGGCGCGAGACCATCGCCGTGGCGCCCCCGGCGCCCGGCCAAGCGTACCTCCATGGGCGCGCGATCACGCAGCGAGATTACGCGGGCAGGCCACTTGCCGGCACGCACGACCTCGCGTGCACGGATCCCGATTGTGCTGCGCTTTCGCTCTACGCCGGTGCGGCGAAGAACGCGGTGACCTACGACGCGCTCGGGCGCGCGCTCAGCGAATCCACGCCCGATGGCACGACCTACCTCGATTACCGGCCCGCCAGCCTGAGCCCTCCATACCCTCCCGGATACGACGGCACCGAAGCGCTCGATGCGGTTCTCGTGGAAGATCGCAGCGGAAACCTCGTCGAGTACCTCCTCGACGGCGATCGGCTGGTCGTGGTGCGGGAATGCGAGAACACAATCTCGCCGCCCGGTCCGCTTTCCTCGAGCGTGCTTTGTGCGAACCCCGACACCGCGTTCTACTCCTACGAAGCGAGCGGGGAGCACGATGCGATCTACGACGCGATCGCGACATCCACGGGCGACTACACGACTCCGGCGCGATTTCTGCGCTATCACTTTGATACACTCGGTCGCGTCTACCAGATCGACGATCCAGATGCTGGGATCAGCAATTCTCAATATGACCTCGTCGGCAACGTCATTCAGACGAGCGATGCGAATGGCAGATCCATTCAATACTCGTACGATGCACTCAACAGGGTCGAGACCATCGATACGCCCGGTGACGCTGGCGACTGGGATCTACTTGAGATCGAATACGATCCGGTCACGCGAAGGCGCAGCCGCGTGGCCGAAGTGACGGGCATGATGTATGGCGAGTCCTGGAGCTACGACGATTTTGGGAATTTGGCGACCCACGTGCGCAGTGTAAGCGGGCGAACCTTGCGAACGGATTTCGAGCACGACCTCCTGCGGCGCTTGACGAAGCTACAGTCGCCGTTGCAGCGCGATCAAGGCGTGAGCTACGCGTATGAGGGAGCGTATCTCACGAGCGTGTGCAGTCGCTTGGATCTCGAAGCTTCTTGTGAAGAACGGCCATCGCTCTATTTCGTAGATGGCGTGGCGTACGACGCGCTGGGCCGGATTGCGAACATCCCGTATCGGATCGGCAATTTGACGCACCAATACTTCGATGTCAGCGATTCCTCGGATTGGGCGACCGGTCGAGCGGTGAATCGGCTCAAGGCGGTTGCGTTGGATGGCGACCCGAACGGAACCCGCTTGAGCCTCAGCTACAAGTACGATGCGAACGGCAACGTCCGCCGCGTCGAAGACGGCCATGACACCGACGACATGATGTCGACGGCCGACTACTTCTACGATCGACGCAATCGCCTGTCTTACTGGATCGATTCGAGCGGCGTGCAGAAGCATTTCGCATACGATGCGCTCGGGAATCTGGTGGGGCGGAATCTGCCCGCGCCACCCGTGGATCCCAGCGAGTGGAACCAGGTCTACGATCATTCCAACAAGCCGCACGCGGTTCGAATGAGCTGGAAGGACAAGGGGTACGACTACGACGCGGCGGGAAACGCAACGAGCCGCGGCGGGGCCGAGTTCATCACCTACAACTCGCTCGGACAGGTTCATTGCGTCGGGCAATCTGCGGGCGCCTGCAGCGTCTACTTCTGGTACGACATCGATGGAAAGCTGATGGCGAAGATCGCCGGCGCGGGCAGCGAGATCTACCTGGGCGACTACTTCCGCTTCGACAAGAGCGCGGGCGTCGCGTGGACCTACACGAGCGCTTTCGGCAAGCGAATCGTCGTGACGAAGCACACGGGCGCGGCCCTGCGGACCGCCTGGGTGCCGCCGCCGTGGCGATTTCCGGTCGATCCCGCCCTCTTCCTCGCGCTGCTCGCCACGACTGGCTTGCTCGGCTTGCTGGCCTTGCTCGCGCGGCTCGGCGCGTTCGAGGCGGTCGCGAGGCGACCCGTCACGACGAGCATTGCGGTCGGGGTGAGCCTGCTCGTTGCCGCACCGCCCCCGGTGTGGGCGAGGCGCGGCGGTGGGGGCGTACACACTCGATTTCTGTTTCACGACCATTTGGGCACGGAGATCCTCGCGATCGACCGGCTCGGCGGCGTGGTGGAGCGACGCATCTTCGAGCCCTTTGGTGAGGTGATCGCCTCGCAGGACGATCCGATCGCGGGTGCACCCGACGCGTTCACCGGGAAACAGTTCCACGACGACCTGGGCTGGTACAACTTCGGCGCGCGTTGGTACGACCCCGAAGCCGGGCGCTTCGCTTCGGTCGATCCGATTCTGCAAACGCCAGCCGATCCTCAGACCCACAACCCCTACGGATACGTGAGAAACAACCCGATCGGATTCGTCGACCCCGACGGGCGCGCCATTGAAGGGGTCTTGGCGATCAGTATTTCCGAGCTGATATACTACGTGTTGCGGACTGCATTGGACGCGTACTTGACCTATCAGCAATATCGAGATCGAATCGAAAGCTCTTCTCAAGATACGGGCAGAATCGGACCCAAGGGCGCGGGAGATGCAGCCGTAACCCAGAACACACTACCCGTCCGAGGCGGCTCAGCCGCGAAACCCCCGAGATCGACCGCGAATGATTTCGGAAAAGAGCTCTCTCAAAGTGGTCCGAACCCAGACCCGATAGGGCCGAACCCCGGAAACTTCGTCAAGATCGAGATCTTCGGCTTCGACGTCGTTCCACTCGGCGGCTTGGAATTCAGCAGCGGCCTGTTCTTCGGTCGCAATCGACAGGGCGAGTTCCAGTTCGGCCCGTTCGTCGAGGCCGGCCCCGCGATCGGAGCTGGCCTTTCAGTGGACACCTTCGGTGTAGAGTTCGTCAGCAACATCGATCAGCTCGACCGATCGCTTTCGATCAACGCAGTCCTTGGTGTGGGCATTTTGAACACCCAAGGCAACATCAATCCCACGCCAGCAAACAACGGCGAACGATTCATAGGCGACTTCGTGAATGGGGCTGGCCTCGTGCTCTCCTTCGGGCCAATACCAGTCGAGGGGTTCTACTCCTTCACTCAAACGAGAACCTTCGACGTAATCGGTTTCGGGCGGCGAGTCTTCGGCCAGTAGGTGCGGTGATGGAAAAAGCGAAATCGAAGACGAGAGCGCTCTCGCCTCGGAAACAGAGCTGGATCGCCGTGGCTGTTCCCTATCTGGTCTTTGCGATCGCAGCTGCGTTGCTTCCAATTCACCTGGCACTGATCCCGTTGGTAATCTCAGCTCTGGGAGCCGGGATGTTCAGGCTCCTTCAGAAGTGCCCGGTTTGCGGTGCGAGTCTTGCTCGAGTGCCCATCGACTTCTTCGGCATCGACATAACGATCTACACGCCGCTTGCGCCACGGCGCTGTCCGACGGGTCACTCGCTGGAGGGCCGCGATGGAGCGGTGAAATGACGTGCAGGGCGACCGGCCGCGAGCAATCCGTTCGAAGCATGGCCGAAGCGGCGCGCCGCGTCGGATGGAGGCGATCAGCGCCACCGGAATGATTGCACCGGCTGGCAGTACGATGGCTGGGGTAACAACTGGGAGGGCCATCGGAAAAACGGATGAGAACACGCGGAGCTGGTGGATCCACCATCGTCCCAGAGTAACTCCGATCAACCGGTCGAACTCACGCGTCCTGTAGTACGCAGAAGTGCGCGCGAGTTACGAGCAGAATCGATCCGCGTCAATCCACCTCGGGATGCTTCACGGTCAGCACCGGGCAGGGCGCCAGGCGCACCACGCGCTCGGCGACGCTTCCGAGCAGGACGTGCTTGAGGCCCGCGAGCCCGCGGGTTCCCATCACGACGAGGTCCGCTTCGACTTCGCTCGCGGCGAGGGTGATCGCGAGCGACGGGCTGTCGGTCGAGAGGACCGATTCGCCCTCGAGCCCCTCCTTGAGGATCCGCTCGTGCCACTCGCTGAGCCGCTTCTCGGCGGCTTCGCGAATGTCCGCGTAGTATCCCGAGGGAAGCACGATCCCGTACGGGGCGACGCCGGCGGTCTGGACGTGGTAGCAGTGGAGCAGATAGATCTTCGAGCGAAACGCGTGCGCGATCTGGATTGCGGTGTCGAGCGCCTCCTGGGAGTGGCCCGAGAAATCGACCGGAACCAGGATCCTTGCGAAACGGGTCATGGTCGTCCTCCTCCTCTTCGGTTACACCTCCACTTCTAAGCACCAAGCGTGCCAGATGCAAACGCCCACGGGCCGCGCGGCGGCGATCCGTGGGTCATGGCGTCCCAGCGTGGGACAATTCGCAGCACGCGGTGTCGGAGCTTCCCGATGGGTGTAGCGATCGGCGAGTCGCGCACGGGGGTCTTCTCCGGCGCGTTCTTCAGCTACGGGTTTCGGCCGTTCTTCCTCGCGGCGGGCGGCTACGGGCCGCTCGTCGTCGTCCATTGGGTCGGGATCCTCGCGGGCTGGTGGAGCGCGCGCCCGGGCGTTTCGCCGATCTGGTGGCACGGCCACGAGATGGTCTTCGGCTGGGCGATAGCCGCGGTCTGCGGCTTCCTGCTGACGGCCGTTCCCAACTGGACGGACTCGCAGCCGGCCAAGGGCGCCCCGCTGGCCGCGATCTGGGCGCTCTGGCTGCTCGGGCGCGCCGGCATGTGGTTCTCGGCGGCGCTGCCCGAGGGCGTGGGCGCCGCGCTCGACCTGCTGTTGCTTCCCTGCCTGCTGCTGTTCGTGGTGCCGCCGATCTACCGCTGCCAGCAGCCGCGCCACTTCGTCTTCCCGGTCTTCCTCGTCGTGCTCTGGATCGCCAATCTGCTGAGTCTGTTGCCGTTCTCGCCCGCCTGGCCGGGCCGCGCGACGACCGGCCTCTACCTGGGCACCTACGTGATGATCGCGATGCTGACGATCATCGGCGGCCGCGTGGTCCCCAACTTCACGCGCGGGGCGCTGCGCAGGCGGGGAATGCCGGACGTCGTGCAGACGAGCGACGCGCACGCGAAGGCGGCCATCCTGGGGGTGATCGCCGCGCTGACGATCGACCTGATCGTGCGCAACCGGCCGAGCGATTCGGTCCTGGTGCTCGTCAACGGCTGGGCGTCGCTGCTCGCCGCGCTGCTGCTCGCGCTGCGCGCGAAGGGCTGGCGCTTCCGCGATACCTGGAGCGATCCGCTGCTCTGGATCCTGCACGTCGGGCAGGGTTGGCTGATCGTCGCGTTCGCGGCGCGCGCGGCGGCGTGCCTGACGGGTTGGATCCCGCCGACCTCGGCGTTCCACGCGATGGGCGCGGGCGCGATGGCCACGATGATCTTCGCGTTCCTCACGCGCGCGCCGCTGGGCCACACGGGTCGCCCGCTGCGCGCCTCGCGCGTCACGACGTTCGCGTACTTCCTGGTGATCGCCGCGGGCGCGGCGCGCGTGCTGGCGCCGCTCTCTTCCGGCAGCTCCCAGCTCGCGGGACTCGTCGCCTCGGGCGGCCTTTTTGCGCTCGGCTACGCGATCTACGTGGTCGAGTACTTCCCGATCCTGATCCGCCCGCGCGTCGACTGAAGCCACGGACTGCGAGCGCGACCGCCGCGCAGCCGGCCCAAATGCGGGGCTCGGGCGCCGCCGCGCCCCGGATCCGCAGCAGCGGCGATCTCCGGACAACTCGCTTGCGCTCAGTGCGGCTCGACGTGCACCGTGACGTCGTTTACCGCGAACTTCTCGCTGATCACGCGCTCGATCTCGTCCGCGATCGCGTGGGAGTCCGCGGTCGATAGGTTGGGGTCGACGCTCACGACGAGCTCGATGACGGGGCCAGAGCCGCCCTGGCGTGAGCGCACCCGACGCGTCTCGTGGACACCCGACACGGCCGACGCCACGCTCGAGAGCGCTTCGGGGCTCGCGATGCTGCGCTCGACGAGCACCGGGATGGCGCGCTGGAAGAGCCTGTACGCGAGATAGAAGATCACTCCCGCGACGATGATGGATGCGAGCGCGTCGAGCCAGCGGTGGCCGCGCGCGGCGAGCTGCCAGCCGACGATGACGCCGATCGTCGTCAGCACGTCGGAAAGCGTGTGCTGAGCGTCCGCGCGCAGGATGTCCGAATCGAGCCGCCGCGCCCAGCGGTTTTCCCATGCCGTGACCGCGATGTTCACCGCGAGCACGCCGAGCATCAGCGCGAGCCCCCAGCGATGCTGGGTGATCTCGCGCGGGTCGCGGTCGATCGCGCCGAGGATGATCTCGATCGCGAGCACCGAGAGCAGCGTGGCGATACCGAATACGGCGAGCGTCTCGAACTTGCGGTGGCCGTAGGGGTGGTCGGAGTCGGGCGGTGCGCTCGCGATGCGCGTGGCGATGAGCGCGACGAGGTTGTTCGCGAGGTCGGCGAATGAGTGGACGGCGTCGCTCAGGATCGCGATGGAGCCGGTCTGAAAACCGACCGCCGCCTTGGCGATCATCACCGCGAGGTTGGCGAGCGCTTCGCGGACGATCACGCGCTCGACGAGCCGGTCCCGATTTGCGATCACGGGCGCTGCCACTGTTCGATCCACCCCTCCGCGGCGGCGCAAACCCGGAGCGTCGCTCAGTCGCCGCCTTCCGATTTGGCAGCAGGGGCGTGCACCGTCATCACCGGGCACGGGGCGAGCCGCACCGTCCGCTCGGCGACACTCCCGAGCATCACGTGCTTGAACCCCGACAGGCCGCGGGTCCCCATCACGACGAGGTCGGCTCCGATCTCCTTCGCGGTGATGGCGATCGCCTGCGACGGCACCTCGGACATCGTCGAGATCTCCACCGGGATGTCGGCCGGGACGCGCTCTTCCTGCCACTCGGCGAGTTGTCGGGCGGCCGCGTCGCGGATTTCGGCGAAGTAGCTCGAGGGGACGGCGATCCCATACGGCGAGACACCGCCGGGCTGGATCTGGTAGCAGTGGAGCAGGTGAAGCTTCGAGCCGAACACCCGCGCGAGCTCGACGGCGGTCTCGAGCGCCGCGGTGGAGTGTTCGGAGAAGTCGATCGGGACGAGGATCTTCTCGAAGCGTGCCATGGGCCGATCTCCGCGCTTCCTCGCTCGCTTCCGCCGGAGCGCCGCTGGCCGCGCGGTCTGCGAGCAGGGGTGAAGATGGGCGACTTCGCGGGTTTTCTCAACACGCGCCGCGCGGTTGGGGCGAATTTCCCCTGGAGCGCGCATCGCGCCGGGGGGTGTGCTCTTCGATCGAGCGCGCACGCAGTCCACGCGACGTCTTGCCGGCGCAGCGCAGGTGCTTACAAGGGGCGAGGGGGTGGAAGGCGAAAGGATCGCGATGCGTTCGGACCCTTGACGGCGGTGGGCGGAATCGACTGGTTCGCACCGGACACGCTCGCGCGCTTTACGCAGCCCGACGCCCATCCGACGGACCCGGGCGCCGCCCGAGGCGCGGCGTGGATCCAGACCCACCTCTCCCACCTCTTCCTCACCGAAGGCCGCGTCTACAAGCTCCGCAAACCGGTCGATCTCGGCTTCGTGGACTTCACGACGCGCGAGGCGCGCAACGCCGACTGCGCGCGCGAGATCTCGCTCAACCGCCGCCTCGCACCCGACGTCTACCTCGGCGTGGCACCGCTGCTCGGCGACGGGCGCGCGTGCCGGGTGGGGCCCATCTCGGAGGCTGTCGATTTGCACGCCGACGGCCGCGAGCACTTCGTGGTGATGCGGCGGCTGCCCGCGGATCGCGATGCGCTCTCGCTGCTGCGCAAGGGCGCGCTCACCGCGGCCCAGATCGACCGCCTCGCCCGCTGCATCGCGGATTTCCACGCGCGCAGCGATCTGGGCGCGCCGGCGCCGTTTGCCCGCGAGGCGTGGCGCGCGCGCTGCATGGATCCGGTCGAGGACTGCTTCCGCGCGCTCTTCGCCGCTTCGGGCGAAGGCGATCTGCGCGAGCAGCTCGAGGCGACCGCGCGGGCCATGCGCGCGTTCGCGACGCGGCACGCGCAGCGCTTCGAGGCGCGCCGGCTCGCCGGCCGGGCCGTCGACGGCCACGGCGACCTGCACCTGCAACACATCTGGTTCGAGCGCGATCGTGCGGAGCCCGTGATCATCGACTGCGTCGAGTTCAGCGAGGCGCTCCGGCAGATCGATACCGCGTCGGAGGTGGCGTTCACCGCGATGGACCTCCGCTACCGCGAGCGCGGGGATCTCGCGGAGCGCTTCCTGCGCAGCTACGCGAGCGAGCGCGACGACTTCGGGCTCTACGGCGTCGTGGACTACTTCGTCGCCTACCGCGCGCTGGTTCGCGCCAAGGTCGCCGCGCTCACGCATGCGGATGCGAGCATCGATGCGGATCAGCGTTCGCGCGCGGCGGCCAGCGCGGCGCGCCACCTCGCGCTCGCGCTCGAGGGGATGGACGCCCGCCCGGCGGGCGCGCTCGCCGTGGTCGCCGGCGTCGTCGGCAGCGGCAAGAGCACGCTCGCGGACGCGCTCGCCGAGCGCGTCGACGGCGTCGTGATCGCTTCGGATCGCGTGCGCAAGCAGCTCGCCGGCCTTCCCCCGTCGAGCCGAATCGACGCGCTCCCGGACGAGGGCCTCTACGCGCCGGATCAGCTGGAGCGCACCTACGCGGCTCTGTTCGAGCGCGCCGGCCCGGTCGTCTCCTCGGGGCGGGTCGCGATCCTCGACGCGACCTTCAGCCGGCGCCGCCACCGCGCGATGGCGGCGCAGCTCGCGGCGCGCCTCGGTGTCGGTTTGCGGATCTTCGAGGCGCGCTGCGCACCCGAGATCGCGCGCGAGCGGCTCGCCGGGCGCGCGGCGGCCGGCACGGGCGCCTCCGATGCGGGCCCCGCGTTCTACGAGCACAGCGTCGCGGGCTTCGAGCCGCTCGACGGGTCCGAGCGCGCGCGCATCATCCACACCGACGCGCCCGGCTGGCGCGATGCGCTCGCGGTCGCGGCGCGCGATCTGCGGAGCTGAGGCCGCTGCGGCCCGGCGCTGCTCGAAGCGATCGAAATGGCTATGGTTTTCGCCTCGATGCGGTTTCGGGGCGCCGGCGCGCCCGAGCGCGCGACCGCCCGTCGGCCCCGTTCGCGGCGCGGGCGCTCGCAGGAGACGAGCGATGAGCGACACGCCCAACCGCGGGGCCGATCTGGCGCGCTGGCGCGAACTCGCGCGCGCCGAGCTGGGCGGCGCGGATCCCGACGGGCTGGTCTGGGACACGCCGGAGGGCCTGCGCGTCAAGGCGCTCTACACCGCGGCCGACCTCGAGGACCTGGAGTTCGCCGACTCGCTGCCCGGGCTCGCGCCGTTCGCGCGCGGGCCGCGCGCGACGATGTACGCCAATCGGCCCTGGACGATCCGCCAGTACGCGGGCTTCTCGACGGCCGAGGAGTCGAACGCCTTCTACCGGCGCAACCTCGCGGCGGGCCAGAAGGGCCTGTCCGTGGCCTTCGATCTCGCGACCCACCGCGGCTACGACTCGGACCATCCCCGCGTCGTCGGCGACGTCGGCAAGGCCGGCGTGGCGATCGACTCCGTGGAAGACATGAAGCTCCTCTTCGACGGCATCCCGCTCGATCGGATGTCGGTTTCGATGACGATGAACGGCGCGGTGCTGCCGGTTCTCGCCTCGTTCATCGTGGCGGGCGAGGAGCAGGGCTGCCCGCGCGAGAAGCTCACGGGGACGATCCAGAACGACATCCTCAAGGAGTTCATGGTCCGCAACACCTACATCTACCCGCCCGAGCCCAGCATGCGCGTGGTGGCGGACATCATCGCGTTCACGAGCGCGCACATGCCGAAGCTCAACTCGATCTCGATCAGCGGCTACCACATGCAGGAGGCCGGCGCGACGACGACGCTCGAGCTCGCCTTCACGCTCGCGGACGGCCTCGAATACGTGCGGGCCGCGCTGTCCCGGGGGCTCGCGATCGATCAGTTCGCGCCGCGGCTCTCGTTCTTCTGGGCGATCGGGATGAACTTCTACTTCGAGATCGCCAAGATGCGCGCCGCGCGGCTGCTCTGGTCGGAGCTGATCTCGCAGTTCGAGCCGAAGGACCCGCGCTCGATGATGCTCCGAACCCACTGCCAGACCTCGGGCGCGAGTCTCACCGAGCACGACCCGATCAACAACGTGATCCGCACGACCGTCGAGGCGATGGCGGCGATCTTCGGCGGCACCCAGTCGCTGCACACGAACGCCTACGACGAGGCGCTGGGCCTGCCGACGGACAACACCGCGCGCACCGCGCGCAACACCCAGCTGATCCTCGCGGAGGAGACCGGGATTCCCGCGGTCATCGACCCCTGGGGCGGCTCGTACTTCATGGAGTCGCTCACGGCCAGCGTTGCCGCCGAGGCGCGCAAGATCCTCGCGGAGGTCGAGGAGCTCGGCGGCATGACCAAGGCGATCGTCGCGGGCATGCCGAAGCTGCGGATCGAGGAGTGCGCGGCGCGGCGCCAGGCGCGGATCGATCGCGGCGACGACACGATCGTCGGCGTGAACAAGTACGCGCTCGACGAGGAGGACGAGCTCGAGCTGCTCGACATCGACAACCAGGCCGTGCGCAACGCGCAGATCGCGCGCCTCGAATCGATCCGCGCCTCGCGCGACGCGGGCGCGGTCGAGCGCGCGCTCGCCGCGCTCGAGGCCGCCGCGCGCAGCGGCGACGGCAACCTGCTCGAGGCCTCGATCGAGGCGGCCCGCGCTCGCGCCACGGTGGGCGAGATCAGCGAGGCGCTCGAGCGGGTCTTCACCCGCTACCGAGCCGACGTACAATCCGTCTCGGGGGTCTATCGCGGCGTGTACGAGGGCGACGAGGCGTTCGAGAGCGTGCTCCGAGAGGTCGAAGCCTTCGCGGCCGCAGAGGGGCGGCGACCGCGCATGCTCGTCGTCAAGCTCGGGCAGGACGGACACGACCGCGGGATGAAGATCATCGCCACGGCGTTCGCGGACTTCGGTTTCGACGTCGACGTGGGGCCGCTGTTCCAGCTGCCCGAAGAGGCCGCCCGCATGGCGGTCGACAACGACGTGCACGTGATCGGCGTCTCGAGCCAGGCGGCGGGGCACAAGACCCTGGTACCCCAGCTCGTGCGAGAGCTGGAGAAGATCGATGCGCGCAACGTGGCCGTGGTGGTGGGCGGAATCATCCCGCCGAAGGACTACGAGTTCCTGAAGAGCCGTGGGGTGGCGGCGATCTTCGGCCCGGGAACCGCGGTGCCGGACGCCGCGCGCGAGGTGCTCCGGGTGATCCGAGCCCGGAGCTCATGAGCCCGGGCGAGCGCTCCGCCAAGGCCGAGGCCGAGGCGATTCGCGGCGGCGACCGCAAGGCCATGGCGAAGGCCATCACGCTGCTCGAGAGCAGACGGGCCGAGAAGGCCGAGCGCGGCCGCGCGATCCTCGAGGCGCTCGTGCCACACACCGGCCAGTCGATGCGGGTGGGCGTGACCGGTCCGCCCGGCGTCGGCAAGAGCACCTTCATCGAATGCCTAGGCATCTACCTGCTCGAGCGCGGCCACCAGGTGGCGGTGCTGGCCGTGGATCCGAGCAGCCCCGTCACGGGTGGCAGCATCCTCGGCGACAAGACGCGCATGGAGCGACTGGCCCGCGAGAAGAGCGCCTACATCCGGCCCTCGCCCTCGGGCGGCTCGCTCGGCGGCGTCGCGCATCGCACCCGCGAGGCGACCCTGGTCTGCGAGGCCGCGGGCTACGACGTCGTGATCGTGGAGACGGTCGGAATCGGCCAGAGCGAGGTCGCGGTGCGCTCGATGGTCGACTTCTTCCTCGTGCTGCTGCAGCCGGGTGCGGGCGACGAGCTCCAGGGCATCAAGAAGGGTGTGCTCGAGCTCGCGGACGCCCTCGTGGTCAACAAGGCCGACGGCGAGCAGCGGGCGGCCGCAGAGCGCTGCGCGGGCGAGCACGAGCGCGCGCTGGGGCTGCTCCAGGCGCGCTCCGCCAGCTGGATGCCGCGGGTGCTGATGGTGAGCTCGCTCGAGGGCCGCGGAATCGACGCCGTCTGGAGCGCCGTGCTGGAGCACACCGCGGCGTGCGAGGCGAGCGGCGAGCGCCAGGCGCGGCGGGTCGAGCAGGCGCGCCAGTGGATGTGGAGCCTGGTCGAAGAGGGGCTCGAGAGCGCGTTTCGCGCCCACCCCGAAGTTTCCAGTCGGATCGATCCCCTCGAGCGCGCCGTCGAGAACCTCGAGATCACCCCCGCCGCCGCCGCGCGATTCCTGCTCGAGGCCTTCCGGTCCTAGCTCGATCAGAGCCCTGGCGTGCTCGCGGGGCCCCGGCTCGCCAGCGAGCGCCTCGCCGGTTCGCCGAGGCCATCTGGCGAGCCGGCATCCGCAATACAACGGATTTCCCCGAGCGGGGTGGCGGGGGCCTTCGGGCTCGAATCCCATGTCGCCCTCAGACCCCGCGCCACCCCGCCCGGGCACCCAACCCCGCAGGGAGAGTCGGCCCGGTTGTACGGCGCAACGGCGGAACGCGACATTCTCGCGGCGCGGCCGCCCGCGGCGCTGCGGCAGCTAGCAAGGCCAACCGCCGGCTTCGGAAAGCCAAACAAAGCGGGATCCGGGAGGAGTTGGCGCTTCATTCGGCCGCGCTGCCTGCCGATGGAGGTGGGGTCCGGAGCTGTCCGGAAGGCGGGGAAGCCGCGGGCACTGCGGGCGTCGCCGCCGAGGGGATTGCGGGCCATGGTCCAGATCAACATGTCGGAGCGGGAGATCGCCGTGAAGGTGGTCTACTACGGCCCAGCGTTGTCCGGCAAGACGACCAACCTGCAGAAGCTTCACGAGATGATCAGTAGCGACTCGCGCGGCAAGATGGTCACGCTCGATACCGCCGACGACCGCACCATGTACTTCGACTTCCTGCCGATCCAGTTCGGCACCGCCAACGGCTTCTCGATCAAGATCAAGCTCTTCACCGTGCCCGGCCAGGTGATGCACAAGTCGACGCGCAAGGTCGTGCTCGCGGGCGCCGACGCGGTCGCGTTCATCGCGGACTCGCAGCGCTCGGCGGCGGGCGCCAACGCGTACTCCTGGCGCGACATGGAGGCGAACCTCAAGTCGAACGGGATCGACTTCGAGCAGATTCCGAAGGTCATCCAGTTCAACAAGCGCGACCTGCCCGACGTGAAGCCGCTGCAGGAGATCAAGGACGCCTGGGGGGAGCTGCCGACCTTCCCCGCCGTCGCGCCCCGGGGCGAGGGGGTGCTGGAGACCTTTCGCGCGCTGCTGAGCGGCCTCTACCGGACGATCGATTCCAAGCACGGATTCGGCGCGAATTTCGGCGTCTCCGAGGAGGACTTCCTCAAGGGCGTCTTCGCGAACATTAAGCAGCCCTGACCGCCGCCGTCGGCGCTTCGCGCGAGCCCGCTCTCGTCGCGCGGCCGAGTTTGACACTGGATTTGGCCGCTGATAGCGTCCCAAGACCACCCCGCCCGCGACCCCGCACGCAGCTCGGAGCCGCAGCCCTCGTTGGGGAGTCACCCCGGCCATGTCGAAAGCACGTCCGAAACTTCGCCTCGAGCTCAACCAGGACGACATCCGGAAGTCGATCGCTTCGGTGGAGGCCGCGATCGCGGACGTCCAAGCGGGCAAGATGGTCATCCTCGTCGACGACGCCGACCGCGAGAACGAGGGGGACCTGTGCATCGCGGCCGAGAAGGTGACGCCCGAAGCGATCAACTTCATGGCGAAGTTCGGCCGAGGCCTGATCTGCCTCTCGCTCAACGAGGAAACGCTCGAGCGCCTGAACCTCTCGATGATGGTGCCGGACCACGAGAACACCTCCGGGTTCGGAACCGCCTTCACGATCTCGATCGAGGCGCGCCACGGCGTGACGACGGGCATCTCCGCCGCGGACCGCGCGACGACGATCCACGCGGCGATCGCCGAAGACGCGCGGCCCGGCGACCTCGCGCGCCCGGGGCACGTCTTTCCGCTGCGCGCGCGCGAGGGCGGCGTGCTGCGGCGGGCCGGCCAGACCGAGGGCTCGGTGGACCTCGCGCGGCTCGCGGGCCTCAAGCCCGCCGGCGTGATCTGCGAGGTGATGAACGACGACGGCTCGATGGCCCGCATGAGCGATCTGCTCGCGTTCAGCCGCGAGCACGGCATCAAGATCGTCTCGATCGCCGACCTGATCCACTACCGGCTGCGCAAGGAGAAGCTGGTGTGGCGCGCCGCGGAGGCCGAGATGCCGATCGGCATCGCGGGCGATTTTCGCGCGATCGTCTACGAGAACGACATCGATCACGTCGACCACATCGCGCTGGTGAAAGGAGAGATCGAGCCCGACGAGGCGGTGCTCGTCCGGGTGCACAGCGAGTGCCTGACCGGCGACGCCTTCGGTTCGCTGCGCTGCGACTGCGGCGAGCAGCTGAAGGCCGCGCTCAAGATGATCGAAGCCGAGGGCAACGGCGTGCTGCTCTACATGCGCCAGGAGGGCCGCGGCATCGGGCTCAAGAACAAGATCAAGGCCTACGCGCTCCAGGACAGCGAGGGCCTCGACACGGTGGAGGCCAACGAACGGCTCGGGTTTCCTCCGGACCTTCGCGACTACGGGGTGGGGGCCCAGATCCTGACCGACCTCGGCGTCCACAAGATGCGCATGATCACCAACAACCCGGGCAAGCGCGCGGGGATCGAGGGCTACGGCCTGTCGATCGTCGAGCGCGTGCCGCTCGAGATCGCGCCCAACGAGAGGAACCTCGAGTACCTCCGCACCAAGAAGGAGAAGCTCGGGCACGTCCTGCACCTGATGAGCTAGGAGCCCCCGGCTCCCGGGCCGCGGCGGTCGAGCCAGATCGGGCCGAAGGTGGGTAATCGGTTGTTCGAATCCGTCGAATCCGTCCAGCGGGAACTCGCGGCGCAGGACTACATCTGCGACGTCAACATCGCGACGGTCGTGTTTCTCGCCCAGCAGCTCGAGAAGCCCGTATTGGTCGAGGGGCCCGCGGGCGTCGGCAAGACCGAGCTCGCCAAGGTGGTCGCGGCCGCGACCCGCAGCGAGCTGATCCGGCTGCAGTGCTACGAGGGGCTCGACGAGGCCAAGGCGCTCTACGAGTGGGAGTACTCGAAGCAGCTGCTCTACACGCAGATCCTCAAGGAGCGCTTCTCGGACGTGATGAGCGGCGCCAGGACGGTGCGCGAGGCGGCCGAGCGGGTGGGCGAGGAAGACAGCGTGTTCTTCTCGAAGAACTTCCTCGTGGCGCGCCCGCTGCTGAGCGCGATCACCGCGGACACCCCGGCGCTGCTGCTCGTCGACGAGGTCGACAAGGGGGATCCCGAGTTCGAGGCGTTCCTGCTCGAGGTGCTCTCGGACTTCCAGGTCACGGTGCCCGAGATCGGCACGATCCGGGCCGAGAGGCGCCCGTGGGTGTTCTTGACCTCCAACAACAGCCGCGAGATGAGCGACGCGCTCAAGCGCCGCTGCCTGCACCTGTTCATCGACTTTCCGAGCGAGGAGCTCGAGGTTCGGATCCTCGAGGCCAAGGTTCCCGAGGCGGGCGAGAAGCTCGGTCGCGACCTGGTGCGGATGATGCAGAAGCTGCGCGAGCTCGATCTCAAGAAGACGCCGTCGATCAGCGAGACGCTCGACTGGGCGCGCGCGCTGCTCGCGCTCAACGCCAGGGAGCTCGACCGCGAGATCGTCGACCAGACGCTCAACGTCATCCTCAAGTACGAGGGCGACGTGCGCAAGGCCGAGGGCGAGCTGGAGCGGCTGCTCGCGCCGAAGCCCGAGCCCCAGCGCGCGGCCGGCGGGGCGGCCGCCGCCTCGGCCCCGAAGGGGGTTCGCAAGGACGCGCTCCGCGGGGCGTGACGCCGGGCCGTGCAGCAGCGCATCCTCGACTTCACCAACATCCTCCGCCGAGCGGGCGTGCGGGTCTCCACCGCGGAGACCGTCGACGCGTTCCGGGCGCTCGCGGCCCTGTCGATCGAGGACCGCGAGGTCTTCCGGCACGCGCTGGGCGCCACCATGGTGAAGCGCTCCGCGGACGTCGCGACCTTCGACGAGCTCTTCGAGCTGTTCTGGTCGGGCTTCTACGACGGCCTGCGCGAGTCCTTCGACCGCGTCTCGGCCGGGCTGCCCGAGCGCATGGACTACGAGGCGCTGCTGCGCCAGGTCGCCGAGCGGCTGCAGGCGCTGGAGGGCGAATCGCCCGCGCTCTCGGACCTCGCGCGCGCGCTGCTCACCGCCGACCTCGACGAGCTCGAATCGCTGATTCGCGGCGCCGCCGAGCAGGCCGGAATCGCGCGGATCGAGAACTTCCTCCAGGTCGGGTTCTTCAGCCGCCGCATCCTCGAGCGCATGGGCGCCGAAGCCGCCGGCGGCGAGCTTCGCACGCTGCTCGAGCGGCTGCGCGCCGCGGGCATGCCGGCGGACGAGATCGAAGCCCTCGGCACCCTGATCGACGGGCTGCTCGATGCGGTTCGCAAGAGCGTCCGCAACTTTACCGAGCGCGAGATCCAGCAGCGCAATCACGACTACATGGAGAAGTTCAGGCAGGAGACGCTGCTCGAGAAGAGCTTCTACCACCTCAGCGAGGACGAGGTGAGAAAGATGCGCGAGGTCGTCGAGCGGCTCGCCCAGAAGATCAAGAACGTGCTCACGATTCGGCGCAGGCGCATGAAGCGGGGCAAGCTGGACCTGCACCAGACGCTGCGGCGCAACATGTCACACGGTGGGATTCCGTTCGAGATGGTGTGGAAACACCGCAAGAAGGATCGCCCGAAGCTCGTGATCCTCTGTGACGTGTCATCGTCCGTCGCGAACGTCTCGCGTTTCATGCTGCAGTTCTGCTACTCGCTCCAGGAGGCGTTCACCAAGATCCGCTCGTTCATCTTCGTCGCGGAGCTCGGTGAGGTGACCCATCTGTTCAAGGACGCCGAGATCGGCGAGGCCATCGAGCGGGCGCTCCAGGGCGGCGGCGTCGTCAACGTCTACACGCGCTCCAACTTCGGCAACGCGTTCGACGTCTTCGCGCGCAACTACCTCTCCGCCGTCGACAAGAAGACCACGGTGCTGATCCTCGGCGACGCGCGCAACAACTACAACGATCCGAAGGCGTGGTGCCTGCGGGAGATTCGCGAGAAGGCCAAGGACGTGATCTGGCTCAACCCGGAGGCCCCGAACGCGTGGGGGTTCGGCGATAGCGTGATGGACCGCTACGCGCCGCACGTCGACATCGCCGAGGAGTGCCGCAACCTGCGTCAGCTCTCCAACCTGATCGATCGCCTGGTGCTGAGGTAACGCGCGCGGCCAAACGAAAACTGCCCCGCCACGAGGGCGGGGCAGTTTCGAAATAGGAGGGCGGTGGATGGATGATGGGGGGTGAGAGGTTGGACATTTCGGTCAGAAATGCCAAATCCACCGCCGCTCCCTAACCAAAAGTTTGAAGGCGTCGGTCCGGCTTGCCTGTGGTTCTCCCTCTACCGATGACCTCTGGCGCCAGTATGCGGCGCATGGCGCGATTAGTCAAACCGTATTTGTGGGCGCTTCCAGATGTTTCGCAATTAGGTTGATTTATTCATATTTATCAATGAGTTCTGCTTGACTATGCAGGTGATGGATGAAGCTTGGCGGAAGCCCCGGCGGCGTTTGGCCGCGGCCGCGCGTTCGGGTAGCCTCGGGCCGACTCCCCCCGCAGGAGCGCCCGTCGGACCGCGCTCCGCGAACCGACGACCGCCGCCCGCAGCGCGGAGCACGGAGGAGCCTTGACGACGCCTCGGCGCTTTTGGATCCGCACCTACGGCTGCCAGATGAACGTGCACGACTCGGAGAAGGTCGCGAACCTGCTCCTCCACGACGGCTGGCAGTCGGCCGCACACGCGGGCGAGGCGGACCTGCTGATCCTCAACACCTGCTCGATTCGCGACAAGGCCGAGCACCGCCTCTACAGCGAGCTCGGCAAGCTGCGCGCGTGGAAGCGCGCCGCCCCGGGGCGCAGCGTCGGCGTGGCGGGCTGTGTCGCGCAGCAGCAGGGCGACGCGCTGTTGCGGCGCTTCCCGCAGCTGGATTTCGTCTACGGCACCCACAACCTGCGCCGGGTGCCGCAGATGGCGGCCGCCGCGCTGCGCGGTGCCCGCCAGGCGCGGACCGAGGAGAGCCGCGCCGCGGACCGCTTCGATCTGCCCTCGCGACATCCGTCGCTGGTGGGCGACCCGGCCGGGCGGGCCTTCGTGACCGTGATGGAGGGCTGCGACATGTTCTGCAGCTTCTGCATCGTGCCGCTGACGCGCGGGCGGGAAATCAGCCGCAGCAGGGCGTCGATCCTCAGCGAGGCCCGCGAGCTCGTCGCCTCGGGGATTCGCGAGATCTGCCTGCTCGGCCAGACCGTCAACGCCTACGGCCGACACGATCGCCGGCGGGCGAGCGCGCGAGCCGGTCGCAGCGCCGCGCGCGCGATCGGCGCGCCGCCCCCGCGGCCGCCCGATTCGTTCGCGGGCCTGCTGGGTCGGATCGCGGAGATCCCGGGGCTCGCGCGGCTCCGCTACACGAGCCCGCACCCGATCTTCTTCGACGACGATCTGATCCGCGCGCACGCCGAGCTCGAGGCGCTCTGCCCGCACATCCACTTGCCCGTCCAGAGCGGATCCGACCGCGTGCTCGCCTGGATGCGGCGGCGGCACACGGCCGACGCCTACCGGCGGCTGGTCGAGCGGCTGCGCGCGAGCCGGCCGGACCTCGCGCTCACCACGGACCTGATCGTCGGCTTTCCGGGCGAGAGCGATGCGGATTTCGCAAGAACCCTCGAGTTGGTTCGCGAGGTTTCGTTTACGGACTCGTTTTCGTTCAAGTTTTCGCCTCGCCCAGGCACGGCCGCGAGCGCGCTGCCGGGCGCGGTGAGCGAAGCCGTCGCGCAGGCGCGGCTCGAGGAGCTGCAGGAGCTGCAGCGCTCGCTCACGCTGGCCGCGCATCGGGCGCGCGTGGGGCAGACGGCGGAAGTCCTCGTGGAGGGGCCGAGTCGGCACGGCGGTGCGCAGCTCTCGGGGCGCGACCCATTCCATCGGATCGTGAATTTTTCGAGCGACGCGGAACGGCCGCCCGCGCCCGGCGCGTTGATTCAAGTCGAGATCGTGGACGCGACGCCGCACTCGCTGATCGGAGTCTGGAAACCGGGCATCGCGGGCGATCGGCGGTCGCGCAGCGTGAAGTTGAGCGCGCCAATTGCCGATGAGCGAAGGGCCTCGAGCGCCAGCTAGCGGTCAAGGCCCGGTATGCGCGCGAGGCGGCGACGCCGAGCGTCCTCGCCCGAACCGCGGGGCGCCGCGGCGCGCGCCGGAAGCGGAAGACGCGCGCGCGCCGGGCGGGGCGGTCCGGCGCGACGCGCGCAGCTGAGAGGGGAATCGGATGCCCAAGGGGCGCATCCTGGCCGTCGACGACCAGCGCTACTTCCGGGATCTGCTGGAGGCAATGCTCAGCGAGGCGGGCTTCGAGGTGCAGACGGCCGCGAGCGCCGATGAGGCGCTGCTCGTCCTGGAGCACGCCAACTTCGACGTCCTGTTGACGGATCTCGTGATGCCGCAGATGGACGGAAACGAGCTCGTCCATCGCGTCAAGCAGCGCAACCCCGACCAGGACGTCGTCGTCATCACGGGCGTCGTCGACGTGAAGGCGGCCGTCGATTCGATGAAGCTCGGAGCCTCCGAGTACCTGCTCAAGCCCTTCGACCGCGAGACGCTGACGCGCACGCTGGAGGGCGTGCTGCAAAGCCGTCGCCTGCGCAACGAGCACGCCAAGCTGCTGAACGAGAACATCGAGTTCATGGACGAACGCAGCCTGTTCGAGCGGGCGGCCGCGTTGTTCAGCTTCCTCAAGCTCGAGCCGCTCGCGGAGCGGATCCTCGACGGGCTGTGCGTCGAGACGGGCGCCCAGGGCGGGGTGCTGTGGGTCGCCACGGACTCCGATTGCGACTCGCTGGAGCTGGTGGCTGCGCGCGGGTTGGTTCGCGTGGAGGGCGAGCAGGAGCGGGTGGCGTTCGAGGACCTGCCCACCGAGCTCGCGAATTCGGGCGCGAAATCGGCGCTGCTCGACTGGGGGAGTCAGGAGGGCAGCGAGCGGGAGGCGGTCTATCTCGCGTTGCGCGAGGAGTCGCGGATGACCGGCCTGATCCGGCTGACCGACAAGCTCGGCGGCGAAGATTTCGACGCGATCGATCGCTCGTGCGCGGAGAAGTTCGTCGAATACGCCCAGACCGCGCTCTGCAACGCGCTGCGCTACCGCGCGCTCGAGCGGAAGTCCGTCGCGGACGAGGCGACCGGGGCCACGGATTTCGAGTTCTTCCACAACGCCGTGCGCACGGAGATCGAGAAGGCGAATCGACATGGGCGCTGCTTCTCGATCATCGAGGTCGAGATCGGGCCGCTCGACGGCCTGCGCGCGCAGTTCGGCGAGCTGGCCTTTCGCCAGTGGATCTCGAGGGCCGTCGCCCATCTGATGCGGCTCCAGCGCTCGACCGACCTGCTGTCCGTCGACGGGAGGGGCAAGTTCCTCGTCCTGCTGCCCGAGACCGATTCCCTCGGGGCCGCCAACTTCAAGCGCCGCGCGTTCGACGAGCTCCAGGCCGGCGACGTGCTCGCCTTCCTGGGGCCGCGGAGCCGCGCCAAGGTCCACGTCGCGGCCGCGAGCTATCCCGTGGACGGAACCCAGCTCGAGTCGCTGCTGCGCTTGCTCGATGAGCGCATCGCAAACGACGCATCGAGCCAGGTGCGCGAGTGGATGCTCGACGACACGCCGATCGCCGCGTGCCTCGGGACGCTGCTCGAGGGCGGCGTGCAGGAGCGCAGCGAGACGCTGGCCCAGATCGCCGAGTTCGTTCTCGCCGAGTCGGTCCGGCGATCGGCGAGCCGCTCGCTCGTCTTCGCGGCGCCGGGCGAGCTGCTGCGCGAGGCGGTCGACTCGGGACTCGAGGCGGAGGTGCATCGCTCCGGCCAGACCGCGATCTCGATCCTCGGCGAGCCGCCCGAGCGCGCGGCGGAGGATTCCGAGACTTCGATCGTGCGGTGGGTGTCGGGTCGCGAGCTCGGCGAGCTACCCGCATTTGCGATCTACTTCGGGGACGGGCCCGCCTACGCGCTGGTCTGCGACGATGCGCCGGAGCGGGATTGGACGCGCTGTTTCCAGACCAGCGATCGAAACCTGGTCGAACACCTCGCGCTGCAGCTCCAGCACGAGCTGCGCGGATCGAGGAGTGACCCGGCGTGACGGTTCTCATCGCGGACGGAGACTTTCAACGCGGCAAGCGCCTGGCGGCCGCGTGCGAGCAGCTCGGCCTGGCGACGAACCTCGCCACCCACGGCGCGGCGGCCCTCGAGGTGGCGCTGTCGAAGCCACCGGCCGTCTTGGTCGCGCAGTTCGGGTTGCCGTTGATCGACGGCGCGCAGCTCGGCGACATCCTGCAGGCGAACCCGCGCACGCGCAGCGTGGGCGTGCTCTACCTCGCCGACAACGCGATCGAAGCGGCGCGCAAGACGCCGGGCGGCGAGATCTTCGGGCCGCCGGTCGACTCCGAGGCGGTCGCGCGCCGCGTCCGGGCGCTCGTCGAGGAGCGGCGCGAGGGCGAGGCGGACGGCGAAGCTTCGGGCCAGGAGGTTGGAGGCGTCGAGGGGCAGCTCTCGCAGCTCCCGCTCGCGGACCTGCTGCAACTCTTCCACGTCAGCCAGAAGAGCGGCAGCGTCGATCTGCGACGCGGCGGCCAGTCCGGCCGGATCCTGCTGCGCGCCGGTGAGATCGTGCACGCGGAGATCGGGGCGATCGCGGGCGAAAAGGCGCTCTTCCGGCTGCTGGCCTGGGATCGCGGCGAGTTCAAGTTCGAGCCCGGCGCCGCGGCCGAGGAGCCCACGCTCGACAAGCCGACGCGCGCGCTGCTGCAGGAAGGGCAGCGACAGAACCGGGAGCTCGCGCTGCGCGCCGACAGCCTGCCGCCGCTCGATTCGAGCGTCCACCTGAAGATCCGCCGCTCGTCGCTCCCGGTGGTGATCCACCCGCTGACCCAGGAGGTTCTGCTGGTGCTCGAAGCCCATTCGCGCGTGGGCGACGTGATCGACCGGTGCTCGTTTCCCGACTATCAGGTGCTGCGGACCCTGCACACCCTGGTCGAGCGGGGGATGGTCGAGCTGCGCGGCGCGGCCGAGGAGGCCGCAACCGCGCCGGTGGCGCAACGGCTGTTCTCGCACGCGCCCGGCGCGCGCCTGCGCGAATGGCTGGGCGCCGAGGCGGTCGAGAAGCTCGGCATTCGGGACGCGCGACTCATGGTGGTGGCGGCGGACCCCACGGGCTCGCGGGAGTTCAACCGGCTGATCGCGAACCTCCCCGGCGCGGAGATCCGCGACGCCGCGAAGTCCGAGCCGAGCGAACGCCTCGGCGTGATCGGACGGCTCGCCGTCGACGACCAGGTCGGAATCGAATTCGCGGAGGTGCCCGCCGATCCGCGCTTCTCCGCGCTCTGGCTGCTCGTCGGGCACGGCGCCGTCGGGATCCTGATGGTTCTCAGCGGCCCCGTCGCCGCGGCGTTGGAGGCGGTGCGCCCGGCCTACGAAGCGCTGCGCAGGCTGCCGCGCGCGCGCATCTTCCACCTGCTGCTGCTCGAAAAGGACACGGGCGTGGAGGCCGACGCGCTGCGCGAAAACCTCGCCGTGTTCGACGAGAGCTCGCTGTTCCTGATCCCGATCGGCAAGGGCGAGACCGCGCAGCTGCTGCTCCGCGAGATGCTCATTCGGATCCTTCCCTGAGCGCGGGCCGCGCGAGCAGCTCGTCGAGAAACCCCTGCGCGCCCGACGGCTTGATTCTTCTCCAGCCAGCCACTACCATCCGCGCCCAATCGGAGCCGCGGTCGGGGGGAAGGCCGCGCCCCGCCGGTCCGCCACACGACGAGCGAGCGAAGCAACATCGAAATGAGCGATAGCCTCATCCGAGAAGGTCTGACGTTCGACGACGTCCTTCTCGCGCCCGGTGCCAGCGAGGTCCTGCCCGGGGAGGTCGATCTCCGCTGCTCGCTGACCCGCGAGATCTCGCTCAACACCCCGCTCGTCTCCGCGGCGATGGACACCATCACGGAACACGAGACCGCGATCTGCCTGGCGCAGAACGGCGGCATCGGGATCGTCCACAAGAACCTCCCGATCGACGTCCAGGCCCGCGAAGTCGACAAGGTCAAGCGCAGCGAGTCGGGCATGATCGTCGATCCGATCACGATGCGGCCCGAGCAGAAGATCTACGAGGCGCTCGAGGTGATGGCGCGCTACCGAATATCGGGCGTTCCGGTCACCCGCGAGGGCAAGGCGGTCGGCATCCTCACCAACCGCGATCTGCGTTTCGTGCGTGACACCCACCAGGAGATCTCGAAGGTGATGACGCGCGAGAACCTCGTGACGGTCCCGCCGGGCACCACGATCGAGCGCGCCAAGGAGCTGCTGCACGAGCACCGGATCGAGAAGCTGCTCGTGGTCGACGACGGCGGCGTGCTCCGCGGGTTGATCACCATCAAGGACATCGAGAAGAGCGAGCGCTTCCCCACCGCGTCCAAGGATTCGTTCGGGCGGCTGCTGTGCGGCGCCGCGGTGGGGATCGACGACACGCGCCTCGAGCGCGCGCAGGCACTCGTGGATGCGGGCGTGGACGTGGTCGTCGTCGACACCGCGCACGGACACGCGCAGGGCGTGCTCGACGCGGTGGCGTCGCTGCGGCGCAGCTTCCCGGACCTGCCGCTGGTCGGCGGCAACGTGGCCACCCCCGAGGGCTGCGAGGCGCTGATCAAGAGCGGCGTGTCGG
>JBFGGA010000012.1:0-32785 GCA_041579295.1 Myxococcota bacterium | reverse complement strand
CGGAATGCCGTAGAGCACGTACGCCGCTCGGGCGGTGTCCACGAGCGGGCGCCAGCTGCGCCCGGGTCGGTTCTCGTGGCTCGCGGCGATCAGCGCGAGCGCATCGCGCGCGTACTCGGGCTTCCAGAGCCCGCTGCGCGCGGTGAGGACCTCGCCGAGATAGCTGGTGAGTCCCTCGTAGACCCAGAGCAGATCGGCCTCGTACGGCTCATGGTAGTCGTCGCGCGTGAGCCCAACCGGCCGCCGGAACTTGGCGTTCCAGCTGTGCACGAACTCGTGGGGCAGCAGCGTCGCGTTCGCGTTGCGCGGCGCGTCGTCGATCAGGTAGCGCTCGGGCAGTCGGTTGTCGCTCGATTCGTGATGTTCGAGTCCGAAGGGGGCGATGTGGTCGCTCAGCGTGAGCAGGAAGTCGTAGGTCCGGTAGGGGGTGGAGCCGAAGAGCGCGAGCCCCTCGGCGACGAGCTTGCGAAACGCGGCCTCGGTCTCGGGTCGGATCTCGATCCCGGCCTGGCTATCGGCGAAGACGTGAAGGCGATGGGGAGTGGTCGCGTCACCCGTCAGCTCGATCGTCCGATGGTGGGCGCCGCTGGCGACCGGCGAGTCGACGAGCTCCGCGAGCGAGACGTCCTCGAACTCGACCCAATCCCGGCGCTGCGCCTTCGCGCGCAGCGCGGTGCCGTACCGCCATCCGGCGGGCAGCTTCAAGGAGGGCCGGTACGTCAGATCGTGGATCGAAGCTCCGGCCGGGTAGAGAAGCAGCGTGTTCCAGCTCATCACGGCGACCCGGTCGGAGGTCATCGGGCCGATGTCGAACGCGCCGGTCGAGCGCGGCGGCAGGTATTCGAGGTCGATCTCGAGCTCGCTCGCGCCGGCCGGTACGTCGACGTGGAAGACGAAGACGTCGCGCGCATCGCGGTTCCAGCCGATTTCCCGGCCGCCAGCCCGGATCACCAGGCCCACGAGCTCGGCGATCGGCCCGGTCGGCCCGTGCTCTCCGGGCATGTATTTCGGGTAGAGGAGCTTGAGCGGGCCGGGCTCGACGGGCATCACGAGCCGCGCGCGCATGATTCGCTGGGGCGCGCGGCTGATGTCGACTCGAACTTCGATGGGCGCCGGGGCCCGCTCGATCGCCGCCAGGGCCGTGGGGAAGCAGAGTGCGAGTGCAGCCAGCGCGACGCTGACCGGTACGCGGCCGCCGAAATGCATGATGGCGCCTCCAGTCGTTTGGCATGGGGATCGAAAGAACGGGGCCCCGCGCTCCGGCGGGGATCCTACCACGCGCCGCGGTCGGCGTGGCAATGGCGAAGATCGGCTCGCCGCGCGGTCCGCGGATCACGCGCTCGCTCCGCCGAGCCACGGCTCGGCGCCGCTGGCCCTCGCACCGCGACGCCTGGCGCCGCTGACCCGCGAGCCTTGACGCTCGGCGCCGAACCGCCAAGGTATTGGTTCGTTTTCGGTTTTCGACCCGCTCGGAGCTGTGTGGAAGATGTCCCAACAGCCGACTCGATGGCCCGCCGCGCAGGTCGCACTGCTCGCCGCGCTGCTCGTGGGAATGGTCGTCGCCGCGTATGGGCCCGCGCTGAGCGCGGGATTCATCTGGGACGACGACGATTACGTGACCGAGAACCCGCTGCTTCACGCACCCGACGGCTTCGAGCGCATCTGGTTGTCGACGGATGCGCCGTCGCAGTACTTCCCATTGGTCTACACGGCCTTCCGGATCGAGTACGGCCTCTGGGGTCTCGACCCGTTCGTCTACCACCTGATCAACGTGTTGTTCCACGCCGCCAACGCGCTGCTGCTGTGGCGATTGTTGGCGCGTCTCGGCATACCGGGCGCGTGGTTCGCGGCAGCGGTCTTCGGGCTGCACCCGGTGCACGTGGAGTCCGTCGCGTGGATCACCGAGCGCAAGAACGTGATGTCGCTGTTCTTCTCGCTCGCGTCGCTGCTCGCCTGGCTGCGTTTCGTCGAGCCCCACGCGGGATCCGGTCGGCGCTACTACGCGCTTTCGCTGGCCTTCTACGCGCTCGCGCTCGCGAGCAAGGTGACCGCGTGCACGCTGCCCGCCGCGCAGCTGCTGCTGCTCTGGATGCTCGGAAAGCCGATCGGCCTGCGCCGCGTCGCGCAGGTCGCGCCGTTCTTCGCGCTCGGCGCCGCGCTGGGCGTCGTGATCATCCATTGGGAGCGGCATCACATCGGCACGGTGGGCGAGCGATTCGAAATCTCGCTGATCGAATCGTTTCTCATCGCCACGCGCGCAACCTGGTTCTACCTCGGCAAGCTCCTCTGGCCGACCCAGCTCACCTTCAGCTATCCGAAGTTCGAGATCGACCCGGGTGATCCACTCGCCTACACGTGGGCGATCGCGGGCGCGCTGCTGCTCTGGATGCTCTGGCGCTGGCGACTGATCGTCGGACGCGCACCGCTCGCGGCGGCGATCTTCTTCGTCGCGATGCTCTCTCCGCTACTCGGCTTCATCCCGCTCTTCACCTTCTGGTACACCTACGTGGCGGACCACTATCAGTACGCGGCCAGCATCGGGCCGATCGCGCTGTTTGGCGCGGGCGCGGTCCGCTTGCTCCGGGACCGCGTGCATCTCGGAGCGCACGCGCGGGCTTGCGCGGCGGCGCTCCCGTTGATTGCGTTGGGGGCGCTGGTCTGGAACCAGAGCCGCATCTACCAGAACGAGGAGACGCTCTGGAGCGACACGATCGCCAAGAATCCGAGCTCCTGGATGGCCCAGACCAACCTCGGGCGGTACTACTTCCGCGAAGGGCGTTACGAGGAGGCCGCCGAAGCCTACGGTCGGGTCTTTGCGATTCGACCCGAGGCGTACCGCGCCCACATCGGGCGGGGCGGCGCGCTGCTGAAGCTCGGCCGCACGCGGGAGGCCGAGGAGCACTTCAAGGCGGCGCTCGAGCTGCGACCCGATCTCTACAGCGCCCACAAGGCGCTCGCGCGCCTGAACTGGGAGCGCGGGAACTCCGCAGTCGCGATCGCCCACTACGAGGCGATGATCGCGATGTTTCCGAACAACCCGGATCCGCACTTCCTGATGGGGCGGGCGGTCGAGGCGAGTGGCCGCCCGCGCAAGGCGATCGCCCACTACCGGAGCGCGCTCGCGATCGATCCCGATCACGACGGCGCGCGCAAGGAGCTCGAGCGGCTCGAGCGCCAGCGCGCGGCGAATCCCCAGATCGATGGCGCGAGCCCGCCCTGATGCGATCTCGCGCGGGTCGGGCTTCCCGAGAGGTCTGCTATGGTCGGATCGCTGGAGGCCGCCGTGCGTTTCTTGCAATGGCTGTCGGTCGTCGGTGTGGCTGTGTCCTCCCTGGCCTGCGCTCCGAAGGAGTCGCCCGAGAGGGCGTGGACCCGCGATCTCGAGAGCTTTCCGCTGCCCGTCTGGACCACCGACGGTCTGTACCTGGTCAGCGGTCGCTCGGGTGCGCTGTTCCTGAAGCCCCCGCTTTCCGAGTTCGAGCGCTACCGGGGCGTGGTGGTGGAGGAAATCCGGATCACCATGGCGCCCGACTCTCGCGAGCTCACGTCCTCGGAGCGGCAGCGGCTCGAGGGCTACTTCACCCGCCGCCTCGACGGCGCGTTCGAGCGCAGCGGCTGGCGGATCGTCGACGATCCCGGTGACGATGTGCTCCGGCTGCGGCTCGCCGTGAAGGATCTCGAACTGCAGATGCACCGCCGCTCCCACTACGGGAACGTCGTCTCGGGCGTCTCGACCGAGAAGATCGCGATCGCGCTGGAGCTCCGGGACGCCACGGGGAGCGAGCGCATGCTGTTGTACGGCGACCGGCGCCGCCTGCCTTTTCGCGTCTACTCCGGCTCGGATGCGATTTCGCTCCGGCGCGTCGAAGACGCCTTCTACGACTTTGCGATCGACGTGGGCCGGCGGCTCGATCAGATGCAGCGCGGAGATTTTCCGCCGCCGCCGCATCCCGACGAAGCGGCGCCGCCTTCCGGCTGAGCCTCGCCGCGTCCCAGCGCGGTGCCGCCACAGCGTCGGTTGTCCGTCACCGAGGGCGTCAATCGACGACCACCGTGTGAAGCCACGGCAATCGCTCCGCCTCGTAGGCGTGACCCTGCGGGACGAGATCTGCGGCCCGCTCGAAGAGCCCCACGAAGAAGTGGATCTCGCTGGGCCAGCGCTCTCCCTCGTAGGCGATCGGGGTGCCGCAATCGCCGCAGTGCGACCGTCTGACGCCCGGTGAAGAGCGGTAGATCTTCGGCTCGCCCGCGAGGAATTTCACCTGCTCGCGCTCGCAGCCCACGTAGGTCGACACGGCAGCGCCCGTCGCGCGCCGGCAATTGTCGCAGTGGCAGTGGGCGATCCACTTCGGCTTGCCCTCGATCTCGAACCGGATCGCGCCGCATCCGCAAGAGCCCGCCAACGACTGCATCGCATGGACCTCCGCCTCGCATCCGGAATCCTCGCACAGGCGGCGCCAACCGGCGCCTCGGCGCGCGGTCGGCACCGCGACCGCCTGGCGATGCGTCGGCGCCCAGCGGGCGATTCCGGCTAGAATGCGCCTCTTCCCGCAGGAGGGTACACCAGCGATGCCCGTCGAGGCCCGCTTCATCCATTTGGGCGAATCCCGCCGGTGATCGCGCACCGCGTGCCCGCGATCCGCTCGGGGCGCGGCCCGTGACCGGTGGAGCGCTGCGACGCGCCGGCGCGCGGGGCGCGTTCGTCGCACTCGCGCTCTGCGCGGGCGGCTCGAGCGCCACGCGCGTCGCCGACGGCCTCGCGGACCCGCAACCTCCGTGCGAATACCGGCGGGTATTCGTCGAGCGCGGCCCGCCGCTCGGGGCTTGGGATCCCCGCGCCGAGCCGCTGCGCCGCGAGATCCTGGGCGCTGCCGAGGAGCTCCTCCCCGATCTCGGTTGGGAGCCGGCCGCCGAGCCCGCCGACGCCTACTGGCGAATCTCCGCAAATGCCTGGCTGGACCGCCAGGGCAATCCGCTCGTCCACCTCGCGATGCGCGGCGAGCTGAAGCTCGGGCGCCACCTGTTCGTCATCTCGATGGCCGACGAGTCGTTTCCGTTCCGCGGCGCAATGGGCGGGAGCTACAACTTTGCGAACGCCTCGCGGGTGGCTCCAGCACAGCTGCGCGCACAGGTCGAGGCCGGCCTGCACTGGATCTCGACGCTCGATGCCGAACAGCTCGCGGCGCTCTGCGAGGCGCGCGCCGCACTCGTCGACGAGGGCTGGGCGGAGGTCGAGGCGCTCCGGCAGCAGCTGGTCTACGAGATGGAGCAGATCCGCCGTGCGCGCGCGAGGCAGCGCGCGCGCAAGGCGCTCGAGCTCGAAGTGCAGGGGGACGATCTCTCGGGGCGCCCGGAATGAGGGTTGCGAAACGGCTGGATGCAATCGGCGGCGCGCTCGTGCTGATGCTCGCTCCGCTCGGCTTCGTCGCCGGTGCGCCCGCGAGCCGAGCGCCCGAACCCTGCGAGTACAGGACCGTGCACGTCGACCCATCGATTGCGGACGCATCCGCGGGCGGCCGCGAGATCGCCGAGCCGATGCGCGTGGAGATCCTGCGGCTGGCGGCCGAAGCGCTCCCCGGCTTCGGCCTTCGCGTCGTTCCGCGCTCCGAGGGCGCGTACTGGACACTCAGCGCTTCGAGCCTCGTGGGGGCGACGAGCGTCGGCGTCTTCATCGAGCTGAGCGGATCGGTCGAGCTGCAGCACCACCTCTACATCGCCGAGCTCGACGGCCGGGGTTTTCCGTATCGCGGAGAAGTCGGCGGCAACCACTACATCGACATCCTCCCGCAAACCGAGCCCGAGCAATATCGGAGCGCCGTGGAGCGCGGAGTCGGCCTGCTCTGGGAACTGGATGCACCGCAGGTCGCGGCGCTCTGCGCGATGAGCGCGAGACTGCGGGACGAGGGTTGGGTGGACATCCGCGAGCTTCGGCTCGAACTCATCGAGGAGTTGCAGCGCGCGCGGCGCGAGCGCGCGAACCAGACGCGGAGCAAGCGGCTCGAGCTCGAAGTCCAGGAGGAGCGGCCTGCCGCGGATCCGAACTAGAGCTCCCGACGCGCGCCGAGCGCTGGAGCCCCAAACGGGCGCGATTGCTCGGCCGATTTCGAACGCCTAGCCTAGCCGCCTCCCGGAAGGCCCGGGAGCGAACGCCCCAAGCTTCGGGAGATCGCATGGCCCGCCCCAGGCGCGCGAGCTACGACGCCATCGTGATCGGCGGCGGCCACAACGGCCTGACCGCCGCCGCCTACCTCGCGCGCGCCGGCCTCGCGACGCTCGTCGTCGAGCGTCGCGAGATTCTCGGGGGCTGCTGCGTCACGGAAGAGATCGCGCCGGGCTGCCGGGCTTCCACGACGTCCTACATCGCCAGCATGCTGCGCCCCGAGGTGATTCGCGATCTCGACCTCGGCTCACACGGCCTTCGAATGATTCCCTGCGAGCCGACCCTTCAGGTCGCGCTGCCGGGCGGGATCACCATTCCGTGGTGGAGCGACGACGCGCGGACGGCGGCCGAGATTGCGCGCTTCTCGAAGCGCGACGCCGAGGCCTTCTTAGGAGTGGACGCGAAGCTCAAGAAGCTCGCCCGCTACCTGCAGCCGTTCTTCCTCGAGGCGCCGCCGGACGTCGGCGCGCGCGGCCTCGCGGGGCTTCGTGAGCTGCTGCGCATCGCGAGGCGCTTCCATCGCATCACGGGCGCCGAGATCGCGGAGCTCACCGCGTTTGCGACCGGTAGCCTGGGCGACTTCCTCGATCGAAATTACGAGTCCGACGAAGTCAAGGCGTTGATGCTCGCCAACAACGTCTACGGCAAGCACGGTGGGCCCTACCAGAACGGTACGGCGCTCGGCCTGCTGTTCCACCTGCTCTCGGGCGGCGAGCGCGATCAGCAGGGGTTCATGGGCCACGTGATCGGCGGCATGGGCTCGATCAGCCGCGCGATGGCCGCGGCAGGACACGGGTTCGGGGCCGAGACGCTGACCTCCGCACCCGTGGCGAAGATCCTCGTCGCCGAAGGTCGCGCGCAAGGCGTTGCGCTCGAAGACGGCAGCGAGATCCAAGCGCGCATCGTGGCCTCCAACGCCGACCCGAAGCGGACCTTCCTCGGCCTGCTCGACGCGCGCGAGCTTCCCGAGGATTTTCGTCGCGCGATCGAGGGCATCAAGATGGCCGGGCCGAGCGCCAAGGTGAACATGGTGCTGAGCGAAGAGCCGAGGGTCGACGGCATGCCGAGTGACGCCGACTCCCGGCGCCGATCGCTCTTCACCTTGGTGCCATCGCTCGAGTTCGCCGAGCGCTGCTACGACCGCGCCAAGCTGGGCGAGTTTTCCGAGGAGCTCTGGGTCGACTGCGTGGTTGCGTCCAACGTGGACGAGAGCCTCGCGCCCGCCGGTAAGCACATCCTGACCTGCTTCGTGCAGTACGTCCCCTACGCGCTGAAGGAGGGCAGCTGGGACGAGAATCGCGAGCGGCTCGGCGACCGCGTCGTCGAGATGATCGCGCGGCACGCGCCGAACGTCCCGGGCGCGATCGAGGCGCGTCAGGTTCTGACGCCGCTCGATCTCGAGCGAACCTATGGGCTCACCGAGGGCAACATCTTCCACGGCGATCTCGTGCTGGATCAGCTCTTCTTCATGCGCCCGGTGCCGGGCTGGGCGCAGTACAGCACGCCGATTCCGGGCCTCTATCTCTGTGGAGCGGGCGCGCATCCCGGCGGCGGCGTGACCGGAGCCCCCGGCTACAACGCGGCGCATCGAATCCTGAAGGATCTCAAACGACGCTGACGGCGAGGGATTGATGCTGCGCAAACCGACCGCGGCCCGCACCGCGAGCCACGCCATCGCCTTCGCCGCGCTCTGTGCGCTGGCGCCGGGGTGTGGCTCCGAGCCCCAGGCGGACCCCGGTGCCGCCGAGCTCGTGATCCACAACGCCCGACTCTACACGCTCGACGAGGCGGAGCCCTGGGCGCAGGCGCTCGCGATCAAGCAGGGACGCCTGATCTACGTCGGGGGCGACGCGGGCGCCGAAGCATTCGCGGGGCCGGGCACGGCGCGCTTCGACCTCGGCGGGAAGGTGGTGCTGCCCGGGCTGATCGACAGCCACACGCATCCGGGCAGCATCGCGATCAAGGGCAACGAAGATCCCGCGAAGAACCTGCCGTACCCGGCGAGCAAGGCCCAGATCCTCGACTGGTTGAAGGGCTACGCGGCTGCCCATCCGGAGCCGGAGCTGATCTTGACGGGACACTGGCAGGTCGACGTCTTCGGCGTCGACGGGCCGCGCAAGGAGGAGCTGGACGCGGTCGTGCCCGATCGCCCCGTCGTCCTGCTCGACGATTCGGGGCACAGCAAGTGGGTGAACTCGGCGTTTCTGGAGATGATCGGCGTGGACGAGGATACCCCCGACGAGGTGCCGGGCGTCTCGTTCTTCGCGCGCGATGCCGATGGCGAACCGACGGGGTGGGTCAAGGAAGCCGGAATGATTCGCCACTTCAGCGCCAAGGCGGCGCTGGTCGCCGGGCACCACGAGCTGGTCGAGCGCATCGAGCGCGTCGTCCAGCACCTCTCGCGCTCGGGCGTCACCAGCCTCTTCGACGCCGGAAACATGGGCGTCGAGGACCGCGTCTACGCGGCCGTCGCAGAGCTCGACCGGGGCGGGCGGCTGCCGTTGCGCTACGAGGGCAGCCACCACATCCGCCTTCCCGACCAGCTTTCCGGCGCGATCGAATCGCTGAAGCGCTTGCGCGCGCGCTACGCGGGAGATCGGCTGCGCTTCAACACGGTCAAGATTCACTTCGACGGCATCAACGAGGTTCGCACCGCGGCGGTGCTCGAGCCCTACAGCGACGACCCGGGAAACTACGGCGGCACGACGATCAGCGGCGAAGCGCTCGAGCAGTTCATCCTCGATCTCGACGCGGAGGCGATCGACCTCCACCTCCACACCAACAGCGATCGGGCCGTGCGCATCGCGCTCGACGCGGTGGAGCGCGCACGCCGGCGAGCGGGTCGGGCGCTGCGCACGCGCGTCGCGCTCTGCCACCTCGAGCTGGTCCACGACGCCGACTTTCCTCGCTTTCGCGAGCTCGGGGTGATCGCGAACTTCACGCTGCACTGGAACGGCATCGGCTACCTGTCGAGCTGGGGCCCCTCGATCGGGCCCGAGCGCACGGCGCAGCGCTTCCGCATCCGGCCGTTGATCGAAAGCGGCGCGCTCGTGACCTTTTCCAGCGACGAGACCACGATCGCGGGGCTCTCGCGCACGAGCCCGTTCTTCAGCATGCAGATCGGCCACAACCGCCAGGAGGTCGGCGCCGATCCGCGTTCCGAGATACTCGCGCCGATCCATGAAAGGCTGGAGCGCGCGGACATCATCGCGGGCTATACGAGGGCAGGCGCCTACCAGCTGCGCGCCGAGAGCGATCTCGGGACGATCGAGGTCGGCAAGCTCGCCGACCTCGTCGTGCTGAACAAAGATCCCTTCGCGGTGGATCGCTACGAGATCCACACGGTCGCGCCGACCGCCGTGATGCTGGCCGGCAAACTGGTACAGGGGAGTCTCCCATGATCGGGCAAGCCATCCCGATACGCTGGGTCGTTCTCGCGCTGATCATCATCGCGAGCTTCATCTCGTACGTGCTGCGGACCAACATGTCGATCGCCGCCCCGTCGGTGATGGAAGACCTCGGCCTGAGCGAAGTTCAGCTCGGGCTGGTGTTCTCCGCGTTCGCGGCGGGTTACGCGATCTTCCAGTTTCCCGGTGGTGTTTTTGGCGGCCGCATGGGCTCGCGCGCGGCGATTGCCGCCATCGCGCTCGCGTGGGGGCTTCTGACGATTGCGACCGGGCTCGTGCCCGAGTCGAATGCGGTGTCGATCGGTGTGGTGCTCGCGAGCCTGATCGCGTTGCGCTTCCTCGTCGGCGTGTCGCACGCGCCGGTCTTTCCGGTGATGGGTGGCACGACCGCCGATTGGTTTCCAGTCGGAAGATGGGGCCTGCCGCTCGGGCTCTCGAGTACGGGGTTGCAGCTCGGCATGGCGGCGACCGCACCGCTCGTCGTCTGGCTGATCGGGTTCTCGGGCTGGCGCGGCTCGTTCTTCCTCACGGCGCCCGCGGCATTCGCGCTGGCGGCCGTCTGGTGGTGGTACGTCCGCGACTTTCCGCGGGAGCACGCGAAGGTCAGCCCGCAGGAGCTCGCGCTGATCGACGCCGATCGGCCGCCACCCCGATCCCACGCCGAGCACAAGGGCGCCTGGAAGCAGGTGATCGCAAATCGGGACATCCTGCTGCTCACGGCCAGCTACTTCTGCATGAATTTCGTCTTCTACCTGTTCTTCAACTGGTTCTACTTCTATCTGACCGAGGTGAAGGGCTTCGGAGACCAGGAGGCCAGCGGGTTGTTCGTCGCGCTCGGCGTGATCGGGGCGGTGGGCGCGACCGTCGGCGGCTTCGGCTGCGATCGCATGATTTCGCGCTTCGGCCTCCGACGCGGCCCCCAGATCCTCTGCATCGGCAGCCTGGTCCTCTGCGCGGCCTTCCTCTTCCTGGGGGCGATCGTCGACGACCCGTATCAGGCGGTCGTTCTGCTCTGCTTTTCGTACGGCTTCACGCAGATCACCGAAGCCGCGTATTGGGCGGCGACGATCTCGGTAGCGGGCCGCAATGCCTCCGAAGCGGGGGGCGTGCTGAACACCGGCGGCAACATCGTCGGCTTCGTGGGCGGCGTGCTCGTGCCGCTGACCGCGGCGCAATTCAGCTGGACGGTCGCGGTCTCGACGGGCTCCGTCTTCGCGCTGATCGGCGCGCTGCTGTGGTGCTTCGTCCGCGGCGACCGGCCGATGGACGAGAATCGCAAGTGATCCGAGGTGCGCGCGGAAGCGCGGAAGCGCGGAGGGGATCTGGGTCGCTGCACTGGCTCGCGGCGATTTCGCTCGCGACGATCGCGCTGCCGGCGCTCGCGGAGCCGATCGTGCTGAGCGCAAAGGCGTATCTCGACGTCGAGCACGGTCGTCTCGTAGAGCCCGCAACGCTCGTCATCGACGCCGGCCTGATCGCGGCCGTGAACCCGGGCGCGACGCCCGGCGGCGAGCGGATCGACCTCGGCGAGTTCACGCTGCTGCCCGGGCTGATCGACCTCCACACCCACCTCACCTACGAGGTCGTTCCGGGGTGGGAGATCGAGCCGGTGCGCTGGACGCAGGCGGACTTCGCGCTGCGCGGCGCGGCCAACGCGCGCAAGACGCTGCTCGCGGGCTTCACCACGGTGCGCGACCTCTTCGCCTACGAGTTCTCGGACGTGGCGCTGATGCGCGCGATCGAGCGCGGCTGGGTGGCGGGGCCGCGCATGCTGGCGTCCGGCCACGCGTTGTCGATCACGGGCGGACACTGCGACGTCACCGGATTCGCGCCGGGGGTCAACGAGCTCGACCATCGCGCCGGAATTGCCGACGGCGCCAACGAAGTCGTCAAGGCCGTGCGCTACCAGATCAAGCACGGCGCGCGGGTGATCAAGATCTGCGCGACCGCGGGCGTGTTGAGCTTCGGGGGCTCGGTCGGCGCCCAGCAGTACAGCCTCGCGGAGCTCGAGGCGGCCGCCGACGAGGCGCACCGCCACGGCCTGAAGATCGCCGCGCACGCGCACGGCAGCGCTGGAATCATCGCGGCCTCGGAGGCGGGAATCGATACGATCGAGCACGCGAGCATCCTCACCGAGCGCGCGGCGCGGGTGCTGAAGAAGAACGGCACCGTCGTCGTCCCGAACCTGTATCTGGCGGAAGCGTTCGATCTCGACCCGTTGCCCCCGGCGATTCGCGCCAAGGCCGAGGCCATCACCCCAAAGCTCGCCGAGAGCTTTCGGACCGCGCTGGAATACGATCTCGAGATCGCTTACGGCACCGACGCGGGCGTGTTTCCACACGGTGAGAACGCGCGGCAGTTCGCGGTGAACGTGCGCCACGGCCAGTCGCCAAGCGACGCCATCCGGAGCGCCACGTCGCTCGCCGCGGAGGTGCTCGGAACGCCCGACCGCGGGCGCATCGCGGAAGGTCTGCTCGCCGACCTGATCGCGGTCGACGGCAACCCCCTCGAGGACGTCTCTCGTCTCGAGGACGTCCGCTTCGTGATGAAGGGCGGCGTCGTCTACAAGCACGCCCAGTAATGCGCGGCGGGCACGCCGCGCGACTCGGGTCTTGCGCGTCACGCCTGGCTTGCGGGGTCGCACCGAGCGCTGCGGAAGCGCGACCCGAATCGCCGCCTCGACCGCCTTCGCTCAATCGCCGCGGTTTCGCGAGGTGATGTGCCGCCAGTTCAGGATCCCGTTGTAGAGATAGCGGCTGTCTGCGTGGTTGAGATCGCGGTGCATCGGATTGAAGTTGAACGCGATCACGTTGCCGCGGCCGAGCGGGACGTCCAGCAACGCGGGGCGGCCCTCGAGCGCCTGCTGGTTCTTGCCACCGCCGCTGACCAGGATCGGCGCGGCGGGCCCGCCCGGGAAGTCGCCCGCGCGGTCGAATGGCAGCGTGCCCCACTGCAGGACGACGTGCCGCAGATCGAGCGGTCCGTCCAGACAGGAGGTGCAGTACGACATCGTGAGCCAACGCCGCGGCGGGTCGTAGAACGGGTAGGGCGAGCGGAACGCGTAGCCCTGCCGTGGATAGCCGTACGCGATCGGATGCCCGGGCTGCAGAAACGACGTGCGCAGGTGGGCGCCGGGCGTGGTCACGCCGTGGAGGTCGGCGCGCTGGACGTTGCGCACCAGGCCGCTGTCGAGCACCAGCGTGGAGCCGTTGCCGAGCGTGATCAAGACGCCGCCCTCGCGCACGAAGGCTTCGAGGTTGGCGAGGCCCCGCCAGCCGATGCCGCCCGTGATGTCGTCAGATGCCACGGGCGACCCGAGGCTCGGATACTCCTCGCTGCGGTCGAAGGGCATCGGACCGTGCTCGGCCGCGATGCCGTGGATCTGCCCCTGCAGGTCGAGCAGCACGGTTCCGTAGACGATCACGTCCACGACCTGCTCGAGGTTTCCCGCGCGAATTTCCTCGTCGCGCAGATAGGTGTAGGGAATGCGCTGCTGGTCGAGGCTGTAGCGAATCCAGCCGATCATGTCGGTGTCCGCCCAGGGAACCCAGACCCCGAGCCGCGGGACCGGCGCGTCGTGGCGCGAAACTGCGGGCCGGCTTCGGGTCGTGCTGAAGTCGAGCGCGAGTTCGTCGGCGACCGCAGCCAGCGCCGACGCCAAGCCCGGTTGGTCGTCGATCACCCAGCTGCCGGCCGGGTAGGTTTGCCGATCCGCTTCGAACGCGCGCTCCGCGATCTCGACCTCGAAGTCGGCGAGTCGGTAGCGCGCGGCGAGCAGCGCCTCCTGGCCGCTGTCCGCGAGCAGGAACACCTTCCCCCCGCGCGCGACCGATCCCTTGGGATGCACGCGCTCCGCGATCGGCTTCGCGGAGACCTCGAGAATGGCCGGATCGTCCACGCGCACGGCCCGCACGCCGTAGTGCACGGGCAGCGCCCAGGAGATGTCGTCGTAGGGCTCGTGTTCGGCATCGGCCGGAAATTCCTGCGGCTCGAGCAGGTCCACCGCGTAGTTTCGGTACGGCTGGTCGAGCACGACGACGAAGTCCCCCGCGTCGAACTCGTCTGCGCCGATCGCGAAGTCCCGGCGCGCGCGGCCGACCTCGATGCGCTGATCGAGCAGGCGGTTGATCATGCTCGCGACCCGCAAGCGATCGCCCTGATCGGCGGGAATCACGTACGCGTAGGGATCGCCGGATCTTCCCCGGATCCAGGAGTTGTATCCCTTCTGGTAGAAGTTGCGCAGCAGTTGTTCGGCCTGGCCCGCGCAGTAATCGAGCGCCGCGAGGCTCGCGCTCTGCGAGTAGTTGACGTTGTCGCGGTGCGACCAGACGAATTCCCGGTCGGGCGGCGGAAAGGGGCGGAACCACTTGCGCGACAGGTCGTCGCTGCTGAGCTTGCGCGTGACGCGCAGCGGAACGGCATTGCCGAAGGTCTCGTAGCCGCGGCCGATCGCGTTGTGGTTCATCGCAATCGAGTCCGTGTAGTGATGCCCGAAGCCTTCCCCGAAGTCCCAGGTCCAGACGCCCGGCATTCCGTGCCCGCTGAGCGCGGACATCTCGTGGAAGCTCATCTCGAGGAACTCGGCGTAGACGATCGGATCCAGATTCGGGTTGTAGGGCCCCGTGCCGTTCCAGGTCTGGAGCAGCGGGATCGCCTCGTGGAGGTCGTGGAGGACCGTCGGGTGGTAGTCGAAGAACATCTTCGCGACGGCCCGTGTGGTCGCGAAGTCGAGCTGATGCGCATCGCGGTTGGCGTCGACGAAGACGTACTTGCCCCAGTAGGGAGGCGACTGGCGGGCCAGCGCGTCGTAGTCGGTCTTTCCGCGGTGAAAGCGGCGGAACCAGTCGGACATCTTGTCGCGCCCGTCCGGGTTCGCGACCGGATTGATGAGCACCACCAGCTCGCTGCGAATGCGACGGATCATCGGGTGTTCGGATACGGCGAGGCGATAGGCGAGCTCCATCAGCATGTCCGGAGCGCCGGATTCGTCGGCGTGAATCGCGCCGTTGAAGTAGTAGAACGGTCGCGCCTGCGGGAGCATCTCCTCGAACTCGGCCGGCGTCGTCGTACGCGGATCCGCGAAGCGCGCCGTCGCCCGCTTGAGCTCTGGCAGCGCTGCGATTCCCGCCGCGTCCGCGACCGCCACGAGCAGGATTTCACGCCCCTCCTCGGTGCGCCCGATGACTTCGATGTCGACGCGCTCGGAGCTGCGAGCGAGCTCGCGCAGGTAGGCGTAGATGGTCGCGCTGTCCGGGAGCTCGCCGGCGGCCCCCGCGACGTGGCCGAGAAAATCCGTCGGGGAAGGAATCTCGGCGGATTCCGGGACGTAGGCGACCCATGGGCTCGCAAAGCGGGGATCGGAAGTTTCCTGTGCGATGGCTTCGATCGAGCCGGGCTCCGGCGCGTCCGGCGCCTGCGCCCACGCCGCGAACGGCGAGAGCAGCCATGAAAATGCGATTGCCATCAAACGATGTCTCGTGGGGTTCATTGCCACCGTCCTGTTCGCTGAACGCCGATTCATCGGGCTCGCGGGCCCGGAGTGGCGCTGCTCGAATCGCGAATTCATATCCCGATCGGCGCGGGGAGTCCAGTCGAACGCCTCGGCCGCGCGCCGTCGAAATGGCAGCGGGCGGTGCGGACCGCCGCGCCGCTCTTCTATCATCAGCGCCCCACAGCGGAGGGGTCGTTGAACGCCTACGCGATCGGCATTCTGGTCAGCATCCTGATCTACCTGGTCGTCGGGAGCTATGCGGGCCGCAAGGTCAAGCACCTGGACGATTTCTTCGTCGCGGGGCGGAGCGCGCGGACGCTCCTGGTGGTCGGCACCCTGGTTGCGAGCTTCCTGAGCACCAACGCGTTCCTCGGCGAAACCGGGTTTTCGTATCAGGGCCACGGACCGCTTCTGCTGATCCTGACGACGATCAACGCGATGGGTTACGTGTTCGGTGCGCTGTTCTTCGGACGGCAGCTGCGCAGGAGCGAGGCGCTGACCGTTCCCGAGTATTTCGGCAGGCGGTTCGAGAGCCGGGGCGACCGCGTGCAGATTGCGGCGGGCTTGACGATCATCGTCGGTCTTTCCGCCTACCTGTTGGCCGTGACCCAGGGCGCTTCGCTGATCGTCTCGGAGGTGACGGGCATCTCCTACGGTACCTCCTTGCTCATCGTCTGGGCGGGATACACCTCGTTCACCCTCTACTCGGGCTCGCGGGGCGTGATCATCACGGACACGCTGATGTTCCTGCTCTTCACGGTCGTCGGATTCGTCGCGCTGTACTTCATCATCGATCGCGTCGGTGGCTGGTTTGCGGCCATCGAGTCGCTCGCCGCGTTCGAGCCGAAGTCCGGCCTGATCGCCTGGCACGGCCATCTCGGGCCGGGCTCCCCGTGGCGGACGCCGATCGAGGGGCTCACCTGGGCGGTGATCTTCGGCTTGTCGTGGGGGCTCGTGGTGGCCGTGAGCCCCTGGCAATCGAGCCGCTACCTGATGGCGAAAGACGAGCACACCGTCGTGCGCGCGGGCTGTGTCGCGATCGCGGCCGTCCTGGCGTTGTACATCGCACTCGTCTTCGGCGCCGCGGCGATCAACCTCGTGAACCCCGGAATCGAGCTCCCCGAAAGGGTGATGATCTGGGCGGCGCTCCACCTGATGCCGACCGCTCCCGCGATCTTGTTGATGGCCGGAATCATGGCGGCCGCGCTGTCCTCCGCGTCGACGTTCCTGTCGCTGGTCGCGTTCAGCGCGAGTCACGACATCTTTCTCCACCGCGCGCAGGACGATCGCAGACACCTGCGGATCAGCCGCTACACGATGTTCCTGGTGGGCGTGGTGATCCTCGCGCTCGCGTTCTTCCAGCCGCCCGCAATCTTCTGGATCACCTACTTCGCGGGGACGCTATTCGCGTCCTCCTGGGGGCCGCTCGCGTTCTTCAGCGTGTGGAGCGATCGGATCACCGCCGCGGGCGCCTTCTGGGGCATCGTCGCGGGCTTTCTGGGCAACGCCGCCGCCAAGATGCTGTCGGTCTTCGAGCTCGTCGCGCTCCCGGTCTTCCTGGATCCGTTCGTGATCGGCCTCTCGCTGAGCATCGCGGCCATCCTGATCGTCTCGCGGATGGGGCGCGTCACGGATTCCGAGCGCGCCTATCGCGCGATGATTCATCGCATCCCGAGCGCGGAGATCGACGAGCGCAAGCAGCGCGAGACGCTGCGGCTGATCCGGTGGTTGATCGCGGTCGGCGCGCTGGCGATCGCGCTGATGGTGATCTTCTACGCCCGGCCGTACGCGGCGAGCCGGAGCGCCCCCGCGCCCGACGGGCCGGCGCGGGAAGCCGGGAGGGGCGTCGATGAGCGGTGAGCTGCTGCTCGCGATCGCCTACGGCGCCTCGATGATCGTCACCGGGGCGATCGCGTATCGCATCGTCAAGCGCGATTACGGCACGAGGCCGCGACGCGACGAGGGCCGTGAAGTGCGCCAGCCGCCTGCTATTCGCCGAACGCCGCCGCGATCGGAGGACCCATCCGCGGATTGAACTCGCGGTAGTCGAGTCCGAGCGCCTCGAGCGCCGTGGCGGCGACGTCGGATTGGGTCACCGGTTTCGCCGGAGCGACCTCTCCGCGATGTGGCACGCGCGGCCCGATGATCGCGATCCAGATCGCCTCGGAGCCCGCGTACTGCGGGCCGGCTCCGTGCTCGACCCACTCCTTGGGGTCGTGCGGGCGGCCGTGATCCGTGGTGATGATCAGCGTCGTCTGGTTTCGATACTCGTCCATGTCCTGCAGCAGGGTCCAGAGGCGCTTCAGGTAGCTGTCGAAGACGTGGATGTAGTCGAGATAGCGGTCGTAACGGCGCTGGTGGGCCCAATCGTCGGTTTCGCCGAACGCGATGTAGAGCACGCGCGGCTTGAGATTCCGCAGGTATTCGACGCTCATGCCGAAGGTGATCGCATCGCTGCGGCCCTCCGGCCAGAGGCTCATCACGTCGTGCTGGATCTCGCCGAGCCAGTGCATCCGCTCCGTCGCATATTTCGGATCCACGGGCTCGAAACCCGTGTTGGTGAAGAAGAGGTCGGGCCGACTCGACGAGAGCGTCGCGAAGCCCTTCCAGGATCCGATCGTGGCCACTTCCGTGTAGCCCAGACCGAGCGCGTCCTTCGCGTATTCCATGAAGCTCGGATACGGGTAGTGGATCGGATCGTTGGACACGACGTCGTGGTGGGGTTCGCCCGTGAGGATCTCGATGTAGCCCGGCGCGGAGAACAACTCCCGGTTCGTCACGCGCACGTGGCTACCGATCTTCTCGTTGCCGAGCAGCACGCCACGGGGTACGAGCTCGGTCCAGAAGAACGGCATCAGCGCGCGGCGGGAGAGCTCCGGACTCGAGCCCCCGTAAGCGGCGCGCACGCGCGCGCTCTCCGATTCGTATTCGATTCCGGAGTTCTCGACGCTCGCGAGCACCTGCTCGTCGATGCCGCCGAACAGCTCCTCGTTGCGCAGGCCATCGACCGTGATCAGGATGACGTTATCGCCGCGCGCCACCGCGCCCGCCCGCGACGGGGCCGGCGCGTCGAGCGCGCAAGACGCCGAGGACATTGCCAGAAGCGCGGCGACTGCGATGCGGGGTCCGATTCGAAGCGATTGGTTCGGCATTTCGACTCCTCAAAGGCGAAGCTTCAGGACACTCAGGATGTTGCTGTAATCGTCCGTCCAGAGCGGCGCGGCGTCCAGATCGGTCGGCTCGGGGCGCAAGAGGGTCACCTGCGGCTCGCGCACCCCGGCATAGCGCATGCGGGCGCGAATCTTGGCTTCGAGCCGATCGATTGCGCTCGGATCGCGGCTCAGCAGCACCCACCTCGATTGCCCGGACGAATAACCGGGGATGTTGCGATTCTGGACCTGAAGCGAGTGCAGGCCCACCGAAGCGCCCAGTCGCGAGATCAGAGGCGACAGGAGCAGGTGCCGGTTGCTGGCCTGAACGGCGAGGAGCCCGTCACTTTCGAGGTGCTGCAGATAGACGCCGAAGGCTTCGCGGGTCAGCAGGTGGACGGGAATCGCGTCACTGCTGAAGGCGTCCATCACCAGCACGTCGAACTGACGCGAGCCGATCCCCTTCAACTCCTGCTCGAGGGAAAGGCGCCCATCTCCCAGCACCACCTCGATATCCGCCTCGCTCGCCGTCATGTAGTCGAAGTGGCCCGATTCGCGCGCGACCGCGACGACCTCGGGATCGATCTCGTAGAACACGATCTCGTCACCGCGGCGACCGTAGCCCGCGAGTGCGCCCACCCCGACGCCGATGATCCCGATCTTCCGCGCGGGGCGCGCGCGGGCCTTGTCGAGCTCGAGGCCCGCCTCGCTGAGCGGGCCGTCATAGAGCGCCATTCCGATCGCGGTCAGCGGCCCGAAGTAGGAGACCGGGACGCGCCGCGCGGTCGGGTGCTGCAGCTGGCGGCCGTGAAAGGTCGTGCCGTGCATCAGGATCTTGACGTGGCGCGCCGGGTCGTTCGGGTGCTTCTCGCGCACCACGAGCACGCCGAAGAAGCTCCGCTGCTTGAACAGCACGTCGCCGTGCCCCCAGTCTCGCTCGTAGACGAGGTGAATGCCGCTCAGCAGCGCGAGGCAGGCGGCCAGCGCCGCGGGCGCGAGGCGGCGGCCCGCCGCGCTCCCGCGACGCTGGCTTCGCCGCCAGGCGAGCGCGCCGAGCGCGATCCAGGAGGTCAGCAACGCGAGCGGAAGCTCCGCGTAGCTGTCGAAGACGACCGGCGCGAGCAGGCCGACGAAGAGCCCGCCCAGTGCGCCCCCGGCGGAGATCGAGAGGTAGTAGGTGGTGAGCTGCTCGGCGGGCGGCCTCAGGCGCTGCAGCATGCCGTGCAGCAGCATGCAGACGGCGAACAGCAGCGCGATCAGGATCAGGATCTGGTCGTAGACGGGGCCGATCCGGAACACGCGTGATACGAATCCCACGCCGCCGTATTTCGACGCGAAGTCCGCGAGCAGTGCGGCCGCGGCGAGCGTCCAGAACAGGCGCGGACAGTGGCTGCGCTCGGAGGCGAAGCAGAGAATGAAGGTCGCGAGATAGAGCGCGAGCGGAACGACCCAGAGCAGAGGCACGCTCGACACATCGAGGCACAACAGGTTCGTGACGCCCATCAGCAGAACCACCGCGCACGCGGGCAGCAGCAGCCAGGCGATGCGATGCTCGAGCTCGACCCGCGCTTCCGCTGCTCGACGCGGATTGCCGCCCGCCGCGCCGTCGCGCGCGTCCGCGACGCGGCCGCGCGAGGTGGCCAGCCAGACGCACGCCAGCACCGAGGCCCCCGCGATCGCGAAGCCCGCGGACCAGAGCGCCGACGCCTCCGAGACCGAGATCCAGGGCTCCAGCACGAACGGGAAGCACAGCAGCGCGAGCAGCGACCCGAAGTTGGACAGCGCGTAGAGGGGGTAGGGCGAGGTGCCCGGAAAGCGCTTTGCAAACAGCGCCTGCAGGATCGGGCCGGTTCCGGCGAGCGCGACGAAGGGCAGGGCCACGCTCGCGATCAGCATCGCGAAGATCCGCGCCACGGGCGCCGTGGCCGCGTCGGGCCGCCAGCTCTCCGCCGGCAGCACCGGGAGCACCGCGATCGCGGCGGCCACGAGCGCGCCGTGGATCCAGAGCTGGCGAAACGCGGGGGTCCGGGTAACGAGAAAGTGCGCGTAGAGATAACCCGCGAAGAGCGCCGATTGATAGAATGCGAGGCAGGCGTTCCAGACCGCCGGCACGCCGCCGAACCACGGAAGGATGTGCTTGGCGACCAGCGGCTGCACGAGAAAGAGCAGGAACGCGGAGAGCGACGTGGCAGCCGCGAACAGCAGCCACTCCAGGCGCTTGCCGCGTCGGCGAGCCTTAGAGGGCTGCGCGCTGAGCATGTCCGCGAGCATACTACAGCCGGGTCATGGGAAATGGCCGCGGGGAGGATCCGTGGAGCGCGCGACGCGCTCGGGGTTAAGCTCTCGTGCGCGACGCGACGCATCCCGGGCGCACTCTTGCCCGAGAGAGGGCGCGCCCGCGGCCGCTTTCTGCACCGGCCGATTCCGGATGCCGCCGCGCGATGCGAACCGCTCGGGCGCCGGGGAGCCTCAATGAGAATTTTCGAGTCGGTCTGCGCGGGTGCGCTCGCGGGCGCGCTGCTTCTCGTCGCGAACGCTGCGGCGCAGACGCTCGGCGCCGAGCGCATCCTGGGCACTGCGGAGCTCGATCAGCCGGTCTTTGCGGGCAGCCCGGCCGGCGACGCGCGGCTGTTCATCCTGGAGCGCGCGGGCGAGATCCTGATCTACCAGGACGGCGCGCTGTTGCCCGCGCCGTTTCTGAGCCTCGGTGGCGTCGACGCCACGGGCGAGGGCGGCTTGCTCGGTCTGGCCTTCCCGGCCGACTACGCGACGAGCGGGTACTTCTACGTCTACTACACGTCAGCGGGCCTGACGAGCCGGGTCTCGCGGTTCCAGGTATCCGTCGACCCGAACGTCGCGAACCCTTCGAGCGAGCTGAACTTCTTCTCGCTCGCACAGCCGTTCAACAACCACAACGGCGGCACGCTCGCGGTGCGGGACGACTTCCTCTACCTGGGGCTGGGCGACGGCGGCGGCGCCAACGATCCGGGCGACCGCGCGCAGGACAACACCAACGCCTTTGGTCAGATGGTTCGCTGGAACATCGGGACGGGCACGCCCGGCAGCCTTCAAGCCTATGCGTTCGGTTTGCGGAATCCCTTCCGCTTCAGCTTCGACCGCCTCACCGGGGATCTCTACATCGGCGACGTCGGGCAGGATGCCCGCGAGGAGATCGACATCCAGGCCGGCACGGACACGAGCTTTCGCAACTACGGTTGGGACGTCCAGGAAGGCACGCTTTGCAACGATCCCGACCCGGGCGAGCCGCCCTGCGGATCCGCCTCGTTCACCGACCCGATGTGGGAGTACGCGCATTCCGGCGCGGCGTTCTGCAGCGGGACCGTGACCGGCGGCATCGTCTACCGGGGCTCGATCGCCGAGATCTACGGCCACTATTTCTTCGCCGATTACTGCTGGGATCAGATCTGGAGCTTCGAGTGGGACGGGGACGCGGTCACGGCCCCGGAGGTGATCGACCGCACCAGCCAGCTCACCCCGCCCGAGGGCGCCATCGAGAACATCGTGGCCTTCGGCGAAGACGGCTCCGGCGAGATGGTCATCGTCGATCGAGGCGGGGAGATCTACCGCGTGGTTCCCGAGCCCGGCAGCGGAGCGTTGCGCGCGGGAGCCGCCGCGCTCGCGTGGATCGCGCAGCGCCGTCGCCGAGCGATTCGCAGGCGTCGATTCGCGCGCAGCACCTAGCAGCGCGAACCCGGAGGGGATCGCGCGGCGCCGCAAGCGAATCCAGGGGATTCGCCCGCTAGGGGCTCGCGGCGAGCGGCCGGCGTGGCGGCAGCGGCGGCGGGAAGTGGGCGGCCTTTGGATCGAAGACGATCGCCAGCGGCGAGTCGCGAACCGGCCACTCCTGCTTGCGGACGTTCCTCGGCTCGTCTCCGCGGAAGGCGAGAAAGCCGTAGCGGCCGTAGTGCGGCAGCTTGCGGGCGAGCCCGTCGATCGCGCGCTCGCCGTCACAGCCGATGAACCCGACGCGCCGCTCGGTGTCCGCGGCCGCTCGCGCGGCGAACACCACGCAGTCCGTCGCGCGTCGAAAGCGGTCGGCGCCGAGGGTCGCTCCCTCGTGCGTGAGAGTCAGGCCTTCGCGGGCTGCGGCCGCGGCGAGCGCGGGGAGGTGCGCGTTGTCCCAGCCGAGCAGCCAGACGCTCTCGTCGTCGGGCAAGGGCGCGGCGTCGTCGATCGTCGCCCCGCCATCCCACGAGCGAACCAGAGCGGTGTAGGTCTCACGACGCCGCGCGGGCTCACGCGCGGGTAGCACGAAGCGAGCGGCCTTTGCCCCGAGCAGGTCGCCGAGCGAAGCGGGCGCCTCGCCCGGTGCGAGCCGGCGAAACAGGTCGAACTCGGGGTCGACGTGCAGCGCCGTCGGGCGCGAGGGCAGCGCGAGTTCGAACTGCGCGCGCGTCGAGTCGAGCGAGATCGCCTCGCGCACGGCGGGTCGGTCCGCGCCGAGCTGCACCGCGACGGGCACGCGAAGCCGATACGGCGGGCCCGGCTGCTGCTGCTCGATCGTGCCGCGCAGGCGGTAGCCGCCGCCAGTTCTTTCGACGCGCACGTCTTTTAGCAGCAGCGAGGGCGCGCCGGTCCGCTCGATCCACTGCGCGAATTCCGCACCGAGCGACAGCCCGCTCGCCGACTCGAAGGCCCGGCGCAGATCGTCGTAGCTCGCGGCCTGAAACCGGTGGCGGGATGCAAACAGCCGCAGGCCTGCGAGAAAATCCGCATCGCCGAGGTGCTGTCTGAGCATGTGGAAGAACATCAGCGCCTTGCTGTAGCCCACGGCTTCCGAGACCTCGCCGTGCTTGCCGCGAAACGCGCTGAGCGGGAAATCGTCGGCCGCGTCCACGTAGCTCGCGTACTTCTGCAACGCGTTGCGTCGGTGACGGGCGCCGCGCCCGCGCTGCTCCTGGACCAGGTGGTCCGCGAGGTAGGCGGTCAGGCCCTCGCTCCAGTTGCCGCTCCCGGGGTCGAGATAGACGCCGTTGCCCCACCAGTTGTGCAAGATCTCGTGGGGAAACGACGAGTGCAGGATGAACGGAAAGCGGATCACGCGCGGGCCGAGCACCGCGAGCGACGGCAACCCGTAACCGGTCTCCCAGAAGTTTTCGACCAGCGCGAACTTCTCGTAGGGATAGGGGCCGAGCAGCGCCTCGTAGAGGTCGAGGTAGCGGGCCGTCGCATCCAGGTAGTCGGCGGCCAGACCCGCATCGGGGCGCCTGAGGTGAACGCTCGCGTCGAGGCCGGCCGCGCGGCGCATGTAGTCGACGAATTGCCCGGCCAGCAGAACGATCTCCGTCTGCGGCCGCGTTTCGGTCCACAGCTGCGCGGCGCGCCCGGCGACAGGCGGCAGCGGATCGCCCCGCCCCTGGCTGATCGCGTGCCATCCCTCCGGCGCGCGGACCTGCATCGAGAAGACGATCGGCGCGCCCTCGAAGATCGGATACCAGGCGCTCGTCTCGGTGAGGAAGACGCCCTCGGGGCCGACGTGGCCCGACGCGTAGTGGCCCTCGGCCTGTGCGAGCGCGCCCGCGTAGATTATCGTCAGTGTGCGGGCATCGCGGGCGAGATGCGCGCGGTAGCGGTGCAGCGGTCGCTGGGTCGACGGCGCGAGCCGCTCGAGTCTCGCGGTCGCGTCGCCGAGAGCGGGCTCGAATGCGGAGTTCAACAGGAAGTCGACCCGGCCATCGGCGCGCGTGAATCCCTCGGGTAGCTGGACGCGATCGCGCACGCTGAGCCGATTGCGATCGGGCTCGAGGTCGACCGTGAGCTCGTGTTGTACGATCGCGCGAGCCGGGACGGCGCAGAGCGCGCAGGCGAGCAGCAGCGGAACGGCGAGGCGCTTCGAGCGCAGCGGAGAGGTGGCGGGCATTGGATGGAGCGCATTGTAATACCGCCGGATGCCCGAGCCAGACGGCGGGGCTCGGCGCCCCCGAGCGCGAACGCGCGCGGATGGGCTCGCCTCGGCGCGCGAACCCGAGCCGCCTGCCGTGGTACGCGGCGCTGGCGAGCAGTGCATTCGCGCTGCTGGCCGGGTCCGCAGCGGCCCACTCCGAGGCGTGCGCCGTGCCGTCGGCGGAAGCCGCGTGGCACGCGCCGGCGGTCGTCGCCGGCGAGGAGCGCCTGGACTTCGACGCGCTGCTCGAAAGGCTCGCCGAAGCGCGGGTCGTCATGATCGGCGAGACGCACGACCGCTACGACCACCACATCAATCAGCTGGAGCTCGTGTGTCGGCTGCACCAGCGGCACCCGGATCTCGCCATCGGCCTGGAATTCTTCCAGCAGCCCTTCCAGGATGCGCTCGACGCCTACGTGGAGGGGCGGATCGACGCCGCCGAGATGCTCGTGCAGACGGAGTACTACGATCGCTGGCAATTCGACTACCGGCTCTACGCCCCGATCCTGGACTTCGCGCGCGAGCACCGCATCCCGCTCGTGGCGCTCAATGCGCCCAAGGAGATCGCCTCGAAGGTGGCGCGGGAGGGGATCGCGGCGTTGAGCGAGGAGGAGCGCGCGCAGATTCCCGCGCGGCTCGAGCGCGACATCCCCGGCTATCGCGAGCGCCTGCAGGCGATCTACGACGAGCATCCGGAGATCCAGGACATGAGCCTGGAGAACTTCGTCGAAGCCCAGCTGATCTGGGACGAGAGCATGGCGGAGCGCGCCGCTCGCCACCTCGACGCGCACCCGGCCCGGCGCCTGGTGGTGCTCGCGGGCGATGGTCACGTCGTTCGCAGCGGGATCCCCGCGCGATTCACCCTGCGCAGCGGCCTGGAGGCGGTGAACGTGCTGCAGGGCGATCCGCAGAAGGTCACAGCCGGCGACGCCGACTACGTGCTGGTCTCCGAGGTGATCGAGCTCGCGCGTGGAGGGAAGCTGGGCGTCTTCCTCGACACCGGTGGCGAACGCCTCGCGATCTTGGATTTCACGAAAGACAGCGCCGCACGCCAGATCGGCCTGCGCGCAGCCGACGAGATCGTCGAGCTCGACGGTGCGCCGATCGCGAGTCTCGCCGATCTCAAGCTTGCGCTCATCGACAAGCGGCCGGGCGACGTGGTCGCGGTCCGGGTCGAACGCGATTGCGGCGGCGAGGCGAAGGGCGGGGCCTCCTTCAGCGTGACGCTGCATTGAAGCGACGCGCCTCCGGCGCGGCGCAGTGGTATCATCGACGCATTCCCAAGAGCGACCAGCGAAATGGGGCAGGTTGACACGCCCGACGCGAGTTTTGCCCAGTCGACCGGCGCAGGGCGGCCGGGGAGGCTCGCCTCGCTGGCGCGAAACTTGCGAGAGATCGAGGGCACCACGGGGAGGAAGCGCCGTTGACGCGTCGAGATCGCCTGATCCAGGAGCGCCGCCACGACCCCTACGAGGCGCGGGGCAAGCCGCGCGAGCCGAGCGCCTGCCCGAGCTGTCAGGCCGTCTTCCACGGCGGCCGCTGGCAGTGGGGCCGCCCCGCGACGGGCGCTCACGCGGTGGTCTGCCCCGCGTGCCAGCGCGCAGCCGACGGAATGCCGGCCGGAATCCTCACGCTGTCGGGCGCGTTCCACCTCGAGCATCGCACCGAGATCCTCGGCCTGATTCGCCGCGCCGAGGAGCGCGAGGCCAAGCACCACCCGCTCAAGCGAATCATGGCGATCAGCGAATCGGGCGAGGAGCTGGAGGTGACGACCTGCGAAGCCAGCTTGGCGCGGTCGATCGGCGGTGCGATCCACCACGCCTACCAGGGCGAGCTGGACTTCCACTACCCGGACGGCGGGGGCGTGCTGCGCGTGCACTGGAGGCGTTGAGGCGCCCGACGGTCGAAACGCAGGGGGGAGCGATGGCAGGGGTGAAGGGCTCCAGGGTCGTCTGCGGGCCGGATCAGATCGTGACGAGCAAGCGCGGCGTCTGGCTGCTCAAGAACCCGTCGACCAACAAGGATCTCGGCTTCACGCAGGAGGAGCGCGACCGACTCGGCCTGAACGCGCTGCTGCCGTCGCGGATCTGTCGCATCGAAGAGCAGGTCGAGCTCGAGATGGAGCACTGCGCGGCCAAGACGGACGCGCTCGAGAAGTACATCGGGTTGGCGGCCCTCCAGGATCGCAACGAGGTCCTGTTCTACCGCGTCCTGGTCGAACACCTCGCCGAGCTGATGCCCATCGTCTACACGCCGACGGTCGGCCTGGCCTGTCAGCGCTACAGCCACATCCACCGCAACGTGCGCGGCATCTGGCTCACACCCGACGACATCGACGACATTCCCTCGCGCCTGAGGGAGTATCCCTTCCAGGACATCCGACTGATCGTCGCGACCGACAACGAGCGCATCCTCGGGCTGGGCGATCAGGGTGCGGGCGGGATGGGAATTCCGATCGGCAAGCTCGCGCTCTACGTCGCGGGGGCCGGGATCCACCCCTCGAAGGTCTTGCCGATCAGCCTCGACGTCGGAACCGACAACGCCGAGCTGCTGGAGGATCCCTGCTACATCGGCTATCCGCAGCGCCGGCTGCGCGGCGAGTTCTACGAGGCGTTCATGGACGCCTTCGTGGAGGGCGTGCTCGAGGTCTTTCCGAACGCGATCCTGCAGTGGGAGGACTTCCACAAGGCCCAGGCCTTCAAGCTGCTCGCCAACTACCGCAAGCGCCTGCCGTGCTTCAACGACGACATCCAGGGGACGGCCGGGGTCGTGGTCGCCGGGGTGCTCGCGGGCCTGCGCATCACCGGCCAGTCGCTCGCCGAGCAGCGCTTCGTCTACATCGGCGCCGGCGAGGCCTGCGCGGGTACCCACGAACTGCTCTGCAGCGCGATGCGGGCCGAGGGGGTGTCGGAAGACGCGATCGCGCGGGCGCATCTGCTCTTCGACAGCAAGGGGCTGATTCGCGAGGACGGCCGCGAGCGGGATCCCCACAAGGCTACGCTCGCTGCGTCGGGTGCGACGCTCGCGCACTACGGCCTTGACGCGCTCGCGGAGCCGAGGCCCGAGGACGTGATCCGGCAGGTGAAGCCCAGCGTGCTGATCGGCGCGACCGCGCGCGCGGGCGCGTTCACGCGGGCGATGCTCGAGGAGATGGCGAAGCACGTCGAGCGGCCGATCATCTTCCCGCTGTCGAATCCCACGAGCCGGGCCGAGTGCACCCCGTCCGAGGCGCTCGAATGGACCGGCGGCCGGGCCGTCGTCGCGACGGGCAGCCCGTTCGCCGACGTCGACTTCGGGGGCGTGCGCCACGTGATCGGCCAGGCCAACAACGTCTTCGTCTTCCCCGGAGTCGGCCTGGGCGTGATCCTCTCGGAGATGCGCTCGGTGCCCAACGGCGTGTTCTACGCGGCCGCGAAGGCGCTCGCCGCGAGCATCGGCGACGAGCGACTGAAGCTCGGGGCGCTCTTTCCCAACCAATCGGAGCTGCGCGAGGTCAGCGCGCGCGTGGCTGCCGCCGTGATCCGCTACGGCGGCGAGAAGAAGCTCGGCCGGCCCATCCCCGAGGACGAGGTGGAAGACGTGGTGCGCGCATCGATGTGGTTTCCCGAGTACGTCCCGACCGTTCCGCGATCGGACGAAGGCGACGCCGCGTGAGCGCGGGGCGCGCGGTCGGAGCTGGCGCGGACGGCTATCGCGCGCGAGCGCCGCGCCGGCGCCTACGCGCGAGCGCCGCGAGGCACGCGACGCCCGCCGCGAGCCCGCCGATCAGCGCGGGCTCCGGCACGGGCTCGTCCACGGGCTCCCCGAGATATACGAACGCGGCGCCTTCGCCGCTCTTGCCGTTGTCGTACAACGGCGCGCCCACGATCACGTCGGGGGCCCCGTCCCCGTTGACGTCGCCCGCTGAAGCGACGCTGAAGCCGAAATTCGCGAAGGGCTGGTTCGACTCGAGCCGGAGCGCGGCCGAGTTGGCGACGCCGCTCGCGACGCCGTCGGCGCTGCCGAGGTAGACGAACGCCGCGCCCTCGTCCTCCTCGCCCGCGTCGTACAGCTGCGCGCCCACGAGCACGTCGTCGTAGCCATCGCCGTCGATGTCGCCGATCCCGGCAATGCTCGAGCCCATCAGCGCGACCAGCTGGCTCGACCTCAGCTCGGTATCGGGAGCCGCACCGTTCGGCCGGCAGGGCGGTGAGCAACCCGTCCACAGCTCGAGTCCCCCGTTGGGAACGCCCGCGGCGCTGCCGTGATAGATGACCGTCCAACCCTCGTTGACCGGGCCTCGGGTGGGCAAGCGGGGGGGCGGCTTGGGGGGTGGCTTCTCGTAGCGGTACGCGCCTATCAGCACGTCGTCGTAGCCGTCGCCGTTCACGTCTCCGGCGCCCGCCACGCTGTTGCCCAGCTGCGAGATGTCCCGGTTCGGCACGAACCAGGTCGCGGCCGAATCGTCGGTGCCGTCGGGGATTCCCGCTGGGCCGCCGTGGAAGATGTACGCGATGCCCCAATCGAGAACCGGGCGATTGGGGGGGTTGATGGAGTCGTAGGCCGGAGCGCCCAAGAGGATGTCGTCGTAGCCGTCGCCGTTGACGTCGCCCGCCGAAGCCACGCTCCAGCCCAGCCACGACGCCTCCTCGTTCGACAGCAGCAGCGTGTCGGCGTCGGCGGGCCCGCCACCCGCGATTCCCGCGGCGCTGCCGCGAAACACCAGGACCGCGCCCTCGTCCAAGCAGGTTCCCGTCCCCAGGCCGGTGCAGCACAGCCAGGGGTGAAACCCCCTGTTGTCGCCCGTCGCGATCGATTCATCGGTGCAAAGCGGGTTGGCAAGGCCGGTGTCGTAGCGATAGGCGCCCACGAGCACGTCGTCATAGCCGTCGTTGTCGATGTCCCCCGCGCTCGCGACGCTGTAGCCGAGCTGCGCGTCGACCTGATCGGATTCGATCACCGCGTCGGCCATGCTGGGGTTTCCGTCGGCGATGCCGGCCGCGCTGCCGTGAAACACGAACGCAGCCCCCTCGTCCGCCTGATCGAAGTCGTACAGGTAGGCCCCGACGATCACGTCGTCGTAGCCGTCGCCGTTGACGTCGCCGGCGCCCGCGACGCTCACGCCCAGGTACGCGTTGGCCTGGTTGGACTCGATCTGGGTCGCCGCGGTGCTCGGGTTGCCGTCGGCGATGCCGTCGGGGCCGCCCAGGAAGATGAAGGCGGCGCCCTCGTTGAGCTGGCCCGCGTCGTAGCCGCTGGCGCCGACGATCACGTCGTCGTAGCCGTCGCCGTTGACGTCGCCGGCGCCCGCCACGCTGCTGCCCATCCCTCCGCTGAGCTGGTTCGACTCGAACTGCGCGTCGGGGATCGCGGTCAGCAACGGGTCGATGATCACGGGATAGGTGGCGTCTGCGTCGTCCACCAACAGCTGCAGGCGCGCGGGGTCCGGCAGGCGGAAGCGCGCTTCGAGCGCGCGGCCGTGAGCGTCGATCGCCGCGAGCTTCGCGAAGGACAGTTGGCGGCCGGTCGGCGTCGCGAAGCGCACGCCGTCCCCGCGCAGCGAGGCGCGCGCGCCGCGCACCGAGAGCTCGACGACCAGCGGCCCGTCGCCCGCGGGCCGACGCTCGAGCGTGACGCCCTGCTCGACGCCCGCCGGCGAGTTCTCGTACCACTCGACGAATCCCGGCCGCGCGATCTCGACGCGCGCGCCGTGGCTCGTGACTTCACCGGGGCCGACGCGGGTCGGCGTCTCGCCGCGGCCGACACCCGCGAGGTTGAGCGCGAGCAGCTCAGGAGCGTCGGCGCGGGTGCGGTCGTGCACGCGGATGCCGGTCGCGTCGAAGTAGGTGCGCAGGTTGTGCGCGCGATTGGGCGCCTGCAGCCCCCGGTCGTTGCTGCTCGCGTGATACTCACGAGCCGAGACGCGGTGCTGCGCGGCCGCAAAACCGCCAGCCGGCGCTACGGGCGCCGGCTCGCGCGCCTCCGCGTCGACCGAAGCCGCGGGGGTCGAGGGCGTGTGCGGCTCGCTCGCCGCGAGAGACGGCCCGCTCCAGATGGCGGCCGCCAGGGCGAAGAAAAGGGCAGGGCTGCGGGTTGCGCGACGCGCTTGCATGCGGGCCTCCGTCTCGATTCCAGACACCTGCTCGAGGGCTCCCCCAAGCGCTTCCGGGCTCCGCGCTTGCGCGTCCTTGCTGAGTCGTGTTCTCAGTCTGCTCGGGCTGGACTTCCGGTGATTCTACACCGCGACAGAGCCCGGAATCCAGCCCTCTCCTTCGCGCGATGTCGCTGGGTGCGAACGAAAATCGCGGTGTCGGGTGTTGCACCGATGCTGCGTGCCCGCTGCGTCGACGGCGCGGTCGCAGAGCGCCGAAGCGGCTTCAGAGCGCGTCGCTCGCGAGCGACGCGCCGCGTGCATAGCCAGAGCGAGCGAGCCGCCCGCGCGCGATGCTTCGGAGAATTGCGGTGCGGACGTGATACTGTCGGCCGATCAGCGGGAGTCGGAGTCGTGAATTCGCGAAACGGCGCACTCGCGCAGGTTGCCGCGCTCGCGCAGTGCGCGAGGATCGGTGTCATAAGCCTGATCGCCGCTTCGTGCTCGCTGGGCTGCGCGGCGGACGTTGCGGGGGTCGAGTCCCGATCCGCCGTTGCGGACGAGCTCCGCCCGGGCGCGCAGGCCGACTCGCGCTCCGGGGCGCAGCTCGAAGCGCGCTCGGCCAACCAGGAGGCGACCGCCGATCCGCTCGCCGCGTCGGTAGGGATTCTCGTCGAACACCGGCCCCCGATTGCGGTTCCGGACAGGCGCGGGTCGGTCTTCGGAGCGGTCCGTACGGATGCGCAGGGGAGGTTGTCGATCGCGCCCGCCGATGCGATCCGCAACGCCGAGAACGAGATGTACGGCTGGCTGATCTGGGTGGGCGGCAGCTCCGAGCCCGTGCGCTGGAGCGAGACGCTGATCGGGCCCGAAGGCGGTCAGCCGAGCGGAGAGGGCGGCGGCACGCCGCCCGCCCACGCGGTCACGTTCGACGGCGCGATGCTGCCGGTCGAGGGGTTCATCTACAGCCAGTGGGTGCTCGGCGCCGGCGAGGCGCCGGGTCGGTATCGACTCGTCGTGTCGCTGTTCGACGGCAGAACCGAGTCGTTTGCGTTCTCGCTCGGGCCGCCGCAGGACGCCTGCCCGGCGATGCGGGTGCTGCTCAATTGGTGGTCGGCGAAGCACTCCCTCGAAGGCGATCCGGGAAACCGCGACGTCAGCGAGCGGGTCATGGAGGTGCTCGGAGCGCGCCTCGCCCATCACGGCTTTGCGAGCGCGGACCTCGAGGACGCCTACTGGTACGTGATGGCGAGCGCCGCGCGCCGCAGCGACGATCGCGAGATCGCCTACGGTCACGTCGTGATGCGGGCCATCGCGGATTTCCAGGGCAAGGCCCGGCGCTACAGCGCGGGCACCTCGCGCTTCGAGGGCCTGGTCGACTACGGCATCCTCTTCGAGTCCCCGATGAGCGAGCTCGACGCGTTCGTTCGCACGCTCGCCGACAAGTTCGCCGCGGTGCTGACCCCGCACGCCCGCCACGCGTGCGCCGACTGGTGGAGCGGTCAGCGCGAGGAGGAGCGCCGCCTCGAGGCGATCCGCAGCGCGCTCGAGGAAGAGATCCTCCGGGTTCGCGAGCGGAGGGCCGAACGCGAGAAGCGCCTCGAGCTCGAGGTCGATCGCTGAAGCGCGGCGCGCGACCCCGGCGATCGCCGCGCCTGCGCGCGAATCCGGGTTGCGCGCCCCGGCCCGGATCGACTCCACGTGCCACCGCGTGCGCTTCGGCGGGGCTGCGCCGGTGGCCCGCGCCGGGCTTCCCCGTGGGGATTTTCAATTTCGAAAAATAATAGGCTTGATTCAATTTTTTCCTAATTTTATCTGGAAATCTTGGCGAAAATCGCTTAAATATTCGAAAAATCTGGAGTTCACCGATGAAGATTCATCGCGGTGCCGTGGAGTTGGACGCGGCCGACCGGGGCATCCTCGAAGGGCTGCAGGAGAACTGCAAGCAATCGCTGAGCGCGCTGGGCGCGAAGGTCGGGCTCTCGGCGCCCTCGGTCATGGAGCGCATCCACAAGCTCGAGGAAGCGGGCGTGATCCGCGGCTACGCGGCGCTGCTCGACGGGCGACGCGTGGGCAAGGACGTCACGGCCTTCATCGGCGTGTCGACCGACCGCCCCGCGGCGATCCGCAGCGTCGGGCGCGCGGTGTGCCGGATGGACGAGGCGCTCGACTGCCACCACGTGACCGGCTCGCACACCCTGATGCTCAAGGTGAAGACCCGCAACACGCAGACCCTCGAGGGTCTGATCGACCGGATTCGCGACCTCGAGGGCGTGACGCGCACCGAGACGATGGTCGTGCTGTCGACGCACGCCGAGCGCTCGCGCATCTCGTTCTCGGAGGAGGCAGAGGCGGAGGGCGAAGCGGCCGCGGGCGGGAGCGGATCGCGGCATACCGTGGATTCACGGTGATGCTCGAGAGGGAACGGCAATCATGCGACGAGCCAATGCGCGCCCGCGCAGACAGGGATTCTACGATCCCGCCAACGAGCGCGACGCCTGCGGGGTCGGCTTCGTCGCACACCTCGGGGGCGAGCGATCCCACGAGCTGATCGGCAAGGGCCTCGCGCTGCTCGCCAACCTCGCGCACCGCGGGGCGTCCGG
>JBFGGA010000011.1:0-33048 GCA_041579295.1 Myxococcota bacterium | reverse complement strand
GGCAGAGCGGCGCCGCGGCGCTGCGGCTCGGCAACGCGTTGCTCGCGAGCATCGAGGCGAGGACCGTCGAGATCTACGGACTGCGAGCGCCGCAGACCGAAGAAATGAGCCAGCTCGACTACGACGGCGTGAGCTGTCTGCCCTGAAGCCGGATCGATCGCGGAGACGACGCTGCGCAGCGCCCGGTGAGGTGGCTCGGCGCCAATCCGGTGCTAATCATCTTCGATCGAATACGGAGGAGCCCATGGGAAACGACACGAAGCTGGCCGGTGGATGCATGTGCAAGGCCGTGCGTTACGAGGTGACGGGTGAGTCTTTCGGGGTCAACCACTGCCACTGCGAGAGCTGCCGCAAGCACAACGGCGCGGCGGTGGTGACGCTGGCGGGATTCAAGGCCGATCAGGTCGCGTTCAGCGGCGAAGCGCGCAAGATCTACGCGTCATCGCCAGGTGTGGGTCGCGCGTTCTGCGGCCGGTGCGGCACACCGCTCACCTGGGAAGGCGACGGTGGCGAGCTGGGGCCCATCTTCGAGTTCCACATCAGCACCTTCGACGATCCGAACGCGCTGGTGCCGACCGCACACGCGTTCTATCCGGAGCGCATCCGCTGGTTCGACGTCGCGGACGAGCTGCCGCGCTATCAGGACTTTCCCGGCGACGGCCCGCCGCAGCGCCATGGCCCGGTCGCCGACGGCCTGCCTTCGGCCAGTTGAGGCGGGCGGTCCGATCGATCAATCGCGACCGCCCTGCGGGCCGCGCGCGAGACGCGCCTCGACGAACGACCGGACCGCGTCGAAGTCGGCGCAAACCGGCACCCGATCGGGCAGGCCCGGAAGTTCCTCGGGCGACTCGAGGAACGCCACGATCGGCCGCCGGTACGCGAGCGCCAGCGCGATCTCGCTCGCGGTTCCGGCGCCGCCCGGCAGGGCCACGATCACGTCCGATGTCAACACGTTGATGTGATTGCGCGACAGCGGCTCCGCGCCCCGCTCACCGCTCAGCGGCAGGTGCGTGTAGATCGGGATCTCGACCCATCGGTTCGGGTAGCCGGGCTTCGGGCCCGAGGAAGCCGCGCTCGACGGGATGATTCCGATCACCAGGCCGCGGCGTTCGGCGACCTCGCAAAACGCCCGGCTCACCGCGGCCATCACGCCGCCGCCCCCTCCGGTGAGCAGGTGGACGCCCCGCGCGGCGAGCCAGCGACCCAGACGCGTCGCGCGCTCGGCGTGCTCGGCGGCTCCCGAGCCCATGACGCCCACGATCGGGAGTGACGTCACGACTCGTGCACCCAGCGCCCTCCGACCATCGTGCGCTGCACCGGAATCGAGATGATCGAAAACGGATCCACCGCGCGCGGGTCCCGCTCGAGCACCACGAGATCGGCGAGCTTCCCGGGTGTGATCGAGCCCTTGGCGCCCTCTTCGAACGACGCGTAGGCGCCGTTCAGGGTGCCCACGCGGATCGCTTCTTCCACCGTGATCCGCTGGCGCGGCCCCCAGAGGTTGCCCCGCGCGTCGGTTCGCGTGACGCTCGATTGCAGCGCCATCATCGGCTCGAAGGGTCCCGGCGGGTAATCGGACGCCTGCGTGACGCGAATTTTCGCGTCGAGGAAGCTGCGCACGGCGAACATCCGATCCAGCCGCTCGGCGCCGTACTCGCGCATCTTCTCGCCGTGGAAGTAGACGTAGGTGGAAAACGGCGTCGGGATGACGCCGAGCCGGCGCATCCGCTCGATCAACGCGTCATTGATCACCGTGCAGTGCTCGATCCGGAAGCGCGGGTCGCGTCGGGGGTGCTCGCGCTGGAGCCTCTCGTAGAGCCGAAGCACGCGATCGATCGCGGCGTCGCCGTTGGCGTGGATTCCGAGCTGCCAGCCGGCGGCGTGGACCCGGCTCGCGAGCGGATACAGCTCGTCCTCCGACGCCACGAGGATGCCGTGGTCGTCGGGCCGCCCCACGTACGGCTCCGCCAGCAGCGCGGTCCGCTCCGAGATCGATCCATCGCAGACCGACTTCATCGCACCCACGCGAACCCACTCGTCGCCGAAGCCTGCCTCGACCCCGGCGTCGAGCACCCTTGGCATCGCGCTGTCGATCATCAGGCAGTAGACGCGCAAGCCGAGGTCGCCCGCGGCTCGCGCATCCTGGTAGGCGCGCAGGTCTTCGTTCGTCGCGAACGCATCGTGCACGGAGGTGATCCCCGAGCGGTTCATCATCCGCGAGATCCGCTTCACGCCGTCGCGCCGCTGAGCGGCGGTCCACGAGGAAGGGATCGCCCTCTCGACGATCTCCTTCGCGCGCTCGGCGACGCGCCCGGTCAGCCGCCCCGTCGCGGCATCGCGATCGAAGCGGCCGCCGGGCGGATCGGGCGTCCGCTCATCGACGCCCGCGCGAGCCAGACCGGCGGAGTTGAGGTAGGCGGTGTGGCCGCCGCGGTGCTCGATCAGCACGGGATGCTCGGGCACCGCGGCGTCGAGGTCGTCGCGCGTGATCGCGCGCCCCTCGGCGGCCTTGGTGTCGTCGTACTTGAAGCCGAGGACCCAGTCTCCTGCGGGGGTCGCGAGTGACCGCTCGGTCAGCGCGCGCGCGATCGCGGCAATCGACGGAAGCTCGCAGTCGACCCGGACGAGGTGCTGGAGGCCCGCGTACGCGGGGTGGGTGTGCGCGTCGACGAAGCCCGGCAGCACGGTGGCGCCCGCGAGGTCGATGCGCTTGGTCGCCGGCTTCGCGAGCGCGAGGACGTCGTCGTCACTCCCCACCGCGAAGATCCGATCCATCCAGATCGCGATCGCCCGCGCGCTCGGCAGCTCGGGATCCACCGTGATAACGTTCGCGTTGAAGAGCACGAGATTCGGATGCAGATCGCGGAACCCGAGCAGCGCGAGGCTGCCCGTCTGGATCAGGAAATGTCGCCGCGACAGCTTCATGGCCGCGCACCCGTGAAAATCGACGCGCCGCGATGGCGCGGCGCGCGCCGGCAGGCCGAGTTGTAGCGCATGACGATGCTTCGGGGCGAAGGCCGATGACGGCCCGATCGAACGCGCGATGAGCGCAGTGTCCGACGAGCTCAAAGCCAGGGCGCGGCGATATCTCCCGAACGGAACGCTCGGGAACTTCACCGGCGAGGTGATCCTCGCGCGCGGGAGCGGCAGCCGCGTCTGGGATTGCGACGGACGCGAGTACGTCGACTACATCCTCGGCTCGGGGCCGATGATCCTCGGGCACTCCCACCCCGACGTCGTGCGGGCCGTGCGCGAGCAACTGGAGTCTGGGACGACGTTCTTCGCGCTCACCGACAAGGCGATCCGGCTGGCCGAGGAGATCGTCCAGGCGGTGCCCAGCGTCGACAAGGTGCGCTTCACGAGTTCGGGAACCGAGGCCACGCTGTACGCGCTGCGGATCGCGCGCGCGGCGACCGGCCGCGAGAAGATCCTCAAGTTCGAGGGCGGCTACCACGGCATGCACGACTACTCGCTGATGTCGCTGCAGCCGCCGCGGCGCTCCGACTACCCGCAGCCGATTCCAGACAGCCGCGGCATCCCGGAAGGCGTCGCAGGCAGCGTGCTCGTCGCGCCGTTCAACGACCTCGAGCTCGCCGCCTCGCTGATCGAGGATCACCGCGACGAGCTCGCAGCCGTGATCGTCGAGCCGCTCCAGCGGTTCCTCCCGCCCGCGCGCGGTTTCCTGGAAGGCCTGCGCGAGGCCACCCGCACGCACGGCGTCGCGTTGATCTTCGACGAGATCGTGACGGGATTCAGGCTCGCGCTCGGCGGCGCGCAGGAGTACTACGGCGTGCTGCCGGACATCACCACGCTCGGCAAGGTGATCGGCGGGGGATTTCCGCTGGCGGCGGTGGCCGGCCGCGAGCGCTACATGGCCGAGCTAGACGCCTCGCAATCGGACGACGCGCTGATCCAGGTCGGCACGCTCAGCGGCAACCCGATCGCCGCGGCCGCGGGCCTGGCGTCGATCGAAGTCCTCAAGCGGCCCGGCGCGTACGAGCGCCTGCACGCGATCGGCAACGCGATCAGCGCGCGGCTCGGGTCGGCGGCCGCCGACATCGGGCTTGCGGCGCGGATCGTCGGGGACGGGCCGATCTTCGAGCTCGTGTTTGGCGACGGGCCCTTCGAGCGATACGAGGATCTGCTGGCCTCGGATCGCGAGCGCATGGCGCGCTTCGCGGAAGGCCTCCGCGCGAACGGCGTGCTCAAGGACTCGAAGTTCTACGTGTCGATCGCCCACGATGAATCCGACGTCACGACTTCTGGCGTGGCGTTCGACAAGGCGCTGGTTGAGATCTCCCGCTGAAGATTCGCGGCGACTCGACCGCGCCGCTCGGCCGACCGCGGCGCGCAAGCCCTGCCGATCCTACACGCCCATCCGTAGCAGCGGATCGAAAAGCCCCCGCCGCCGGCCACCGCGAGGCGGCCTTTCCCTATCCTCTGGACAACGGAGGAGCCCGCATCGATGGTCGCGGCGCTGAAGTCCACGGCGATGGTCATCTTCGTGGTCGGCGATGTGATGACCGGACGGGGGATCGACCAGATCCTGCCGAAGCCGAGCGAGCCGACCCTCCACGAGGGCTACATCGAGGACGCCCGCGATTACGTGCGGATCGCCGAGCAGCGGAGCGGGCCGATCGCGCGCGGTGTCGACCACGGCTACATCTGGGGCGACGCGCTCGGTGAGCTTGGGCGCCTCGCACCGCACGTGCGCCTGATCAACCTGGAGACCGCCGTCACCAAGAGCGACGTGCCGTGGCGGAGGAAGGGGATCCACTACCGGATGCACCCCGCCAACCTCGCGGTGCTGAGCGCGGCCGGGATCGATGGCTGCACGCTGGCCAACAACCACGCACTCGACTGGGAGCGCGAGGGCCTCGCGGAGACCGTGATCGAGCTGAAGCGCGCCGGGATCACCTGCGCGGGAGCGGGAGAGAACCTGCAGCAGGCCCGCGCGCCCGCGATCTTTCCCGTGCCGTCGCGGGGCCGCCTGCTGCTCTTCGCCGCCGCCCATCCGTCGAGCGGCGTGCCCGCAGACTGGGGCGCGACGGAGCGGCGCTCCGGCATCCACCTGATCGGCGAGCTGTCGGATTCCGCGGTCGAGACGCTCGCCGAACACATCGCGCAGCACGAGCGGCCCGGCGACATCGTCGTGTTCTCGATCCACTGGGGCGGCAACTGGGGCTACGCGATCCCCGACGTGTTTCGCGACTTCGCGCGCGCGCTGATCGACCGGGCCGGCGTGGACATCGTCCACGGTCACTCCTCGCATCACGTCATGGGCATCGAGGTCCACCGCGACCGGCCGATCCTCTACGGCAGTGGAGACTTCCTGAACGACTACGAGGGAATCGGCGGCTACGAGCGCTATCGCCCCGAGCTGAGCCTGATGTACTTCGCGCGCAGCGATCCGCAGACGGGCCGGCTGCTCGAGCTGCGCATGGTCCCGACTCGCATCCGCAGGTTCCGCATCGAGCGGGCCTCCGCCGACGAGCGCGATTGGCTGCGGGAGATCCTCAACCGCGAGGGCAAGCGCCTGGGAACCCGCGTGGAGCTCGTCGACGGCGATCTGCTGCTGCGCTGGGATTGACGCGGCCGCCGCGTACCATTTCGCCACACCGACCAACGTACCACCGCGCAGCTCGACGTGCAGTCGAATGAAGAGCCATCGCGTCCCGGTTTTGCGATCGAATCGGCCGCTCGCGGTGTACAATGGGTTCGGCCCGCTCCCAGTGAGACCATTGCCGTGCAGAAGATCATCCCGGCACTCGTAGCCTCCGGGCTGCTGGTGGTGTCATCGGCCGCCGGTGCCATCGACATCATCCAGGTCACCGACGACGACACCTTCGACGGGTACCCGGCCATCTCCGGCTCGAACGTCGTGTGGCAGCACTGCGATGGCGGCACCGGCTGGCCCTGTCAGAACGGGGATTTCGAGATCCTGTTCTGGGATGGCTCCTTTCCGATCGACCCCATCCAGGTCACGAGCAACGGCTTCGACGACGGGATCCCGGCGATCTCCGGCTCGAACGTGGTATGGCAGGGATGGGACGGAAACGACCTGGAGATCTTCTTCTGGGACGGATCCCTTCCGATCAGCCCGATCCAGATCACGGACAACGCCAGGGCCGACTACGCTCCGGACATTTCGGGCTCGAACGTGGTGTGGCAGCAGTGCGACGTCGGCGACGACGACCTCTGCGCGCTCGGAGACACCGAGATCTTCTTCTGGGACGGCACCTTTCCGATCAACCCCATCCAGGTCACGAGCAACGGCTTCGACGACCGGCTCGCGGCCATCTCGGGCTCGAAGGTGGTGTGGGAGGGCGTCGAAGACACAACCCCGCCGATCACGACGATCGACGTGTATTACTGGGATGGCTCGTTCCCGATCACTCCCGTCCCATTGACGGACAACGACACCCTCGATTGGCGACCCGACATCTCGGGCGCGGTGGCCGTCTGGGTGGGCCGGCTCGCCGGCCAACAGGAGATCCTTCGCTGGGACGGCTCCTTTCCGGTCGCTCCCGTCGCGATTTCGGCCGGCATCGGAGGCCCGTTCCTGCCCGCCATCGATGGCAGCCACGTGGTTTGGGAGCAGGACGAAACCCTGCTCGGCGGCAGCGACATCTACTTCTGGAACGGGGTGGAGACCATCAACGTCTCGAACGACAGCGACTTCCGCGACGAGTACGCCGATGTCTCGGGCGTGACGGTGGTGTGGAACGGTTGTTGGTGGGACAGCTACATCGGCTGCCTCGACGACGAGGAGATCTACATGGCGATCGTCCCCACCGCGGTTCCGAGCATTTCGTTCGCTGGCCTCGCGCTGCTCACCGGCCTCGCGCTCGGCTCGGCGATCTGGCTGATGCGGAGGCGCTGAGTCGCGGAGCCGAGCCAAATCGATTCCGCTCCTCCCGGCGTGCGAGCGCCGGACTTCGCTCCGCGGGCCGCGCCGACCGGAGCGCGATATCTTGCGCCGCGAGCGATGCCGCAGCCGATCGACGCCACCCCGGAGCTCTCCTGGCGACAGCGCGCCGCGCGCTGGCTCGAGGTCGGCGAGCGCGCGGTTCCGGGGGCGCGCTGGATCCGCACCAGTCTTCGCACGCTGCACCTGATCGCGGCGGGCGCGCTCTACGGCGGCTGCGTGTACGCGGTCGACACCGACCGGCTGGCGCCCGCGGTAGCCGCGGTATTGCTCACGGGTGGCGGGCTGGCCTGCTTCGAGATCTGGCAGACCCGGATCTGGCTCGTGCAGCTGCGCGGGATCGCCACCCTCGTCAAGCTCGGCCTGCTCGCCGCCGCCGGCCTCGATCCCGACTGGACGGTCGCGCTGCTGACGCTCGCGGTGCTGATCGGCGGCGTGAGCTCCCACATGCCGAGCCGCTGGCGCTACCACTCCGTGCTGCACGGGCGCGTCGCGGGGCCGACGGAGCGGGGCTGACCGGCGCCTACCTGCATTCCTTGCGGAGCACCCGCGTCTTCTCGCAGAGGCCGCCGGCACCGTCCATTCCGTCAAAGGTCGCGGCGAATTCGATGGCCCCCCCTTCGCACTGCGGGATGTTGAGCGCAAACCGGTCGCCCTTGCCGCCGCCCCCGACGCGCAGTGTGATCGGGAACGAAGACTTCGCGCTCATGACGCCCGCGGCGTCGACGGCCTCGACCGTGAGCGTCGTGTCGATCGTCGTGCCGCGCTCCGCGGTCCCCCTCGCGATCCGGGCCTTGGCGGTGACGAGCGCAGTCTGGTCCGGGCCCGGCGAAACCCGCCTTCCGCGCACGCGGAGCGCGTTGACCTCGATCTCGAACGCGCACGACGGCGGCTCGTCCGGCACGTTGACCAGGTATGCGCTGTTGAACGCGGTGGAGGCGGAGATCTCCTTGCCGGAGAGGTCGAGCACGCCGTCCGTCAGGCCCGGGCCATCCGTGCCCACGGAGATCTCGAACGTACCGGCGACCTCGGCAGCCTTGCGGAACGTGACCGTTCCGAGATAGGCGCTCGCGCCCGGCGGCAGGCCGATGCCGAGGCCGAGCGGCGGCACCGCCGCGGCGTTGACGTTGTCGATGTAGGGCGGCCGATCGCTCGTGCTGCCGAGATTCAACGGCAGATACGGCAGCGGCAGAGTCGTCGCGAAGCTCTGGAAGCTCACCACGTCGAGCTTGGGCAGCGCGTCCGCGTAGTTGACGCTCACGCCGCCGCCCATCGACCCATTGGGTCCGGCCGTGAGGACCACGCCGAGCGTGATGTCGTCCGCCAGCGCCACCGAGCTGATCGTCGCGCCGCCGTCGTGCGACCTCGGGTCCAGCGCGCAGTTGCGGTTGGCGGGCAGCAGGCAGATCGGCTCGCCCGTCGCATGGGTCTGCGTGACGTCGATCCAGATCAGGTCGACCGTGGCGCTCGCGCCCGCCGCGCCTGCAAACCCCACCAGCGCCACCACGCCACCGATCGCCGCCACCGCGAGCACCGCTTGCCTCATGCGCTCCTCCCGTCGTCCGCCGAGTTCAGTCTACGGCCGCCCAGAAATCGAAGTCAACCGCGTGCTGCCGGGTCTTTGGCGGCCACGGGAAGCTCGGCGGGCAACCCCCGTCCGCTCCGCGTCATCGATGATCTCCAATCCATACATGACTGCAGATTTGCGACTTTCGCTGCGACACCACGCCCTTGCCGTGTATAGGGCGAAAACCCGTCGCGAATCTCCCCGACGGGAAAATCGTGCGGGCACGGATAGTTGACGATGCCCGGCGCGCGCGACCTGCGCCTGCGCGACGAGCCGCCCGCTTTCGTCGTGCGGGCCGCCTGCCGATAGCCGTTCGGACGAGGATGGGCGGAAGTGATGCAGCGGCTAGATCCGATCGCGCAGGCGCGGCTGGACCCCGGCGAGTCGGGGCTCCCGGGTCGCCAGACCTGTTCGGACAGGAGCTACGCGAAGGCGGTGATCCTGTCCAGCGTGTTCGGATTCGTCGGCGTGCAGCACTTCTACCTGCGGCGCTGGGCAGAGGGCCTGCTCGACGTGGGGCTCACGGCCGGCTGGCTGTGGTGCTTCGCGACGGGCCGTGCAATCTGGGGAGTCGTCTTCCTGGCGGCCGACTGCGCGCACGCGCTCTTCGTCACCATCGCACTGCTGACCGGAAACTTCCGAGACGGAAGCGGCCGCCTCGTCTGTTATCCGGGACAGAAACTCGAGAGCTAACAGGGAGATGTGATCCATGGAGACCACGACGCACGCGACAGCCGGTATGGCAGCGGTCGAGCAGGCCACGAGTGACAAGGACTTCGTGCCCACGCTGCTGCTCTGCTTCTTCCTGGGAATGCTGGGAGTCCACCGCTTCTACGTCGGCAAGATCGGAACGGGGATCCTGCAGCTCATCACCTTTGGAGGCTTCGGCATCTGGGTGATGGTGGACTTCATCCTGATCGCGACCGGGAACTTCAAGGACAAGCAGGGTCTGCCCATCAAGTCGTCCTGACACCGCGCTAGCTAGCGCGCGGATGAAGGCCGTTTGGGGAGCGGTCGTTCGGGCTCTCTGCGCAGCGCCTGCAACACGACGCTGATGAGGATCACCGCGCAACCGCTCAGCGCGATGCGGCCGGGAACCTCGCCGTGGACGAGCCACGCCCACACCCCGCTCGCCACGGGCTCGATGGCGAGCAGCAGCGAGATCTCGAGCGCCCGGACCTCGCGGATGCCGCGCAGCAGGCAGAGGTAGGCGACCCCGATCTGGAACACCGCGAGGTAGAGCACGACCGCCCAATCGACGGGCGTCGCCTCGACGACCGGCAACGCCAACGGAAGGCACACCGCGAAGCCGAGCACGTTGCCCGCGATGACCGCGGAGCCGCCCGCGCCGGCCGCGTCCGATCGACCGGCGAGCCACCGCACGCCGAGCAGCGTGAACGCCCACGCGACCCCCGCGCAGGCCCCGATGAGGTTTCCCCGGAACGGGTCGGGCGCCGTCGCGGAGGGGCTCTCCTGCCCGACGAAGACGAGCAGCATCCCGAGCGCAAACAGCGCGATCAGCGCGAGGTCGCTGCTGCGGTTCGGCTCGCCGAGCAGCCACGGACCCAGCAGCAGCAGGTAGAGCGGCGCCGAGTACTGCAGAAAGATCGCGTTCGCGGCCGTCGTGAGCGTGTTCGCGGTGACGAAGAGCACGAGCGTCGCGCCGAACGCGACGCCCACCGCGAGCGAGGCGGGGCTCCACCAGCGGCGCCAGCTCGGCACCAGCCACCAGAGCAGCAGCGCCGCGAGGCCCGAGCGGAAGCCCGCAATCTGCCAGCTCGACAGCCCGCTGAGCTTGATCGCCGTGCCGCCGGTGGAGAAGAAGAACGCGGCTCCGAGCGCGTAGGCCCGGGGGACGAGCCTCGCTCGAGCCTGTTGCGAAGCGCGCATTGCGAACTCGACCGCCCGCGAAGCGATGCAGTGGCCTCGGTTGCATCGAACCGCCGCAAATTTCGGCGGCCGAGATTGCAACTGCGAGCCCAGGCCCTCGTGGCCGCGGTGCGAGTCGGTGGTTCGCGGGCGCGCAACCCAACCGACCCGTTGCAGACTGCGCGATCAGCCTGCGCGCTCCATGCGGCGAGATCCAGCCGGCCCCGCGCAGACTGGATGTCTCGAGCCGAGTTCGACGATACCATCTCCGAGCGCATCCACGACGCAGCAGGAGGGGTCGAGATCGCGAATCGATCCAAAGAGGCCGACAACCAGCTGCGCTGGGACGGTGCGGAGCGCGGGTTCTACGAGGTCTACTACCTGAAGTGGAACGACCGCGCCAGCAACACCGCCGCGTGGGTGCGCTACACGCTGACCAGCCCGCTGCGCGGGCTCGCGGAGCCGTACTGCGAGCTCTGGGGAATCTTCTTCGACGCCGCCGAGCCGAAGAACCACTTCGCGGTGAAAAACCGCTTCGCGATCTCGAAGCTCTCGTGCGGCGCGAGCCCCTTCGAGCTGCGGATCGGCGACGCGCAGCTGCGCCACGACGCGTGCCGCGCGAGTGTCGTCGACGCGGGATCCGGGCGGAGCCTGTCGTGGGACGTGCGCTTCGATTCGGAAGACCCGACCCACCGCTACTTCCCCTCCGCATGGCTCTACCAGCACCGCTTCCCGAAGACGAAGCTGCTCTCACCGCACTGCAACGCCCGGTTCTCGGGCGTCGTCGAGACGGGCGATCGGAGGATCGAGTTCGCGAACGCCCCGGGCCAGCAGACGCACATCTGGGGCACCAAGCACGCGCACCGCTGGGTCTGGGGTCACTGCAACGCGTTCGAGGAAGACCCCGGTGCGGTCTGGGAGGGCCTGACCGCGCAGCTCAAGCTCGGCCCGGTCGCGAGCCCGCGCTTGAGCCTCTTCTACCTGAAGGCGGGCGGAGAGGTCCATCACTTCAACGACCTGCCCCGCTGGCTCTCCAACAAGGGCCAGTGGGAGCTCGGGAAGTGGCGCTTCCGCTTCGGCAACGAGTCGATCCGCGTGGAGGGCGAGATCGACGCGCCCTACGATTCGCTCGTCGGTGTGCGCTACCTGGATCCGGACGGAGATCCGCTCTGGTGCAGCAACAGCAAGGTCGCGCCGATCCGGCTCGCGCTCCACGACGCCGCCGGGCACCGGATCGGCCAGCTCACCAGCGCGAACACCTGCGCGGTGGAGTTCGTGGACCGCAGGATCTACGAGCAGGTGCCGGTGCGGGTCTGATCGGAGCCAACTTTGCAATGACGGACAGAGGTCAATGAGCACGACACGGCCGGGCGCGTAGATGGACGTCTACACCTCGAGCATCCTGATCAGCATCCTGCTCTACGCGCTCGTCGGAAACTACGCGGGCCGCAAGGTCAAGCACCTCGAGGACTACTTCGTCGTGGGCCGCCAGGCGCCGACGCTGCTGATCGTCGGCACGCTCGTGGCCAGCGTGCTCAGCACCAACGCCTTCCTCGGCGAGACCGGCTTCTGCTACGCGAGCCAGGGCGGCGCCTTCATCCTCTGGCCCTCCATCTGGGTGACGGGCTACGTGTGGGGCGCGCTCTACTTCGGCCGCTACCTGCGGCGCAGCCGCGCGCTCACCGTCGCCGAGTTCTTCGGCCAGCGCTTCGACAGCCAGCGCGTGCAGGCTGCCGCGGGCATCACGATCGTGCTCGGCCTCGGCGGCTACCTGCTGGCCGTCACCCAGGGCGCCGCGGTGATCCTCGCCGAGCTGACGCCGCTTTCATACATCCAGGGGCTCATCGTCGCCTGGGCGAGCTACACGCTGTTCACCCTCTACTCCGGATCGCGCGGCGTCGTCATCACCGACACGATCATGTTCCTGCTCTTCACCGTGATGAGCTTCGTCGCGCTCTACTACATCGTCGACTTCGGCGGCGGCTGGCTCTCCTCTCTCGAACGCCTGGTCCGGATCGACGAGAAGCCCGATCTGATGAGCTGGCACGGTAGCGTCGGCCCCGGCACGAAGTGGCCCGCGCCCGTCGACTACGCGATCTGGTCGGTGGTCCAGGGCATCGCCTGGGCGCTCGTCACCGCGGTGAGCCCCTGGCAGTCGAGCCGCTACCTGATGGCGAAGTCGGAGCACGTGGTGATCCGCTCCGCGTGCATCGCGGCAATCGTGATCGCGGTGAGCAACATGGCGCTCTACGCCGCGGGGACGGCAGTCAACCTCGGCAAACTCGACATCGTGCCGGACGAGCAGACGATGGTCTGGGCGGCGATGAACATGATGCCGTCGCTGATGGGCGCGCTGCTGCTCGCGGGCGTCGCCGCGGCGGCGCTCTCGTCGGCGACGACCTTCCTTTCGCTCGTCGGCTTCAGCGTGAGCCAGGACATCTTACCCCACCGGCACCGCGATGAGCGCAGCATGCTTCGCTTCAGCCGCGCGATGATGCTGGTCGTGGGTGTCGTGGCGCTCGCGATCAGCCTGTTCCTTCCGCCGAGCGTCCTGTGGCTGACCTACTACGTGGGCACCATCTTCGCGTCGTCGTGGGGCCCGGTCGGCTTCATGAGCGTCTGGAGCGACCGGATCACCGAGCGCGCCGCCTACTGGGGGATCATCTCGGGCTTCGCGGGCAACGTCATCCCGCGGCTGCTCGACACGCTGGGCTGGGTCGACCTGCCCTCCTACCTCAATCCGATCCTGGTCGGCGGCGTGATCAGTCTCGCGGTGGTGCTGTGGCTCTCGCACCGCGGAGCGGTGACCGAGACGCAGCGCGCGCGGCGCCTGGCGCTGCACCGCGTGCCTGAGGAGGACCGCGACGCCGTGCAGGCCGCGAAGACGCAGCGGAGCGCGCTCGGCGTGGCGGTCTGCGGCGCGCTGCTCAGCGCGCTGCTGCTGTGCTTCTACGTGCTGCCCTACCAGCGCGCCACGGGCGCGCTGCGCGCGGACGGCGGGATCGACTGGTGGACGGGCGAGGCCCTGCTCGCGATGGCCTGGGCGGGGCTCTTCGTGCCCTGGGGCATCATGGCCTACAAGATGGTCGGCAACTCCTACGCGAGCGGGCCACCGCGCCGGCGCGACCCGCCGTAAAGCGCGCGACGACGAGCTGCCGACGGCAGACGGCGCGCGCCGCGCAGCGGGAGGCGAAGCTCGCCCGCCGTGCAGCGGGCGCCCTGCGCATCGCGTGCACGGGGCACGCGATGCGCGTGTCGGTTAGCATTGCAGGTGGGCGCGCCTCGGTCCGCAGAGACCGGGGCAATCCCGGACGCTCGAGGTGATCTGCAATTGGCGCGAAGGTGGACGACGTGAAAGTGGTGCTGCTCGCCTGCGCGGTGATGCGGGATCTCGTCGAGCCGCATCTCGATGACCCGGACGTCGAGACCATCTACATGGATTTCGGCCTGCACGAGACACCCAAGCGTATGGCGCCGGCCCTGCAGGATCAGCTCGACGCGATCGAGGAGCCGAGCCTGGTGCTCGTGGGCTACGGGCTGTGCGGAACCGGGCTCGTCGGCCTCGAAGCCGGCCGACACACGCTGGTGATTCCGCGCACGCACGACTGCATCGCGATCCTGCTCGGCTCGCACCGCGAGTACATGAAGGCGATCGGCGAGAACCCGGGCACCTACTACCTCACGAAGGGCTGGCTCGAGGCCGGCACCGATCCGCTGTCAGAGTACGAAACCTACGTGGAACGCTACGGCGAGAAGACCGCGGACATGGCGATGGACACGATGTACCGGAACTACACCCAACTCTGTCTGGTCGCCCACTCCGAGGACGACCTCGCGGCGAATCGCGAGCGCGCGCAGAAGGTGGCCGCGTTCTGCGAGCAGCGCTGGGGGATGGAGTACAGCGAGCGCGTGGGCAGCGACGCGCTGATCGCCAAGCTGCTGGAGGCGCCGCGCCACCTGGACGCGCTCGGTGGCGAGTTCGTCGTCATAGAGCCTGGCGGCCGGGTGGAGATGGAGCAGTTCCTGGACTTCGGCGCGCCGGCCGCGCCCCCCTGAGCGCCTCCGCCGTGCAGCCGCGCGGCGGATCGACGCGGGTTTCGATGCGCGCGTTGCCACCCCGCGCCGGCAGCCGCCGAGACGCCAATCGGAGGGCGCGATGAGTGGGCACGGGAAGCCGGAAGACGAAGAAGCAAAGCCCGCGTTCTTCGATTCGCTCGCGCGCCTGTTCCATCCGCAAGAAGAGGCTGCGCCCGAACGGGAAGCGGCCGAGCCGGCATTCGACTCGCTCGTCACGAGCTTCGATTCGGCGTTGGACGGATTGGAGCAGAGGATCGAGGAGATCCGCAGCGATTCGCGCTCCGCCCGGCGAGCGTCTGCGGCCCGGCGGACGACCGCAGAAGATCGCGCCAAGGCGGACCAGCAGCGCATGGAGCGAGCGCACCGGGCGATGCTCGAGGACATCGAGAAGATGCACGCGCGGCTCGCAACGGAGCTCGCCGGCACGAACCTCGCGGAGCTCGCGAGCTACCTCCAGGCGCTGCACGAAGAGGTTGCCGACGGCAAGGGCTCGCATCACCTGTTGCCGCGAATGCGCTACGCGATCGTGGATCGAGTCGTCGAGGAGGTCGGCGAGCTGGCGATCGCGCGCTTGTTCGATCGGATCGAGCGCGAGGAGATCCGCTGGCCCGACCCCACCTGCTACCCGCCGTCCGCCACCCCCGACGAGATCGAGCGCTCGGGGCGCCGGCGCCTCGGCGAGGTCCGGGAGGACTTCCTCGCCCAAGATCTCGAGCGAACCGCCGAGCGCGCCGTCGGCGTGGTGCGCGGATGGAAGTCCGACTACCCCGACCGGGGCTCGGCGCTCTGGGAGGACTGCGTGCTGCAGGGCGTCGCCGCGGGCATCCGAGGCCAGCTGATTCGGCAGGCGACGGAGCTGCTGGTTCGCGACCGCGAGTCGATCCTCGAGCAGGCGCGGGCCTCGATCGGAAGCGAGCTCGACGCGCTCCACGCCGCGCTCGAGAGCGGCGTGAACTCCCTCGAGCAGGCGCATCGCGCGGTCTCGAGCTCGCTGGGCGTGCTCGATCAGGTCGTGCCCGAGATCGCGTGGAACCACGCCCAGAAGCATCTCCCGGACCTCGGCGCCGCCCCCGACCCGCCCCCGGGCCGCACGGACCGGCAATAGCGCGCCGTCCAGCCCCTGCGAGGTCGCGGGCCGGCCCGTCGCGACCGGCGCGCGCGCCGAGGCCGGAAGCAAGGCGCGACCTATCGATCGCTCGCCTCCAGGTACGGGTAGCGGGCGCGCAGCTCGCGCGAGATCTCCTCGGCGTCGAAGGCCTCGACGCCCTGCGCGCTCGGCGCATCGCGAAAGAGCTTGACGATCAGCTGCCGCGCGCCGCGGGATGCGCTCGGCAGCGCGGTCGGATCGACGATGAAGAAGCGAAACCCCAGCTCGCGCGTGAGATCCGCGGAGCGCAGCAGCGCGAGCTCCTCGTAGTGGGGCCCGCGGCGCACGAAGAACGGCCGCTCTCCATCGAGGTACTCGACCTGGTAGATGCGCGGCGTGAGCTCGATCTCGCGGTATCCGACGTCGCCGTCGCCAATCGGTCCGTAGTGCGGGAGGCAGCCCGTCAGCGCCGCGCAGAACAGCCCGGCCGCGACGCCCCTCACTCGATCGCCCCCCTCTCCGGCGTGGTGAGCGGCATCAGGAGCCCGTACTTGCGGCGCAGCGCGAGCTGAACGAAGCGCGCGTCGAGCACGAACGAGGTTTCGTCCTCGCCGGATGTCTCCTCGAGCAGCTCGATCAGATGGTCGTGAACGGGCCAGCGCCTCACGTGCGTGGTCGTGGTCGGAGGCGTGCCGGCGGTGGTGCAGCGGCCGTTCGAGTCGCAGGTCGTAAACCAGCTGCCCGGCGTGGTGCGCGTATAGGTGCGCAAGAACGACGCGTCGATGCGGTCGCGCACGACGAAGAACGGGTAGCCCCGCTCGAGCGCGACCTCGGCCGAGCGCAGCAGCGCGAAGTCCACCGCGCGCGCTTCATCGGTGCTCGGATTGCCGCTGAAGCGGACGCGAACGATCGTCGGCGAGATCTCGTACTCCGTGTAGCCGAAGCGGGCCTGCTCCAGGCCCGCCGGCCTCGGGCCGACACCCGGCAGGTCCAGCGAGATGTCCACGGGGACGTACGGCGTCGCAGGCGACGAGCAGGATGCCAGGGCGAGCGCGAGCGACGTCGCGCGCGCGGCGGTGAGGATCCGACGAGGGCTTCGCATCGGGATGACCGCTCCCCGCAGCGCAGTGTACGATCGACCCAAACGCGCGGTCAACTCGGTTTGCGAGCGAGCGAGATGCCCTATGATCGCGCGCGCGGCGCGCGCCGAAATCCCGCGTCACGGTTGGATCACAGGCGCGGCTGCACCAGCTGGGAACGAGATAGCGTGCACCCTCCAAACGCGATGAAGGTCAAGGCCGCGGGCGAAGAGCAGGCCTGGGACAAGCTCGCCGCGCTGGATCCAGAACGGGTGTGCGACAGAACGGCGGCGAGCTTCGACGCAGAGACGAAGACTTACTCCATCCAGTGTTACGGATGCGCGCTCTCCGTTTCACCGAGCGACAGAATCGTGGCGAGCGACTCGCCGCAGGGCGAGGAGCTGATCGAGAAGATCGATCCGGCCTTTCCCCTCGTCTGGTACCTGGCCTCGTCGCATGCGATTCCGCTCTCGGGAAGGCTCGTGAAGCCGAGCAGCCTGCCCGGTGGGCAGATCTTCGAGATCGGCAGCCACGTGCTGCCGCTCGGAGAGATCGCGACGCGCTTCGCCCGCGCACCCGAGGAGTTCATCGAACGGGGCAGGAGGTGGGGCGGAAAGCCCCTTGATCACGGTGACGCGTCGATCGAGCTGTGGCCCTTCCCGCAGCTGCCCACGACGCTCATCCTGCGCACCGAAGACGAGGAGTTCCCCGCGCTCGTCCATCTCCTGCTCGATGCGAGCTGCCAGTTCCAGCTGCCGACGGACATCATCTGGTCGGCGTGCATGATGAGCGCGACGATCCTGCTCGTCTGAAGCGCGGTTTCCCGCCGCGCCCGGCGCCGCGGTTCCGCGGAGATCGGGAGCGTCCCGAGCGTTCCAGCGACCGCTGGTCGACTCGACGTTAGGGTGCCTAACAGGCCAGTTTATAAGCGAATCACGGCAACGCGAGGCACTCGCGCGAGCTCGCCCGCCCGCGACGCGCTCGCGCGACCTCGCCCGCCGTCGGCGCGATCGCGAGATTTTGCTTGCCACCGGTGGGCTCGCGAGCGGACAATGGGGTCGATCCAACCAGACCACGAGCCTCTGCAATGCCCCCGATCTGGTGTGTGTCGTTCTCGTCGTCGAGTTCCCGGTGGACCGCAGCGCCGGGACTGGCAGCCGGCGAGGGCTTGGATCCGCCCCTCCCCTACAGACACGTGAAGTCACCGAAGTGACACCACTTCTCAGGAGGTCCCCCATGCAGACAGCGCGCATCGCTCGCAGCTCGATCCTCGCCGTTTCGATTCTCGTCGGATCGGTCGCCTCGATCCCGCCCGCCGTGGCCGCGGAGATCACCCTGCCCGGCCTCACGCAGAGCGTCGGGGTGACGATGGATACCCAGGGTGTGCCCCACATCATCGCGCGCAACGACTTCGACCTCGCGCGCGTGCAGGGCTACATCCACGCGCGCGACCGCTTCTTCCAGATGGACCTGACCCGCCGCCAGGTGAGCGGCGACCTCGCGGAGCTGCTCGGGCCCGGCCTGATCGGCAGCGACGTCGAGAGCCGCACGATCGGCCTGCGGCGCGCCGCGGTGCGCTCGCTCGGCGTGCTGACCGCGCGCGAGGTGGATCTCTACCAGGCCTACGCGGACGGCGTGAACGCGTACATCTCGAACCACCCGCTGCCGATCGAGTACGGGCTGCTCGAGCTGACCCAGGTGCGCCCCTGGGACGTGGTCGACAGCCTCGTGATCGGCAAGGCAATCGCCGCGAGCCTCTCGCTCGACATCGACATCGGCCCGACGCTGCAGCTCCAGGGGTTCATCCAGGCGGGCCTCGCGGGCGGCTTCGACGGCGAGGCGCTGTTCTTCGAGGACGTGGTCCGGTCGGCGCCGATGGACCCCGCGGCGACCGTGCCCGACGCGACGAACACCACGCCGTATCTCGCCGCCAAGCTCAAGAAGTCGGAGAGGACGTACCTCGCGAAGGCGACCGAAGGCGCGGCGCGCATTCAGCAGAGGTTCGAGGGCGTCGCGCTGCTCGAAGACGCGATGAACCGCAGGGATACCGTCATCGGCAGCAACGAGTGGGGTGTCGCGGGCGACAAGACCGAATCCGGCCAGCCGATCATCGCCAACGACCCGCACCTCGCGCTGAACATCCCGTCGACCTTCTACGAGTGGCACCTGATCGTCCGGAACGACCCGGTGGACGGCAACATGAACGTCAGCGGCGTGGGTTTCCCGGGCGCGCCGGGCGTGATCCTCGGGCAGAACCAGCACATCACCTGGGGCGCCACCACGAACCCGATGGACGTCAGCGACATCTTCAGCGACACGCTGAAGGCGGGCTTGCCGGACTGCTTCGCCGTGGGCTCTCCAGTGTGCATCGAGAGCGACGGCGCCCACCACCCGGTCGTGCTGGAGTTTCCCACCTATCAGTACAACGTGATCGGCGACGCGGTCGCCGACAACCTGGCGACCGCGACGCTCCCGCCCGAGCAGTCGATCATCGCGACGGTACCGTTCCGGAGCTTCGGTCCGATCCTGGACGTCGACGATCCGAGCGTGCTCGACACCGGCGGGGTCACCACCGCGCTCACGCTGCAGTTCACGGGCTTCCACGCGACGCGCGAGCTGTCGACGTTCCGCAAGTGGAACCGCGCCCGCAACCTGGGCGACTTCCTCGATGGATTGGAGGACTTCGACTTCGGCTCGCAGAACTGGGCCTACGCGGACGTCGACGGGAACCTCGCGTACTTCACGAGCGCCGAGAACCCGCTGCGCAAGGACCTCGAGATGGGGACCGTGACGGGCCTGCCGCCCTACTTCATCCGCGACGGCTCGGGGCCGAACAACTGGGTGCCCGACCCGGCGCGCCTGCAGGGCCAGGCGATTCCGTTCGACATCCTCCCGTTCTCCGAGATGCCGCAGACCGTCAACCCGGCGAACGGCTTCTTCGTGAACGCCAACAACGACCCGGCCGGCACCACGCTCGACAACAACCCGCTCAACCAGGTGCGACCTTCCAAACCCACGGCGATCTACTACCTGAACCCGGGCTACAACACCGGCATGCGAGCAGGTCGCATCACGCGGCTCGTCGAGGCCGTGGTCGCGGAGGGCGGCGTGACCCGCAAGATGCTCAAAACCCAGCAGGCGAACACCCAGCAGCTCGACGCGGAGCTGATGACGCCGTTCCTGCTCGAGGCCTTCGCCAACGCGTCCGACGCGGGAGCGGCGCCCGAGCTCGCGGCGCTGGCCGCCGACACCGAGATCGCCGAGGCGATCGGCCGGCTCGCGGACTGGGACTTCTCGACCCCGACCGGCATTCCGGAGGGTTACGACGCGAGCGACAAGGACGGCAAGCGGAGCAACAACGTCAAGCCCGCCGAGAGGCAGGCCGCGGTGGCCGCGACGATCTACAACGTCTGGCGCGCGAAGGCCATCAAGGCCGTCGTCAACGCGACACTCTCGGCGGTAGGTGCGCCGGGCGTGGGATCGAGGGACGGCCTGCAGGCGCTCCACAACCTGCTCGTGCAGGTGCCGTTCACCGGCGTGGGTGTTTCGGGCGTGAACTTCTTCCCCGCGCCCGCCACGCTCGGCGATCCGGAGGACCGCCGGGACGCGACGCTGCTCGGCGCGCTGCGAACCGCGCTGGACGCGCTGGCCTCGAACGACTTCCAGGACGCCTTCGCCAACTCCACCGACCAGGACGACTACCTCTGGGGCAAGCTGCACCGCATCACGCTCGATCACCCGATCGTGTCCGCGTTCTCGATCCCGCCGGCCGCGGGCTTTCAGGACCTCGGCCCGGGCCTGCCCGGCCTGTCGCGCGACGGCGGGTACGAGGTGGTGAACGCCTCGAGCTTCTCGGCCACCGCGGACGGCACCAACGAGTTCCGCTTCGGCAGCGGCCCGGTGCGGCGCTACGTGGGCGGCCCGAAGGCGTTCGGCGACCTCGACACGGTCATCCGGCTCGCGCCGAGGATCAGCGGCGTAAACGTGACGCCCGGCGGCCCTTCGGGTGATCCCTTCAGCCCGAACTACGCCACCCAGCTCGGGCTTTGGCTGACGGCGGACTACCACCCGGTGTCGATGGGCATGAAGCTCCCGAAGAAGGACGTGCAGACCGAGGACACCTTCGTGCCCGCCCCATAGTCGGAGCAGCGTGGCGGAGCGCCCGTCCTCCGGGCATGCGGCCGGCGGAGCGCGGTGGACGCGGCGTCAGACGAGAGGCGCGCGCACGCCCGGCGGGCGTGCTCGACGCCGCCCGTGCGGATCGCGGCCCTCCGCTCAGTGGGTCGCGTCCGCGGCCCCGCCCGGGTCGTCGGCGCGGGCGCTCTCGCCGAGGTCGCGCAGGAAGCCGCAGAAGAGCTGCTTGCCGCCGACCATGACCGGGCAGACCGTGAGCTCGACCGGGAACTCCTCGCCGCCCTTGCGGATCGCGGTGAGCTCGTCGATGTGCTTGTCGATGATGCGGCCCTCGCCGGTCTCCAGGTAGTGCGCCAGCCCCTTGTGGTGCGCCTCGCGGTGGGCCGGCGGGATGATCAGGTCGGCGACGGGCCGGCCGCGCACCTCTTCGCGCGTGTAGCCGAAGATGCGCTGCGCGGAAGGGTTGAACTCCAGCGCGTTGCCGTTCTGGTCCATCACGACGATCCCGTCGAGTGCGGCGCGCATCATCGCGCTGCGGACGGCTTCGAAGCTGCGCAGCGCCTCGTCGGCGAGCCTGCGCCGCTGCAGCGCCGCCGCGAGCGCCCAGCCGATCGCGAGCAGCGCGAAGTAGAGCGGCATCGCGATCACGAGCAGCGGCGTCGCGACCCGGACCGCGACGTCGTCGAGGAGCCGTCGCGGAATCAGCGAGATGAACATCCAGAGCTGCGGCTCGCGGGCGCTCGCGGCATCGCTCGGGGCGGCCTCGAGCTCGACGACGTCGAAGTAGAAGATCCCCTCTTCGGCCTCGACCCCGCCTTGCGGGCGCGCGAGCAGCTGCTCCCACACCTCCGGAAAGCTGCGCCGGAAGCTCCGCCCGTGATCGAGCGCGAAGCCCCACTCGACCTCCGGCCGGTGCTGCAGCCAGTAGCCCTCGGAGTCGACGATCATGCGCTGGATGCCGGCCTCGTCGGGGTTGGGCTCGAACGCGCGCAGGAAGTGTCCGCCGTGCGCGTTCAAGACGACGACTCCCCGGCGCACGCCCGAGGCGTCGTCGATCGGTGTCGCGAGCCGGACGACCGGCCTGTGGGGCTCCTCGATTGCGCCGCGCTCGACGTCGAGGTCCATGCGCGAGACGAGCAGCTCGCCGGCTTGGAGCCGCATCGCGCGCTGGAAGTAATCGCGTCCGCTCTTGTCCTGGAGCTCGCCCGCGCGCGCGATGCGCGGCCCGACACCCGCCGCCTCGAGCTTCAGCACTTCGCGACCCGCGGCGTCGATGAAGCGGAGCTGGAAATAGCCGGAGCGGCTGCGCGCGAACGCGAGCAGGCCGTGCTCGACCGCGGCGAACCGATCCGCGGACGCGCCGTCGACGGCCGGCGCGACGAGTTCCGCGAAGTAGCGGAGGTCGCTCGTCGCGATCTCGAGCTCGCGCTCCACCCAGCGAACCCCGCGCTGGATGACGGCGGATTCCTGGGTGAGCAGCCGCGCGCGCTCTTCGCGCACCTGCGCGCGGTACTCGAGCGCAAACGCGAGCAGGAACACGGCCGAGAGCGGCACCACGACCGAGAGGAACAGCCGCATCGAAACGCTCGCGAAGCCGTGCCGCAAGGCGAACTTCGGCTGCGCGTCCAACAACCACGAGTCTTGCGGTTGCGCGCCCATGCGAGAGCGGAGCCTCCCCTGCGACGCGACCGCGCGCCAGCCGCGCGAGCGGCTCGTGTCGCATCGTCGCGCGGCGGATTCTATCGCAGGCGCCGGAGCCGCGCGCCGCAGCCGCGCGGCCCGACGGACGCTGCCGAAGGCTCACAATCCCCGCAAAATCGCGTAGGATCTGCGACCGTAACGGGGAGCTGGCATCGATGGTCTCGGAAGATCCCGGAACACCGCGCGAACGTACGAGAGGCGCCCGCCCAAGCGCGCTGCGCGGAAACCTCGCGCTGCTCGCCGCGGCGATTACTTTCTCGCTCCTGCTCGCCGAGATCGCGGTGCGCGCGCTGGGGCTCGCGCCGTCGATCGTGCCGATCGAGCTGGGGCGCTTCCAGCTGTCGCCCAATCCGAAGATCGGCTACGAGCCCATCCCCAACTTCGATTACGACGGCGAGACGCTCCGGCACTTCCAGTACCGCGGCACGAGCAACCGCCTCGGCTTCAGGGGCCCAGTCTATCCCGAGGAGAAGGCACCCGGCACCTACCGGATCGTGGCCCTCGGAGACAGCGTCACCGCGGGCATTGGATTCGACGACTACGAAGATGTCTACACCGCGAAGCTGGAGCGCGCCCTGCGCGAGGCCGGGCTCGGCGCCGAGGTGCTCAACTTCGGCGTGTCGGGATACAACACGCAGCAGGAAGTCGAGACGCTGAAGGACAAGGCGCTGGTGTTCGACCCCGATCTGGTGCTCCTCGCCTACGTGCTGAACGACACGCGTGGGCCCTACTACCAGATGCTCCAGCCACTGCTGGCCGAGTTGAACAACGAGCGTAACCCGCACGCGGTGGGCGGGTTCGCGGCCCGCGCGCTCGTCCGAAGCGCGCTCTATCGCCTGGTGCGCTACCGGCTGCTCGCGCCGACGCCCGACGAGGAGAGAGAGTTCACCTTCGAGCAGTACGCGACGGGCAACACGGTGGCCGAGTACATCGAAGAGCTCGCCGGACTCTCCGAGCGGCACGCATTCCGGGTGCTCGTCGTCGTGGTTCCCAGAGGCAACGATCCGTACTTCGCCGCCTATCCATTTCACGAGGACCACGAATTCATTCGCGAGGTCGCATCGAAGCAGGATCTCCTGATCCTGGACCTGCTTCCCGCGCTCAAGGCGTGCACCGAGAAGATCCGGAAATCGATGTATCGAGACAAGCTTCACCTGAACCGGCGGGGACACACCTGTGCGGCGAGGGCGATCGCCGAGTTCATCCTCGACCTCGAGCAAGCGGGTTAGGCCGGGGGGCTTCTGCCACAGGGCGCGCGGCGCGATCGCGGACTCGGAGATCCCGCCGGTGCCCGGCGAAATTCGCGCGCATCGGCGTTACGCTCCCGCACAGGTGAGAGATCTCCAGCAGGGCCTCGACGACTACCGCCGCAGCGTGGAGCGCTTCCGCTGGGACGTGCCCGAGGTGTTCAACTTCGGCCGCGACGTGGTCGACCGCCTGGCCGCGGACGCCGAGCGCCGCGCGCTGCTCTGGCGCAGCGCGAGCGGCGGCAAACGCCGGCTGAGCTTCGCGGAGGTCGCGCGCGCGTCGAACCGCTTCGCCCAGCTGTTGCGTTCGCTCGACGTCCGACCCGGGCAGCCGGTGATCCTGATGCTACCCCGCATTCCCGAGTGGCACGTCGCGCTGGTCGGAACGCTGAAGGCGGGCGCGCTCGCGATCCCGAGCTCGACGATCCTGCGGCCGAAGGACATCGCCTACCGCGCGCAGCACAGCGGAGCGGTCGCGATCGTCTCGATCGACGAACAGACGGACGCCGTCGACGCCGTCCGCGGCGAGATGCCGAGCCTGAAGCACGCGATCGTCTGCGGCCGGGACGGCGCGGGCGCCGAGCTCGGCCCCGCGCGCGACGCGCGCTGGATCGATCTGCGCACGTCGCTCGAAGCGATGCCCGACGGCGACTTCGCCGTCCACCCGACGCGCGCCTCGGATCCGGCGCTCGTCTACTACACCTCCGGCACCACGGGACCGCCGAAGGCCGTGCTCCACAATCACGGCTACACGAGCGCGCAGCGTCACACCTCGATGCTCTGGCACGGCGTGCGCGACGGCGACCGGATCTGGACCACGAGCGACACCGGCTGGGCGAAGGCCGCCTACGGCGTGATCTTCGCGCCGTGGGGCGCGGGCGCCGAGGTCTTCCTCTACGACGGCCGCTTCGAGGCCGCGCGCGAGCTCGAGCTGCTCGCGGACGTGGCGCCCCAGGTCTTCTGCGCGCCGCCGACCGAGTTTCGACTGCTCGTGAAGGAGGATCTCTCGCAGCTGCGGCTGCCCGCGCTGCGCGAGTGCGTCTCGGCTGGAGAGCCGCTCAACCCCGAGGTGATCCGCGCCTGGCGCGACGCCACCGGGCTCACGATCCGCGACGGCTACGGGCAGACGGAGACCATCCTGCTCGTCGGAAACTTCCCGGGCATGCCCGTGCGGCCGGGCTCGATGGGGCTGCCGATGCCGGGCCATCGCGTCGAGGTGATCGACGAGGCCGGGGGCGTGCTGCCGCCCGGCGAGGTCGGCGACGTCGCGCTGCACGGAAGCCCGCCGAGCCTGTTCGTCGAGTACTGGAAGGACGCCGAGGCCTCGCGCGCGTGCCGGCGCGGCGACTGGTACGTGACCGGAGACCGCGCCTACCGCGACGAGGACGGCTACTTCTGGTTCGTCGCGCGCGCCGACGACGTGATCATCTCGGCCGGCTACCGGATCGGCCCCTTCGAGGTGGAGAGCGCGCTGATCGAGCACCCCGACGTCGTCGAGGCCGCCGCGGTGGCCGCGCCCGACCCCGATCGCGGCTCGATCGTGAAGGCCTACGTGGTGTTGCGCGCGGGCGCAGCCGCGGGCCCCGAACTCGCCGCGCGGCTGCAGGAGCACGTGAAGCGCACGACCGCGCCCTACAAGTACCCGCGCGCGATCGAGTTCGTCGACGCGCTGCCCAAGACCGTGAGCGGCAAGATCCGGCGCGTCGAGCTGCGCGAGCGCGCCGACGCGCAGACCGGGCCCGACGGCTAGCAGCCCGCCCGCGCGCGGCCCGACGCGAGCTTCGGGCTGCAGCACGCCGCGACGAGCGTGTCGAGCTGCGGCGCGGCCCGACGCGAGCGCCGGTCGGGTGCGCAGAACCCCAAGCCGGGTATGCTCGGTCGAGCGAGCGAGCGGGCGCGGGCGGCGCGCGGCCGTCGGCCCGCGGGAGGCGCGTCGAGCATGGCTGCCACACCCGTCAAGCCGAGCCGCGAGAGCGGCGCGGAGCCGCGGACGATCTCGGGGCGGCCCGTCAAGGCGGTCTACGGGCCCGAGGACCTCGCGGGCTTCGATCCGGCCAGCGAGCTCGGCCGGCCCGGCGAGTTTCCGTTCACGCGTGGCCCGCACCCCGAGATGTACCGCAAACAGCTGTGGACGATGCGGCAGTTCGCGGGCTTCGGAACGCCCGCGCAGACCAACGAGCGCTTCCACTACCTGCTCGCCCAGGGCCAGATGGGCCTGAGCACCGCGTTCGACCTGCCCACGCTGATGGGGCGCGACAGCGACGACGCGCTCTCGCGCGGCGAGGTCGGCCGCTGCGGCGTCGCGATCGACACGCTCGACGACTTCGAGCGGCTCTACCGCGGCATCGACCTCGGCGCGATCAGCGTCTCGATGACGATCAATGCGCCCGCCGCGGTGCTGCTCGCGTTCTACGTCGCGCTCGCCGACGAGCGCGGCATCCCGCGCGAGCGCCTGCGCGGAACCTGCCAGAACGACATCCTCAAGGAGTTCCACGCCCAGAACGAGTTCGTCTTCCCACCGCGGCCGTCGCTCGAGCTCGTCGTCGACACCATCCGGTTCGCGACCGAGCAGCTGCCGCAGTACAACCCGGTGAGCATCAGCGGCTACCACATCCGCGAGGCGGGTTCGACGGCCGGGCAGGAGCTCGCCTTCACGCTCGCCGACGGGATCGCCTACGTGGAGGCCGCGATCGAATCCGGCCTCCCGGTGGACGACTTCGCGCCGCGGCTCTCGTTCTTCTTCAACTGCCACAACGACTTCCTCGAGGAGATCGCCAAGTACCGCGCCGCGCGGCGCGTCTGGGCCAAGCTGATGTGCGACCGCTTCGGCGCGCGCGACGCGCGCAGCCAGTGGCTGCGCTTTCACGCGCAGACCGCCGGCTGCACGCTCTGGGGTACGCAGCCGACCGTCAACGTCGTGCGCGTCGCCTACCAGGCGCTCGCCGCGGTGCTCGGCGGCTGCCAGTCGCTCCACACCAACGGCATGGACGAGACGCTCGCGCTGCCCACCGCGGAGGCCGCGACGCTCGCGCTGCGCACCCAGCAGGTCATCGCGCACGAGACCGGCGTGATCCACACCGTCGACCCGCTCGGCGGAAGCTACGCGATCGAGGCGCTGACCAACGAGCTCGAGGCCGAGGCCTTCGACTACTTCGAGCGCATCGAGCAGGCCGGCGGGGTGCTCGCGGCCACCGAGTCGGGCTTCTTCCGGCGCGAGATCGCGGAGGCTGCGTTCCGCTACAGCCAGGAGATGGACCGCGGCGAGCACGTGATCGTGGGCGTGAACGCCTACCAGGAGCACACGGAAGAGCCGATCGAGACGCTCAAGATCGACCCCTCGGTCGAGACCGAGCAGATCGAGTCGCTCGAGCGCACGCGCAGCAAGCGCGACGCGTCTGCGGTCGAAGCGGCGCTCACCGCGCTGCGCGCCGCCGCCGCCGACGGCGAGAGCGTCATGCCCGTGTTGATCCGCGCCGCCAAGGCGCGCTGCACGGTCGGCGAGTGCGTCGACGCGCTCGCCGACGTCTACGGCAGGTTCGAGGACGGAGTCGGCTGGTGAAGCCGAATCCGCCCCGCATCCTGCTCGCGAAGGTCGGTCTCGACGGCCACGACCGCGGCATCAAGGTGGTCGCGCGCGCGCTGCGCGACGCGGGCATGGAGGTCATCTACACGGGTCTCTGGCAGACTCCGGAATCCGTCGTGCGCGCGGCGCGCGACGAGGACGTGGACGTCGTCGGCGTCAGCCTGCTCAGCGCCGCGCACATGACGCTGGTGCTCCCGATCCTCGAGGGCCTCCGCGACGGCGGCGGCGAGCCGATTCCGCTGATCGTCGGCGGCATCGTGCCCGACGACGACGCGAAGGCCCTGCTCGACCAGGGCGTCGCCGCGGTGTTCCTGCCCGAATCGCTGCTGACCGAGGTGACGGCCGAGGTCGCGAAGATCGCGGAGGCGCGCCGCGAACGCGGCTCGGGCGCGGCGGCCGCCGAGACCGGGGGCGCGGCGGCTGCCGAGACCGGGGGCGCGGCGGCTGCCGCTTCGCGCGACTGGCGCCTGGAGCTTTCGCGGGAGCTCTCCGCGGCCGAGCGCGGTGCGGCCGAGCCGTTGCCATCGGAGCACCGGGCGCTCTGGGTGGGCGTGACGGGCTCGCCGGGCGTCGGCAAGAGCACGCTGATCAATCGCCTGGCCGCCGAGCTGCGCGCGCGCAAGCTGCGGGTCGGCGTGCTCGCGGTGGACCCCTCCAGCCCCCTCACGGGCGGCGCGCTGCTCGGTGACCGCGCGCGCATGCGAGAGAGCGCGCAGGATTCCGATCTCTTCGTGCGCTCCGTCGCAACCCGTGACCAGCCCGGCGTGCTCTCCAGGGCCATTCCCGCGATGCTGCGCCGGCTCGACGAGCGGCAGTTCGACGTGGAGATCGTCGAGACCGTCGGCGCGGGCCAGGCGGATCACGAGATCTGTCAGCTGGTGGACGTGAGCCTCCTGCTGCTGATGCCGGGCGCGGGCGACGAGCTGCAGATCGAAAAGGCCGGGGTGATCGAGCTCGCGGACATCGTCGTGGTGAGCAAGGCGGATCGCCCGGACGCGGACACGCTGTTCGCCCAGTGTCGCGAAGTGCTCGGCCCGCAGCGCGACGTCGTCAAGGTTGCCGCGATCCGCAACGAGAGCGTCGCCGAGCTCGCCGACCTGATCCTCGCCAAGCGCCGCGCGGCGCACTAGCGAGCGCCCGCTCGCAGGCGCGCTCGGCCCGAGCGCGCGACTTGCTTTTGGCCGCGACAACGGCAACCTCCGCGCATGGGCGCACGGCGCGATCCGACGATTTGCGACGAGCGAAACGCGGCAAACGCCAGGTCGCCGCGCGACGGCGCCGGCTTCCTGCTTCGCCACAAGTGGGAGGCCGCGCTCCTGATCCTGCTGCCCGCGCTCCTCTACGGCGCCTCGCTGCGCTTCGGCTTCGTGCTGGACGACAAGATCGCAGTCCAGGAGAACCAATACGTATGGGAAGGGCTGGCCGGGATCCCGAAGATCCTGGCCTCCGACAATCTCGCGGGCTTCATCGGCGAGCAGCCGGAGCTCGTGACGGGCTCGCGTTACCGCCCGCTCTCGATGGTGACGTTTGCCATCGAGCACGAGCTCTACGGCCTCGATCCCGCGCGAAGCCACCTCGTCAACGTCGCGCTGTACGCGCTGACCTGCCTGGTCGTCTACCGGCTGTTCTGGGTGATCGCGCGCGACGAGGAGGGCCGACCCCGGTACTTGCGCCTCCCCTTCGCGGCGGCGCTGCTGTTCGCGCTGCATCCGCTGCACGTCGAAGTGGTGGCCAACATCAAGGGCCGCGACGAGATCCTCGCCCTGCTGTTCTCGTTGACCGCGCTGCTGCTGGTCCTCCGCCACGCGCGCAGCGGAGGCCTCGCGCCGCTCGCGCTCGGCGGCCTGGCCTTTCTGCTCGCGCTGTTGGCGAAGGAAAACGCGATCACCTTCCTGGCCGTCGTCCCGCTCACGATCGCCGCCTTCGGGCGCGCAAACGCGCGCGCGCTGCTGATCTCGATGCTCCCCCTCGCAGTTGCCGCAGCGGTCTACCTGCTGCTGCGGCATCAGGCGGTGGGCCACTTCCTGCTCGGCGGCGGCGGTGAAGTCACCGAGCTGATGAACAACCCCTTCGTCGAGGCGTCGACCGAGGAGCGATACGGGACGATCTTCCAGACCTGGGGGCTGTACCTCAAGCTCCTGTTCTTTCCGCATCCGCTCACCCACGACTACTACCCCTACCACGTGCCGCTGGTCGGGCTCGACGATCTCCGGGCGCTCGTTCCACTGCTCGTCTACCTCGCGCTGGCGGCCTTCGCGCTGCTGCAGTTTCGCGCGCAGCCCGTCGCCGCGTGGTCGGTGCTGTACTTTCTCGCGACGTTCTCCCTCGTCTCCAATCTGTTCTTTCCGATCGGCACCTTCATGAACGAGCGCTTCATGTACATGCCCTCCGTCGGCTTCTGCCTGGCGCTCGCGTGGTTGATCGGCCGGAAATTGCCGGTCTGGCTGGGGGAGCGGCGCCCGCTCGCGAGGCTCGTCACCAGCGCAATCGCGGCCGCGTTCGCGCTGGGGTTTGGTCTGAAGACCCTCGCGCGCGTTCCGGACTGGAAGGACGACATGTCGCTCAACCGCGCGGCCGCCGAGGTCTCCACCGGCAGCGCGCGAGCGAACTGCTTCATGGGATACTCGCTCTACGAGATCGCCCTGCAGGAGCCGGACGAGGCGCGCAGGCTCGAGCTCCTCGACGAAGCCACCTCCTACGTGGATCGATCGCTCGAGATCTACCCCACCTACCGAGACGCCCTGAACGTCCGGTCGGGCCTGCTCGGTGCCCGCTACCTGATCGACGGCGACATCGACGCGTTGCTCGACGGCTACTTCCAGATCCTGACGGCCAACGAGCCGCCGCACGTCGAGATCTTCTTGAGCTGGCTGAACGAGCAGGGCAGACACCGCGAGCAGCTGGCGGCCTTCTACTTCGAGGTGGGATACGCGTACTACTTCCAAGAGCGGCAGGACGAGGCCCGGGCGAAGCGCTATCTCGGGCTCGGCCATCGCATCGCGCCCGAGGATCGCTCGCTCCTCGAAGCGTTGGCAGCGCTCGCGCTCGCGCAACCGAATCTCGAAGGCAGCTTGAGCGCGCGCAGGGACGCTTTCGAGGCGTTGAAGTACGCCGAGGAGGGCATCCGCCTCCACCCCGCCCATCGGCGATTCTACGAGATCGCCGCCGAGGCGTACGCGAAGCTCGGCAATCCAGCGGACGCCGACGAGCTGCGGCGACGGGCGGAGCAGATCCACGCGCCCTGAGCCAACGCGCCGACGTACGGAGCGAACCCACGCACCGCGAGCGAATGCGCTGACGGGCGGACCGAGTCCACGCGCCGCGAGCGAACGCGGCGGCGCGAGGACTGCCGGCGTGCCCCTTGCGGCCCGACCGTAAACTTTCCATCCCACGCGAGCGCGATTCAAAACCCAGAGCGGTTTTGCCGTTACGGAATCGGATGCCGCGCGCTGCCGCCCACCGACCGAGCGCCGCGCGGGAAGCCTGTGCGAGAACTCGATGATCCGGCGCTTGAACCAGCTCCTCGATGCCAAGCGAACCAATGGGAACCGCGCGCTCGACGCTTCGGAGCTCTCCGCGCTCGTGGAGCAGCTCAAGCAGCGCAACGAGGAACTCGAGCGGGAGGCTCTGGAGCACTGGAAAGCCGCCGCCGATGTATCTCGAACCCAGGCCGATCTGCTCCGCGCCCAGCGGCTGGCGAAGATCGGCCACTGGCGCTGGGCGATGCCGCAGGGCGAGCTGATCGAATGCTCCGATGAGTTCGCGCGGATCCACGGTGTCGACCCCGCCGAAATCCGCGAGTGGATGAAGCACCAGATGGAGCGCGTCATCCATCCCGATGACTGCGAGCGCGTAAAGCGCACGTTTCGAGACTGCGACGAAGCGAAGAGCAACTGCGAGATCGAATACCGCATCGTGCGCCCAGATGGCGAGATCCGCTACGTGCACGAGATCGGGGAAAACGTCTTCGACGAGTCCGGTCGCATCATCCAGCAGATCGGGACCATACAGGACGTCACCGAGCTCCGACGCGCCGAAGCCGCCCTGCGGGCCGCGCGGGACGAGCTCGAACGGCGAGTCTGGACGAGAACCGCGCAGCTCGAGCACGCGAACGCCGCGCTGCGGAAGGAGGTCGAGGAGCGCAAGCGCGCCGAAGCGCAGCGCGAGGAGAGGGAGATGCTCCTCCAGAGCGCCGCGAAGATCTCGAGGATCGGATATGCGGTCTGGGACGAGGTGGACCGGACGTACGCGAGCGTGTCCGAGGAGTACGCGCAGATCTCCGGGCTGACGGTGGAGGAGTTCCACGAGCGCTATCCGACCCTCGCCGACGACCTCGCAGCGATCCATCCGGAGGATCGAGAGCGCTACCGCGCGTTCGAGGAGGCGTATCGCGCGAATCCCGTGAGCACCCAGATCGAGTACCGCTTCCTCAAGCCCTCGGGCGAGGTCGTGCACGTGCGCGAGCTCATGCAGCCCGTCCGGGACGAAGACGGCCGATTGGCGCAGAGCATCCTCACGTTTCACGACATCACCGAGCAGAAGCGAACCGAACAGCAGCTCCGTCAATCCCAGAAGATGGAAGCCGTCGGCCAGTTGACAGGCGGCATCGCGCACGATTTCAACAATCTGCTGTCGGTGATCATCGGCAATCTGGAGCTCACGCAAGGCGAGATCGACGAGGGCGCGGAGGCCGCGGAATGGATCCGGACGGCGATCGAGGCCGCGGAACGGGGCGCGAGCCTCACCCAGCGGTTGCTGGCCTTCTCCCGAAAACAGGCGCTCATGCCGGTCCCGGTAGACGTCGACGCGCTGCTCGGAAACATGGTCGACATGCTGCGCCGCGCAATCGGCGAGCAAATCGAGATCGAGTTGGTGCGTGACCAAGACCTCTGGAAGTGTCTGGTCGATCCGAATCAGCTGGAGAATTCGATCGTGAACCTCGCGATCAACGCGCGGGATGCGATGCCCGCCGGCGGTAGGCTGTCGATCGCGGCCTCGAATGCGCGAATCGGCGAGGATTGCGCACTCGTGCCGTCGGATCTGGCGCGGGGGGACTACGTGCTGATCGCGGTGAGCGACAGGGGCGGCGGAATGACCGATGCCGTGCGAAATCGCGTCTTCGATCCGTTCTTCACGACCAAAGAACCCGGCAGCGGCAGTGGCCTCGGCCTCAGCATGGTGTACGGCTTCATCAAGCAATCCGGTGGCCACGTCAGCATCGACAGCGATCTCGGCGTCGGAACGACCGTTCAAATCCTGCTTCCGCGATCTCTGAAGGAGGAGATACCGAGGCGGGCCGGGTTCGAAGAGTCCGAAATCGAGAAAGCGAAAGGCGAAGTCGTGCTGCTGGTCGAAGACGATCCCGAGCTCCGCTCGCTGCTGGTCCGAATCCTGCGTTCGCTGAATTACCGCGTGCTCGAAGCCGGTTCGAGCACGCGCGCGCTCGGGTTGATCCGCTCGCCGGTGGAGATCGACCTCCTGCTCACCGACGTCGTGCTCCCGGAGAAGATGAGCGGAGGCGAGATCGCTCGAGCGGCGGTCCGCGTGCGGCCGGATCTCCGGGTGCTCTTCATGTCTGGTTACACGGGGGGCGAAATGTTCCAGCGAGGACAGCAGCCCGACGGGAGCGAATTGCTACAGAAGCCCTTTCACACCGCGGACGTGGCGCGGGCGCTGCGCAGGGCGCTCGCGAGCGACGAGAGAGTGGAATGAAGCCACCGCAAAGCCGCGGCTGGCAGGAGGTATCGAGAGTGGTGAATCGACGGTGGATCGCAGT
>JBFGGA010000010.1:0-33474 GCA_041579295.1 Myxococcota bacterium | reverse complement strand
GGTGCGGGATGCGCGCGGCGCGCAGTCGGTCGTGCAGGATGCGCGCGCCGTAGTGCAGGTGATACGGGTCGCGCACGCCGCAATCGAAGTAGATGCCGCGCAGCGAGCGCAGCTGTCGCTGCACCCCTGCCCTCCTCGCGAGCTCGATCGGGTCGTGTCGGCGCCAGCGCGCCCAGCGCCGCTCGTCGACCTCGCCCGTGTGCAGGTGCATCGGCAGCCGGAAGCCGAGCGGCGCATCGGGATCGGGGTCGTAGAACGCGGCCATCGCGAGGAACATCAGGGTGTGGGAGTCGCCTTCGGGCTTGTGGCGCGCGTAGAAGTCCCGGAGGAACTTCTTCCGATCGCCGCCGAACTTCGCCAACGCGGTGATCACGCGGGGGATGTTGCCGCGGTAACAGAAGTCGAAGTACATGTCCCCGGAGTGGCACGCGATGGCCCCCCAATGGCGCGCGTACTTCATGCCCTGGATCAGCGCGCCGTAGCCGCCCGAGGACTTTCCGAACACCGCGCGTTTGCGCGGATCTGCGAGCGTTCGGTAGCGGTCGTCGACCGCGGGGACGATCTCGCGCACCAGGTGATCGGCGTAGTTCCCGACCGCCGGAGAGTTGATGTACTGGTTGCCGCCGAGCCGCGTCCAGCAATCCGGGAAGACCGCGATCACCGGACCCATGGCCCGCTTCCGCACCAGGCGCTCCAAGCGCTCCGGCACGCTCTCTTCGAAGGCCTTCCAGCCCAGGTGGGCGGGTCCCGCGCCCAGGAAGCCGACGAGATCGACGAAGAGCGGAAAGCGCCGCTCGGGCGCGCGGTCGTATTCGGGCGGCAGGTAGACGTGGACGACGCGACGGTGGGGATCCCCGAGCGCGTTGCCGCGAAGCGCCGCCGAGTCGAGTTCGAATTGCTCCAGTCGACCGCGCAGCGGTCTGCGGAACGCGAGCACGCGCGGATCATACCGGCTGGTCGGGCGAGCTGCTAAACCTCGGTCGAGATGCTCGAACTGCGCGTCGCCACCGCGGAGCGATGGGTGGAGGTCGTGCTCGCCGGCTTCGACCGATTCCTGCTCGATCACGCCGCCTGCGAGCGCAAGGCCTCCGCCACCGCGATCTCGCTCGTCACCCACTACCCCGATCGCCGCGAGCTCGTCCGCGCGATGATCGAGCTCGCGCGCGAGGAGCTCCGCCACTTCCAGCAGCTGCACCGGATCATCGACGCGCGCGGCCTCCAGCTCGGCGGCGACCGCAGAGATCCGTACCTGAGGGCGCTGATCGGACGGGCGCGGCGGGGCCGCGAGGCCTACTTCCTCGATCGGCTGCTGATCGCGGGTGTCGTGGAGGCGCGCGGCTGCGAGCGCTTCGCGCTGCTCGCGACCGCGCTCGAGAAGAGCGGCGCGAGCGCGGAGCTGGCCGACTTCTACGCGAACCTCGCCGCGGCCGAGGCGCGGCACGGTGACCTCTTCGTGAACCTCGCCGCTCGGTATTTCGACGCCGACCGCGTGCGCGAGCGGCTCGCCGAATGGCTCGACGACGAGGCGCGCATCGTGTCCGAGCTGCCGATCGCGCCGGCGCTGCACTGAGCGCCGAGGCGCGCGCGCACGAGCAGTACCTGACCCGCCACGCGGAGCCCGAGGCGCGCGGGCTCTCCATCCCGCCGCGCGATTTCGGCCACGTCGTGACGATCCCGGCCTGCGGCGAGGGCCGTGCGCTGCGCGACGCGCTCGGCTCGGTCCCGGCGGGCCCGCTCGGCGAGGTGCTGATCGTGCTCGTCGTCAACGGCCGCGCGGACGCGCCGCGGGCGCTGCGCGACGCGAACCTCGCCGCGCTCGAGCGGCTGCGCGCCGAGTGCGGCCGCGGGGCTCCGCTCGCAGCGAACGCGGCGCTGCACGAGCACCCGCGCGGCGCGCTGCTGCTCGTCGACCGCGCCACGCCGGGCCGCGAGCTGCCGCCGCGCCAGGGCGTCGGCCTCGCGCGAAAGATCGCCGCCGACATCGCGCTCGCGCTCTGGCGCGCGGGCCGCGTGGCGTCGCCCTGGATCCACTGCACGGACGCCGACGTCGAGCTGCCGCCGCGATACTTCGACGCGGCCGTCCCCCACGGCTCGGGGCCGCCGGGCGCCGCGGACGCAGGCGCGGCGGCGCGCGCCCGCGGCGGCGCGAGCACCCGAAACGACCGGAGCGCCCCGGACGTCGCTCTCGTCTACCCGTTCCGGCACGTAGGCTGCGCGCGCGAAGCGCTCGAATACGAGATCTCGCTGCGCTACTACGTGGCGGGTCTGCGCTTCGCGGGCTCGCCCTACGCGTTTCACACCGTCGGCAGCGCGCTCGCGGTACACGCATCCGCGTACGCGCGCGTGCGAGGATTTCCCAAGCGGCTGGCCGCCGAGGACTTCTACCTGCTCGACAAGCTCGCGAAGCTCGGGGCGATCCGCTCGCTCGGCGGCGATCCGATCCGGCTCTCCGCGCGCGTCTCGAAGCGCACGCCGTTCGGAACCGGCCGAGCGATCGAGCGCGCGCGGCGGCGCGAGCGCGCGACGCTTCGCGCCTATCACCCGGACGTGTTCGCGAATCTCGGCGCGTGGCTGCAGACGCTCGACGCGCTCGCGGAGCGCGGTGCCGCGGCCGACCCCGCGGACCTGCTCGCGGAGCAGGTCGCGAACTGGCCCGCGGCGGATGCGCGGCGGATGCGCGAACGACTCGAGATCAGCGGCGCCTGGGCGGCCGCGCGGGGCCGCGCGCGGCGCGGCCGCAGCCCGCGCAGCCGGGCGCGACACCTCCACGGCGGCTTCGACGCGTTCCAGACCCTGAAGCTGATCCACGCGCTGCGCGCGGGTGGCCTCGCCTCGCCGCCGCTGCGCGAGGCGCTCGAGCGCGCGCCGTTCGTCTCGGCGCGAGCCGACGCGCCCCTCGCCGAGCTGCGCGAGCAGATCGCCGCCGCGGAGCCGACCGCGGGGTGGGCCGGCGTGTCGTCCCACTGCGCCGGTTTTTCTCCGAGACGAAGCCCGAACTCGAAAAATCGCTCGATTTCGTTCGATTCTCAATTCCGATGAACTCGGCCATTCCAGATTTTCCGCCTAAATGGCGATAATTGGATTAAATCCCCTCGGGGAATGCGATTTTTTGGTGAAAAACTCGAAGTTCTACACCCTTTCCGCCCGAATGGGGTAGAGTGGGCGATCGAATCCCACCAGAGGGGCGAAACCTTGGACAATCCGGAAGGCGCTGAGCAGAAAATCCCGACCGGTGGCGAGAAGATCATCCAATGCCTCGAGCGCGAGGGCGTGGAATACGTCTTCGGCCTCTCGGGTGGGGCCGCGATGCCGATGTTCGACGCGCTCGTGGACTCCAAGATCCAGTTGATCCTCACCCGCCACGAGCAGGGCGCCACCCACATGGCGGACGGCTACGCGCGCTCCACCGGGCGACCGGGCGTCGTGCTGGTGACCTCGGGGCCCGGCGCCACCAACACGGTGACCGGGCTGCTCACCGCGCTGATGGACTCGGCGCCGATCGTGGTGCTGACCGGCCAGACGATCCGTCCGATGCTCGGCAAGGACGCCTTCCAGGAGGCCGACGTCACCGGCATCACCTACCCGGTCGTCAAGCACTCCTACCTCGTGAAGAACGCCGCCGACATTCCGCGCATCATCCGCGAGGCGTTCTACATCGCGACGAGCGGCCGGCCGGGGCCGGTCCTCGTCGACGTCCCGAAGGACGTCGGCCAGGGGCCGTGTGACGCGCCCTTCTGCGACGAGGTGGAGCTGCCGGGCTACGACGTCGCGACGCGCGGGGCCGGCGAGCGCATCGAGGAGGCCGCGCGACTGCTGCGCGCCGCGAGGCGCCCCGTGCTCTACGCGGGCCACGGGGCGGTGATCTCGGGCGCCGGCAAGGCCGTCACGACGCTCGCTGAAAAGCTGCGCGCGCCGGTCGTCACCACGCTGCTCGGCAAGGGTGCGGTGGACGAAACGCACCCGCTGCACCTCGGCATGATGGGGATGCACGGCACCGCCTACGCGAACAAGGCCGTCGCGGGCTGCGACCTGATCATGTCGATCGGCGGGCGCTGGGACGACCGCATCACGGGGCGCCTCGAGGACTTCTGCACCGGGGCGGTGAAGATCCACATCGACATCGACCCCGCCGAGTTCAACAAGATCGTCCGACCGGACGTGGCGATCCTCGGCGACGCGCGGCTCGTGGTCGAAGACCTGATCCCCCAGATCGAGATGGCCGATAGCGCCGACTGGCTCGAGCAGTGCGAGAAGTGGCGCCGCCTCTACCCGCTCAAGTACTCCAAGCACGGCGGCCTGCGCGCGCAGCACGTGATCGACCGGCTCGACGAGCTGACGCAGGGAGAGGCCATCATCACCACCGACGTGGGCCAGCACCAGATGTGGGCCGCGCAGTTCTGTCGCACCCGCTCGGGCCGCCACTGGATCAGCAGTGGTGGCGCGGGCACGATGGGCTTCGGCTTCCCGGCCGCGATCGGCGCGCAGTTCGGCAACCCCGACAAGAAGGTCTGGGCGATCGTCGGAGACGGCGGGTTCCAGATGACGCTCGCGGAGCTCGCGACGGCATCGATCCACGACCTTCCGGTGAAGTGCCTGATCATCAACAACAACTTCCTGGGCATGATCCGGCAGTGGCAGGAGATGTTCTACGAGAACCGGCTCTCGGGCGCGGACCTCGAGGGGAATCCGGACTTCGTGAAGCTCGTCCGGGCCTACGGCATCAAGGCGCTGCGCATCCGGCGGCCCGCCGATGCGGATCGGATCCTGCGCGAGGCGCACGAGCACGACGGGCCCTGCGTGGTCGTGGCCGAGGTCGTCAAGGAGGACAACGTCTTCCCGATGATTCCGGCGGGCGCGTCGGTGAGCGAAATGCTGATCGAGAAGCCCAAGCGCGCGCTCGCCAAGCCGAGTGGGAGCACCTGAGATGAGCGCGGCGACGCAGCTGCCCGAGCCCCAACCGCAGATCCACACGATCTCGCTCTTCGTCAACAACGCGCCCGGCGTGCTGGTGCGGGTGGCGCTCGTGTTCTCGAGGCGCGGCTTCAACATCGAGAGCCTCGTGGTGAGCCCGGGTGTGGAGGGGCGCTTCTCGCGCATGACGATCACCTGCTCGGGCGACCCCGAAACGCTGGAGCAGATCATCAAGCAGCTCTCCAAGCTCGTCGACGTGGTCCATGCGATCGATCACACCGGGGATCTCGCCTACGAGACGGAGATCGCGCTGATCAAGGTGGAGGCGCCGCTCGAGGAGCGCACCGAGATCCTGCAGATCGCCGAGCACTTCAAGGCGCGCGTCGTCGACTACGGGTCCGAGTCGATGATCCTGCAGGCCTACGGGTCGAGCGAGAAGCTCGACGCGCTGATCAGCCTGCTCCGCCCGTTCTCGATCGCGGAGCTCGTGCGCTCCGGCAAGCTCGTGATGGCGCGCGGCAAGAGCACCACCTAGGCGCTTCGTCTCAAGCCCCGGCGGACTCCCGTCGATTGCTCGCGAATTGCTGGGCGAGCGATCAGGCGATCGTGCGGTTTGCGCGGAGCTCGGCGATCTCCGAGGTCGGCACGCCGATTTCGGCGAGCACTTCGTCGGTGTGCTGGCCGAGCGTCGGCGCGAAGCCGCGCACCGCGGCGGGGGTGCGGTCGAAGCGCGCGGCGGGTCGGGTGTGACGGATGCGCCCGGCCTGCGGGTGATCGATCTCCTCGATCAGCTCGCTCGCGGCGATCTGGGCGTCGCTGAGCAGCTCGTGGCAGGCGAGGACGGGCGCGCACGGAACCTGCTCGGCGCCGAGCCGCTCGAGCCAGCTCGCGGTCGTGTCGCCGCGCAGCACCTCCGCCATCCGCTCGAGGCGCACATCCCAGTTCTCGACCCGCGCCGCGCCGCTCGCGAACAGCGGCGACGCCGCGAGCTCGGGGCGCTTCGCGGCGCGCGCGAAGCCCTCCCACTCGCGGTCGGACACGGCTCCCGCCGTGATGAAGCCGTCGGACGTCTCGAACAACAGCTCGCGGGTCTGCCGATGCGGCCGGCAATCGCCCCGCGCGTCGCCATCGCGCACGAAGGTGTACTGCGACATGCCCTCGGGCCAGAGAAAGGAGAGCATCGCGTCGAGCATCGCGAGTCGCACGTGCTGCCCCTCTCCGCTGCGCTCGCGCGCGAGCAGCGCCGCCGTCATCGCCTGCGCGGCCGTGAGCCCGGTCAGCTTGTCGGCAATCGCGGTGCGCACCATCCGGGGGCGCTCCGTCTCGCGGTCCCGCTGCACGGCCGCGAGGCCGGAGCGCGCCTGGATGATCGGATCGTAGACGCGCTGATGCGCGCAGGGACCCTTCTCGCCGAAGCCGCTGATCGAGACGTAGATCAGGTTCGGAGCGACGGCGCGCAACGCGGCTTCGCCGACCCCGAGGCGTTCGGCCGTGCCGGGTCGAAAATTCTGCACGAAGAGGTCGGCGCCCGACACCAGCCGTTTCACCAGCTCGACACCCGCCGCCTGCTTGAGGTCGATCGCGATCGAGCGCTTGCTGCGGTTGCTGGTCGCGAAGAGCGCGCTGATTCCGGCGCGCGCGGGGCCGATCGCGCGCACGAGATCGCCCTGCCCCGGCGGCTCGACCTTGACGACGTCGGCCCCCTGTTCGGCGAGCATCATCGTCGCGATCGGGCCGGAAACCATCGCGGTCAGATCGATGATCCGATAGCCCTCGAGCGGCCCTACCATGGGGTGACGCTATCACTCCCGGCGCGCAACGGCGATGCAAAACGCAGCGGTGTCGAAGGAGAATCCACCGGGTCGCCGCCCGAGCGATCCCGCGCGGCGCCCCGTTCCGTGATACGGTCTGAGCATGAAGCGCTTCACCGGCCAGCGGATCCTGATCACGGGCGCCGCGAGCGGCATCGGCCGATCGCTCGCCGAGGCGTTCGCAGCCGAGGGCGCGCGGCTGATCCTCTGGGATTGCAACGGGGTGGCGCTGGAGGCCGTCGAGAAGGAGCTGAACGAACGGGGCGCCAGCTGTGCAGCCTACCCGTGCGACGTCGCCAGCCGCGCGTCGGTCCGCGAAATCGCCAGGCGCGTGCTCGCCGAGCACGGCGCGATCGACGTGCTCGTCAACAATGCCGGCGTGGTCTCGGGCCGACCGCTGCTCGAGATCTCCGACGAGGAGATCGAGCGAAGCTTCGGCGTCAACGCGCTCGCACCCATCTGGACCACCCGCGCGTTCCTACCGACGATGATCGCGCGCGGCCGCGGTCACGTCGTGACGATCGCTTCGGCGGCGGGACTCATCGGCGTGCCGAAGCTGACGGATTACGCGGCCAGCAAGTTCGCCGCCGTCGGCTTCGATGACGCGCTGCGCGCGGAGCTGCGCCATTTGGGCCAACGGGGCATTCGCACGACCGTCGTCTGCCCCTACTTCATCTCGACGGGCATGTTCGAGGGCGCGTCCGCGGCGACGCCGCTGCTCCCGATGCTCACGCCCGACTACGTCACCCGCCAGATCGTCCGGGCGATCCGCCGCGGCCGGCGCCGCCTGCTGCTGCCGCGATCCGTCGGGCTGGTCTTCCTCGCGCGCCTGTTCCCGACGCCGATCTTCGACTGGATCGCGCGCGCACTCGGCGTGACGCGAAGCATGGACGAATTCCGAGGAAGGCGCTCGTAGACCACCAGGCCTGGTCGTCGCAATCGAACCCGAAAGATCCGCTCGCCGAGAGCGCCCGCCCGAAGGGTTCGCCCTGTTAGATTCCCTCCCCGAACGGCTTCGGGGGCTTCTGGTACACCTGCAGGCTCGGCGCGTCGATCGTGACGCGGCTGTAGGGCGGCACCGATTGCGTCAACCAGACGTTGCCGCCGACCACGGACCCCTCGCCGATCACCGTATCGCCGCCGAGGATGGTGGCGTTGGGGTAGATGGTGACGTCGTTCTCGAGCGTCGGATGGCGCTTCTTGCCGACGTCTCCGCGCCCCGCGCGGTTCGAGAAGGCGCCGAGCGTCACCCCGTGGTAGAGCTTCACGCGGTTTCCGATCTGGCAGGTCTCGCCGATCACGACGCCGGTTCCGTGGTCGATGAAGAAGTGATCGCCGATTCCGGCTCCGGGGTGGATGTCGATGCCCGTCTGGCTGTGGGCATCCCGCGACATGATCCGCGCGACGACCTTCTCGCCGAGCTCGTGGAAGCAGTGCGCGAGTCGATAGGCCGAGACCGCGACGATGCTCGGGTAGGCGGCGATGATCTCGCCGTAGCTCGAGCAGGAGGGGTCCCCCTGATAGGCGGCCTCGAGGTCCGTGGCGATCAGGTGGCGGATGGACGGAAGCGTCTGGATCAGCTGGGTGGCCGGCGCGCTGCCGATCAGCGCCGCGACGAGGCCGTGGATCACGCGCAGGTCGCTGGTCAGCTGGCCGGACGGCGTGTCGTCGGTGACGATCGCCCGCAGCGCTCCGAGCGCGTCCGCGACCCGCCGCTGGTAGGGCAGGATCTCCTTGCGCGCCTCGGTCAGAGGATCGCTGTTCTCGCGCTGACTCATCAGCTCGTCCGCCACGAGCCGGATTTCGTCCACCATGGGAGGCCTCCTCGGAAGCTGCCGGCCCACGAGTCTAGAACGGCGCGGCGCGGCGCGCCCACGCCGCCGCGGCGACTGCGCTTGGGAAATTGTGCAACTAGCGGTAGAAACTACCCTTGATCCGATCGGGAATCGGCCCGGTCGGTGCCCGGGCGGACGCCCGGACTCGCGCGCGGCCGCGCTGGGACTGCGATGCGCATCGCAACCTGGAACATCAACGGGCTCCGCGCCCGGCTCGAGTTCGTGATGCGCTGGCTGGAAGACCGCCAGCCGGACGTCGTCGGCCTGCAGGAGCTCAAGCTCACCGACGAGCAGTTTCCGCGCGAGCGCTTCGAGTCGCTCGGCTACCACGTCGCGTGCCACGGTCAGAAGGCCTGGAACGGCGTCGCGATCCTGAGCCGGCAGCCGCCTCGCGTGACCCAGCGCGGCCTGCCGGGCCAGTCGGATCTCGGCGCGCGGCTGCTCGGCGCCGACGTCGGCGAGCTCTCGTTTGCGACCGTGTACTGCCCCAACGGCAAGAGCGTCGACCACGAGGACTTTCCGAGGAAGCTCGCCTGGTTCGACGACCTCTCGCGCCACTTCGAGCGAGCCGCGCAGGGCGAGCGGCCGCTCGTGCTCTGCGGCGATTTCAATATCTGCCCGGCCGCCATCGACAGCTACGACGAGCAGCGACTGGGCGGCCAGATCTTCCACACCGACGACGAACGCGCGCGCTTCCGCGAGCTCCTGGCCCTCGGGTTCTCGGACGTCTTCCGCAGCCTCCATCCGAACGAAGTCGCGTTCTCGTGGTGGGACTACCGGGGCGGCGCCTTCCACCGCAAGCTCGGCCTGCGCATCGACCTGCTGCTCGCGAACCGCGCCGCCCTGGCGCGCGTCAACGGCGTCGCGATCGACCGGGATTATCGCAAGAAGAAGGACGGCCTGACTCCATCGGATCACGCGCCGGTGTACGCCGACCTCGAATTCCCGTAGCCGGATGAACGCCCGCGGCAGCCCGCCACGCGCACTCGAAGCTCGACGAGGCCGCCGCCCGGCGCGTGCGCGAGTCCGAGTGCTCGCAGCGAAGTGACGAAATCGGCCTCGCGCTCAGCTCGAACCCGAGAGGCGCTTGAGCCGTTGCTGCTGGATCTCGAGGGTCATGCGCGTCAAGCCGTTCTGGAGGCTGCGGCCCGCGTCGGTGTCGAAGACGCCGAGCAGACCGTAGCGGGTCCGATCGGCGTCGAGCGGGTGGGAGCACTGGACCTCCATCTGGCCCGCGTATTCGACTTCCCGATAGCGGATCGCGACGTCGAGGCAACGCCCGACGCGGTGCTTGCGGCAGGAGATCACGGCGAGGCCGGAGAGGCTCACGTCCTGGACCGGGCAACCCTCTTCTTCGTCGATGGCCGCCGTCAGACCGAGCTCGCTGGTCGATACGCGGTCCTCCTGGCGGGTTCCCGCGGAGACGGCGTCGCCGATGGAGCGAACGCTGAGCAAGAAGGGCGGCCCGTCGCTCGATTGCCCTTCGATCAAGACCGGCTGTCGGACAAAATCTCGCGCCTTGTTGTAGTAGACCAGCTTCTCCTCGCCGACTTCGACGGCGTGATGCCGCGTCTCGAATGCGAGCGTCCATCCATCCTCCCGGATCTCGCCCACGATGCCGGCCTGCAACAGTCGCCCGCGCGAGGGAGAGTCGAAGCGCAGAAAGATCCGCTTGCCTTCCCTCAGCGCCATCGCATTCCCACCCCCGCCCCACTGCCCGCGTAATCGCGAATGCCCGCTGGAGCATCGCGCTCCGATCGCGTTTTCTTAGCACCCGCCGCCGCCGTTGGGAAGCGACCATTCAGCAAGATCGGTACTGGTTCCAACGAATTATGGAAGCCTGCTATCGCGTGTTCAGCCGCTGGTCGCACTCGATGATGCGGCGGATCCGCTCGAGCAAAACCCTCGGCTCGAACGGCTTGTGGAGGAACGCATCGAGCCCCTTGTCGATGAAGTGCCAGGCGGCGCGCTCCTCCGAGTAGCCGCTGATCAGCATGATGCGCACGTCGGATCGGATCCGGCGAATTTCGTCGAAGGCATCTTCGCCGCCGATGTCGGGCATGGTGCGATCCAACACGACGACCCGGATTTCGTCCGCGTGGCGCCGGAACAGATCCACCCCCTCGCGACCGTCGCGCGCCAGCAGCACGCTCAGCCCGGCGCGGCGCAGCGTTGCGTCCAACAGCTCGCGCACGCCGTCGTCGTCGTCCACCACGAGCACCGTCCCGCTGCCGCGCCAGTCCTCGATGGGCGTCACCCAGGGATCGATCGGAGGCGCAGCCCGCTTCGCGGCGGGAAGCAGCACGCGGAATCGCGTTCCGCGACCGATCTCGCTGTCGATCTCGATCAGGCCCTCGTGGCTGCGCACGATGCCGAGGACGGCGGCCAGGCCGAGGCCCCGACCCGTGAACTTCGTGGTGAAAAAGGGGTCGAAGATCTTCGACTGCGTCTCGGTCTCCATCCCGCAGCCGTCGTCCACGACCTCGAAGAACACGTAGCTGCGCGCCGCCGGCTCGAAATTGCCGATGACGTACCGGCGCTCCACCTTCTCCGCTTCGACGATGCCCGTCCGCAGCGAGATGCGCCCCGCTCCCTCGCGAACCGCCTCGGCGGCGTTGGTGATCAGATTCATCACCACCTGCGAGAGCTGCGCGACATCCCCCTCCACGGCGGGCAGACCCTCCGCGAGGTCGTGGATCAGCGCGGCCTTGCCCGAGACGACGCCCTCGAGCAACTTGCCCATCTCCTCGACGAGCTGCGAGAGCCCGATCGGCTCGACCGACACCGGCCCCTGCCCCGAATACGCGAGCAGCTGCCGGGTGAGCGCGGCGGCCCGACGCGCGGCGCGGTGGATCTGCTCGATCCGCGGCCGGATCGGAGAATCGCGGGGCAGATCGAGCAGCGCGAGCTCGGCATCGCCGAGAATCGGCGTCAGCAGGTTGTTGAAGTCGTGCGTGATGCCCCCCGCCATCACCCCGAGGCTCTCGAGCCGCTGCGCCTCCTGCATCTGCCGCGCGAGCTCGAGCCGTTCCTCCTCCCGTCGCACCTCCTGGGTGATCTCTCGCGCAACCTCGAGCATCCGGATCTCGCCCTCGGCCGTCTCGTACCAGGTCCCGGTCGCGGAGAACCACACCCACGATCCGTCCACCGCGTGCCGCACCCGGTACGGGCTGTATTGGACGCGCTCGCCGACTTTGCCGCTCGCGCCTTCGAATTGATCGAGTTCGCGCTCGCGGTCGTCGGGATGGACGTATTCGTACAACTGCAGGTACAGCTCACCGATTACGTCGGCGGGTTTGATTCCGGTCAGCGCCTCGAGTGACGGGCTCGCGAAGATCACGCGCCCCTCCGAGTCGATCTCGAAGATCACGTCGCGGCTGACTTCCGTCACGATGCGATAGAGGCTCTCGCTCTCGCGGTGCTCTCGCCGCGCCTGCTCGGCCTCGCTCACGTCGCGGCAGATCGCGAGGATGCGCTGCGAGCCGTCGGCCTGTGAAATGGGCGTCAACGCGCCCTCGAACCAATGCCACGAGCCGTCGGGAACGCGACACCGGAAGCGAATCCTCACCTCGCGCCGCGATCCGACGCCCCCGCGAAAGACCTCCCGGACCGAGGAACGATCCTCCGGATGGATGGAATCGAGAATTCCGCTCTCGTCCAGGGGATTTCCGAGCAACTCGCCGATCGGCCGGGAGATCAGCGGAGCACAGCTTCGACTCGCCGAGAGCAATCGCCCCCGAACGTCGAACTCGAGGATCAGATCCGACGACTCCGCGCTGAGCGCACCGCAGCGGGTCTCGAAATCGCGCAGCCGGGCGGCCTGCTCGGCGACCTCCTGCCGGAGCCCGCGGAGCTCGTCGATGAGTTCGGACCGTGCTTTCGCCTCGTCGCCGCGCAGCGGGCAACCTCCCGGTGGTCAGCGAGCCGAAGCGCCCCCACCTGACGTGCCTCAGGTTTCGGTATAAACCGCCGAGGCGTCCGCGTACAAGAGGTATTTTCGACCCAAGGTCATTTTCGGCAGCCGATCCGCGCGCGATCGAACGCGAGACGCCGCGCGCACACCCGCGCCGCACGGGCGGACGGAGCTCCCGACACCGATCGAACCGCGGCAATCGAGCAGTAATTCAAACCGTGTTATTAAACAAAGAAAAATTTTTAATTAAATTTGATTATTCAATCAGAAATATTAAAGAAGAAAAAGTTTTATCAATTGATTTTTGGAGTTGGATTCGGGGCCGGAATTGGCGGCCGATCGCCTTCCGAACCGCGCTCGGGCGAGCGTCGGCTCCCCTCCCGCGCGGCCGGTCTCCGAGGGCTCGCGTCGCGGCAGCGCCGGGCGGCGGGTCGCCCATCCGCCGATCGCTTGGCGGAGACGGCAGGATCTCCGTTAGCATGAAAGGAGGTGTTGGCATCGCGGCGCGCTCCCCGAGGGGAAACAATCGCCTTCTCGCGGGTGCCCGTTGTGTGGGATGATCGGCCGGGCGGATTCGGGATCCAGCGGTGGCGTCCGGTTGAAGTGGGGAATTTCCCCCACCACCGCCGGATCCCAGGAGGCAAGTTAAACCGAATCGCGCGTCTTCGCTTGATCACTCGCTGACCTTTTCCTGATCGGAAGCTGATCGGATGCAACCGACTCGGCGCGCCGGATTTCGAGCTGCGACGCAGGTGGGTGCGACGCGCATCGAGGTGAATGTGCTGCGGAGCTTCACGTGACCACCCTCGAGAGGCCGGTCCCCGAGCCCACGGGTACCGTGTACCGGTTCGGCTGCTTCGAACTGGACCCAGGCCTCTACGCGCTGCGCCGCGACGGGCGCGATCTCGACGTACAACCCAAGGTGCTCGATCTGCTGCTCTACCTGGTCGCTCGACGCGACCGCGTCGTGCCCAAGGAAGAGATCCTGGAAGCGCTCTGGCCCGGGATCGCCGCGACCGACGACGTCTTGAGTCGGGCGATCCACGCGGCGCGGCAGGCGGTGGGTGACGACGGCGGGCGGCAGCGCGTCATCCAGACGGTGCGACGCCGCGGTTTCCGCTTCGTCGCCCCGGTCGATACGAGCGGCGCGGCCCAGACGACCCTTCCGCGGCCCCCCGCGGAGAAGCGCCCGAACCGACAGGGGCCCGTCTTCGTGGGCCGCGAGCGCGAGCTCACGCGGCTCGCAGAGGCGCTGGACGACGCCAGCCAGAGCCTCGGGCGCATCGTGTTCGTCTCCAGCGAGGCGGGCGGAGGCAAGACCCGCCTGCTGGAGGAATTCGCGCGGCGCGCCGCGGCGGCGGAGCAGCCGGTCTACTCGGGGTGGTGCTGGGAAGGGGAAGGCGCCCGACCCTATTGGCCCTGGGTGCAGATCCTCCGCGCGCTGATCGCGAGCCGGAGCCCAGACGAGCTACGCGAGAAGATGGGCTCCCGCGCGCTCGACATCGCGCGCGTCGTCCCGAGCCTGCGCGACAAGCTCCCCGAACTTCCCGAACCCCCGCCCGTGCAATCCGATCAGGAGCGGTTCCGGCTCTTCGACAGCATCACCTGCTTCCTTCGCAGCGTGGCGAGCGGCGATGGCACGCAGATCCTCGTGCTCGATGACCTCCAATGGGCGGACGCCCCGTCGCTGCGGCTGATCGACTTCCTCGCGCACGAAATGACCGACGCCCGGATCCTCGTGCTGGGCGCCTACCGGGAGGAAGAGGTGAAGCCCCCGCTCTCGGAGACGCTCGGTGCGCTGGCGCGCCGCTCGCTGTTCGAGCAGCTGGGTCTCAAGGGGCTCGCGGACCGGGAGATCGCCCAGATCCTTCAGAGCAATGGCGGCGGCGCGCCCTCGGACGAACTCGTCTCGGCCGTCACCGAGAAGACGGACGGCAACCCCTTCCTCGTGACGGAGATCGCCCAGCTCATCCAGAGCCAGCCCGGTGCGTTCCAGAGTGGCGCGAAGGGTGTCGGCACCTTCTCGCTGCCGCAAGGCGTCACCGCCGTGGTCCAGCGCCGCCTGGCGATGTTGCCGCCCAAGGCGCACCGCGTGCTCGCGGTCGCGGCGGTGATCGGCCGGGAGTTTTCGCGGGAGCTTCTCGCCCAGGCGATCGACGAAGATCTGCGAGGCGAGCCACTGGCCGCGGCCCTCCACTCGAGCATCGTCACCGAGCTGCCCGACGCGCTCGGCCGCTACCGCTTTGCCCACGCCCTGGTGAGCGAAGTCCTCTACGAAGAGATCGAAACCTCCGAGCGCGCCCTGATCCATCGCCGCGTCGCCCAGGCGCTCGAGCGGATGCAGGGCGTGAACCCGACTTCGAACCTCGCGGAAATCGCGTTTCACTACGGCGAAGGCGCGGGGCCGGAGGAGTTCGAGAAGGCCATCGTCTTCGCCAGGCGCGCGGGCGAGCGCGCGATGGAGCAGCTCGCGTGGGAGGAGGCTTCGAGCCACTTCTGCGCTGCGCTGCGGTTGCTCGAGCAACGCGAGGCGCGGACCGCGAGCGAGCGCTGCCAGCTCCTGCTGGCCGCGGCGGACTCCGAGCGCCGAGCCGGCAACCTGACGCGCGCGCGCGAGGTCTGCACGCACGCCGCGGAACTCGCGCGCCGCTTCGAGTTACCCGAGATCCTCGGCCGCGCCGCGCTCGGTGTGCGGACGCCCTTCGACATCTTATCCGGCAGCGTCGACGCGGTCGAAGTCTCGTTGCTCGAGGAGGCGCTCCGCGTCCACACGGACCCCCAGAGCCTCACCCGCGCGAAGCTGCTCGGCCGGCTCGCGATCGCCAAGTACTGGAGCGACGATTCCGAACTGGGCTTTGCGCTGACCGAAGAGGCCGTCGCCATCGCTCGCAACAGCGGCGACCCCGCGGCACTCGCCGAAGCGCTGGCCGCACAGATCTACAGCTATAGCCGCCCGCAATACATCGGCCGCCAGCTCGATCTCGAAAACGAGATCGTGCGGCTCGCATACGAATCCGGCGATCTCAACCTGATCTTCCTGGCGCTGGTCTACCGCAGCGAGGAATTGTTGCAGCGCGGCGACGCCCAGGCGATGGTCCGCGACCTCTCCGAGCTCGCGAAGGTCGCCGAGCAGCTCCGTCAGCCGCCCGAGCGAGAATTCGTGAAGATCATCCGCTCCACGCGCCTGCTCGTAGAAGGGCGGGTGACGGAATCCGCCGCCGTCGGAAAGGAAGCGCTGGATCTCGGCGCGTTGGGCGGCGACCTCTCCTTTCAGCTGACGCGCACACTCCACCGCTACAGCGTGTTGTACGAGCAGCTGCGGCTCGAGGACCTGGAGGACGAAGTGAGGCACCTGGCCGAGGCCCTGCGACCCGGCAACATCTGGTTCTGCGCGCTCGCGAACCTCTGCGGCGAGGTCGGCAATGCGCAAGAGTCGCGAAACCTGTTCGAATCGCTCGCCGTCCGCGATTTTGCAGCGGTCAATCCGGACTTCGGTTGGACGCTGAGCTTCCATCACCTCGCGGAGACGTGCGTGCGCCTGCGGGACTCCGAACGCGCAGCCGTGCTCTACCGCCTGCTGCACCCCCTCGACGGGCGCTTCGTCGCGTTCAGTTGGGTGGCCTTCCACGGCCCGGTCTCCCGCTGCCTCGCGCTCCTCGCAGCGACCGCGGGGCGCGATCGCGAGGCGCGCGATCACTTCGACTCCGCGATTCGCTCCTGCCAGGCGCTCGGCGCGAGGCTCTGGACGGCGCGCGTTCAGTGCGAGTACGCGAAGTTCTTGATCGAACGCGGACAGCCGGATGATCGAGACAAGGTGATCGAGCTCGGGCAGCGCGCCCAGGGCGAAGCCGAAAAGCTCGACTCGGCCCGGCTGAAGGCCGAAACCGCTTCGATCACCGCGTGACATCCCGATCTGGGTCGGGGTCTGCTCCAGAGCGCTCGAAGAGCGCGGGTGCGCGATCCCGTACCCGCAGCGCGACGTGCACATCCACCAGGGCAACGGCTCCGCGCGATGCGATTGCTCCGCCGTGGCCCGCGTGCCCACCTCGCGGAGTGCTCGAGCCCGATCGACCGAGCCGCGCGGGGTCGCCTGCTGGGTCATTTCGCAATCACAGAGGGCCCGTCACGCTTCGTATGAATTCTCTGTAGCGGGCAAGGTCGGCAATCAACGTGCGGTTCCCGTAAGCGGCTGACTGGTCGGGTTGGCCGTCGTGCGCATCGACCGCCAGGATGATTCCGACGAGCTGCCATTGGTCGTCGAGGTAGGCGAATGCCGCTCCACCGGAATCGCCGTGCGCTGCGATCGCTTCGTGCTCGGTCTTTGCAATCGAGAAGCGGGTCGAAAACGCGTCCGTGTTGCCGACCGAGCGATCGTGCAGATGCTCCTGGACCATGCTCGTGCCCCAACGCTTGACGGCAGGCTCGTCCCAGGCAAAACCGACTCGACCCTCCCCGCTCATCTTTTCACCGCGACCCAATCCGCTCCCGATCATCACGATCGAAGCGCCGATCGGCGGCGATTCGCCGGATATCTTGAGCGACGGCAGATCTGGCTCTGGATCGATGCGAAACAGCATCAGATCGGCTGTCGTACCGTTGGGATTGACCACCCGCTTTCGCGATTTGATGTCCGCCTCGTAGATCGTTCCCTCGAGCTCCACATCCGAAGGTCCGACGTGAGCGGCGGTGAGCACCCAGCCTCGACCCAGATAGACCGCGGTCCAGCGATCGCAGATCCCGACGTTGGCCCAGCCCGGGTCGTCGGGCGGCGCGCGGTGGTTGATCGCTTCCTCTTCGCGCTCGACGACGAGCCCACCCGCTCGAGCCACCAGCAGGAGGTTGAGCACGAGCCCGATGGCGACGACGCTGCAAGGCCCGGATTTCATCGATATCGAGATCTCAGGATTCCGTCTGCAGGGCTCGAGCGCACGACGCGAGCGCGGCTACGACTCCGCACCCATGGAGTTCGCCCACGCCGACCATTGATCGGGCGTCACGCGTCCCAGATAGACCGCATTCCCGAACTCCGCCGGCCGAAAGACGTGGGCGATGCCCTCGGGTTGGGTCTGCAGCCCAAAGCTGTACAGCAGGGTACCGGTGTGCGTGATCATCACCGAGTTTCGTCCATCGGCCGGCGGCGTGTTGAGCATCTTTCGGATCCGCTTTCCCCTCGCCTCCTTTTCCGGAGCCGAGAGCTCGTCGAATACCGCCAGGTCCTCCGATGGGACCCCCTTGCCGAAGGCTAGCTCTGCCGTGTCGACGCATCGACAGTAGGGGCTGGTCAAAACGCTGCCAACCGGAATTCCCAAGCGCTCGAATGCCACACCGAGCTCCCTCGCCTCTCGCCTGCCGCGTTCGTCGAGATTCCGTTGGCTCGCGCAATCGCGAACGTCCTGGGCGCCCGCTTCGGGAACGAAGTCGTCGGTCGACATGTGGCGAAGCAAGATCACCAGCCCACCCTTCCGAAGCGCATCGACGAGACCCCGCCCTTCCAGCTGCGGCTTCAGCGCCTGGTCCTGCGGTTGCGCGTCGACCGGCGAGAGCAACGCGATCGCCAACGCCAAGCCCAACAGGACACTCGGAGATTGCCGAATCTTCGTTCCGACCACGATCGCGATGGTAACCGATGCCCGCGTCGCTCGACAGCGCGTGTGCGAATCTGCGCGAGCGCCGCTTCAAGCGGCTTCGCACGCGCTGAATCGAGAGCGAGCAGCACATCCACGCGGCAGCAACTTCTGCGAGGCCCAGTCGCCCGAAACGCCGACTTGCGCACGAATTGCAAGAGGATGACGCAATGCGCGCTCCGATTTCTCCATTCCGTGGCTGCGGATCCTCAAGCATGACCCGGGTGGACCCCGAAGAGGCCGAGTGGATCGGCTCGCGATCTCTCCGGAGCGGGTCGAAACCATCGCGAGGGGAATCGCACACCGGTGCCCAACCGATCTCGAAAGCTGATTTCGTCGATCGCGTCGCTCGCCTTCGGCCTCGCGCTCGCCCAGCAGTCGCACGCCGGCGTGCTCGATCACCGAAACCACCAGCGCGACGACCACTCTTTCTAGAATCACAAGGACGAGGACCTCGACAACATCATCCTGACCAATGCAAACCTGGAAGGCACCAATTTCCGGAATACGACGTTTCGAGATGCGATGATGGTCTCCGCATTCCTGCTGAACGCCGTCTTCACGGGCGTCTTCTACGACGCCAATACGTTGTTCGATCCACTGTTCGATACGAGCGGCTTGATCTTCGTTCCCGAGCCCGGTACGGGAGCGTTGTTGGCGCTTGGAATGGCGACCCTCACGTTGTGGCGCGCGCCCGCTGCTCGCCGCGCGGCGCCTCCCCGCGCGTGAGTTATCACGGCGTATAGCGCGCCGAGCGCTTCGCCACCTCTTCGAAGATGCGATCTCCCGTCTCGCGGTCCCGGTTCAGGAAGACCACGCCCACGCCCTTCGGAAGCTCGCCGGTTGTGCCGTCATTGGCGACCAGGTAGACGACGCGGGCGCGGATGGAAACCGGCCAATCCGAGAGCGAGAATTCGAGTTGAAACGCGGTGCCCACGGCCAGTGGCTGGTCCATTTCGACGAACGCACCGCGAGGCGAAAGCGATGAGATCACGCCGTGGCCGGCCTTGTCACCAACGCGCGTCCATACCATCAGGTTCACGGGGACGCGATTGCGATCCGGAAAGCTGCCATCGCCCCCCTTGCAAAGGGCTGCGTCGGCGACGAACTTGAGCTCCGTGTCATCGAAGGGAATGCGGAGCGACCAGACGGCGCCCTTTCGCTGAAGCTCGGAGATGGCGGCGGGCTCGAACTTCTCGCCGACCACCACGATGCTGGGTCGCTGCCTCCCCAATCGACCAGCGACCTGAAGCGCAACTCGATCGACCTCCTGCGGATCGGCCTCCGACGAGACCAGCAGAGCGCGAATGCGACCACCTTCCTGGAGCGCGAAGAGCACGCCTTCGTCGGCGTCGCGCGCATAGTACGAGGAAATCCCCATCTGGTTCATCCGCATCGCGGTGCGACCGAGCTGTGATCGGTCGCCATCGACGATGAGCGCGTAGCTCTCGCGGGTGTCGACCTGGCTTCGCGGGCGGTCGACGACCTCGCGGGAAGCGGCCGATTCGTTGGAGCCAGCGCCCTTTCGTTCATCGACCGCCTCCGCGGATGCGGTCGCTGCTACCGGCGAGAGCAGATCGTCGGCGGTGAGCACGGGTCGGGACTCCGCCGCCACTTCTCCGCCCACCTCGGGCGGGGTGGCCTCCATGAGATCGATCGCGGGCAACGAGGTGGAGTCGACCACTGGAAGGGGTGTTCGCCTCCCCTCCGGAGTGAGGTATTTTTCGAACTCTCCGGCGTTCAGCGCTGCACTGAAGATGAAGCCCTGGATCAGATCGCACCCCATGCGGCGCAGCGGCTCGATCTGTTCCGCACAATCGACGCCCTCCGCCACGACGCGCAGCTCCAGGCTGTGGGCCATCGACACCACCGCCGATGCAACGCCCAGCGCAGACGGGTCCGTGTGCACGTCGCGAATGAAGGCGCGGTCCATCTTCAACACGTCGAGCGGCACGCGGCTCAGGTAGCTGAGCGCGGAGTAGCCGGTGCCAAAATCGTCCAGCGAGACCTTGACGCCGATGGCGCGAAGCTCGCGAAGACACGAAGCAGTCTCATCGTTGTCCTGCAACAGGGCGCTCTCGGTCAGCTCGAGCTCCAGCAGCTCGGGAGACAGGTCGTGCCGGGAGAGCGCATTTGTCACCACCTCCCGCAGATCCATCCGGGTGAATTGGAAACACGAGACGTTGACCGAGATCGGGATCGGCTCGATCCCCGCATCCCGCCACTTCGCGATCTGAGCGCAAGCCGTCTCGATCACCCAGGCGCCGATCGACGCGATGAGGCCGCAATCCTCGGCGACGGGGATGAACTCCTTCGGTGGAACGACGCCGAGCTCGCTGTTCTCCCAGCGCAGTAGCGCCTCCGCGCCGCCGATTTCCTCTCTCGCGAGGTCGATCTTGGGCTGGTAGTGGAGCGCGAGCTCCTTGGCTTCGATCGCCCCGCGCAATTGCTTCTCCAGGGAAGCCTTGCGCACGATCTTGGAAGCGAACTCGGATCGATAGAATTCATAGCCGCCGCGGCTCCGATTCTTCGCGTAATAGAGCGCGGAGTCCGCGTTCTTCACCAACGTGGAGATGTCGTTGCCGTCGCGCGGAAAGATCGCGATGCCGATGCTGCACGCGTTCCTCACGCACTGGCCGCCGATCGTGACCGGATCGGCAACGAGGCCCAGAATGCGCTTTGCGACCTCCTCGACGTCTTCGACCGACGAGAATTGGGACATCAGGATCGCGAACTCGTCGCCACCCAGACGCGAGACCTCGGGCGGCGCGGGAGTCTTCGTGCGCGAGAGCGTGTCGGTATTGCGAAGGTGTTGGCGCAGGCGGTGAGCCATGATTCGGAGGAGCTCGTCGCCGGCTGAATGGCCCAGGGAATCGTTGATCTCCTTGAAGCGATCGAAGTCGAGATACATCAGCGCAACCTGATGATCGTGCTGTTTCGCCTCGCTGATCAGCGACGCGATCTTGTCGAGAAACAGCCTGCGGTTGGGAAGACCCGTCAAGCTGTCGAAGTGGGCCTGATAGAAGAGCTTGTCCTCCGCGACTCGATTGCTCGTGATGTCGCGAATCGCGAAGACGCGCGATCCCTTCGATTCGCCGTCGTCGAGCTCGTGGATGCGCGCCTCGTGACAGCGCCGGGTGCCCGCCGTCTTGCCGGTGAAGAATTCGATGCACAGCCTCGAAGGATCCGTCAGCAGCGCGATCAGCTCGGGAATCGAGGCGAGCGCCTTGTCGGCCGAGCTACCGCGCAGGTCGCCGGACGGGGGTCGGAGCAGATCGAGCGCGAGACCGTTGGCATCGACGATCTTGTTGGTCTGATCGACGATCACGATCGCTTCACCGAGCGCGTCGATCGCCGCCATCCGCGCGCTCAGGTGGGAGATCCGACCCGGATAGAGGATCCAGCCAAACACGATCGAGGGCACCAGGTACGACAGCGCAACCACATCGTACCCCTGACGCGCGCCGAGGGTCGCGCACGCGATCACCGCCAGCGCCGGCGCCACGCAGGCCACACCCGCGAGCGATGCGCTGCGCAGGCTCGATTTGAGCGGGCGCGCGTACTCGTCGAGAAGGATCAGCAGGGAGGCCAACATGCAGGGCAGCCCGTAGGTGAGCGGCAGCTGCGAGAACCACGCGACCCAGACCCCCGCCGACGCCGAAGCTTCGCCGAGCCAACCGCGCGCGAGGAGCGCCGCCTCAGAATTGGCCCCGAGCGGCGAGATCAACGCGAGCAGTGCCGCGGCCGGCACCGCGCACCCCGCCAGCAGCGCAGCCGCGCTCGCGTCGCGCAACCGGCTCGATGCTCCCACGGCGAGCAGCAGGACGCTGGCCGGAACCACGACCCCTCCCGGAATCCACAGCAGGACCTCCCATGGGCCGATGCCCTGGGGGGCGACGAGCGGCACGATCAAGCCCGCGATCGCGATCGAGATCGCGACCTGCAGCGCCACGGCGGGCCGGCTCCACGTCGCTCCCGAGCGCTTGAGCGCGCGAGCGGTACCCGCGGCGGGGGCGATCGCGACCAGCGCCCACCACCAGCCGAGCTGGAGGGCTTCTGCGGTTGCGGAGTCCGGCACATACCGCGCATCGGCCGTCGAGAACGCCGTCTGAAGCCCGCTTTGGGCGATCTGCCGTCGGAGCTCTCCGCTGGCGGTCGCGATTCGCCGGGCGGATTTCGCGCGCCGGCGTTCCGCTGCCAAGCGAATCTTCCAGGCGCGCAAAGGGCGTGGAATTCGCGAGTCAACCCGCCAGATTGAATCGGGTTTTTCCGCCTGCCGAAGGCGTGGGCGGGCGCGCGAACGAGCGCGCGAACGGCGGCCCGCGGCGCGCTCGACCGGCCGCGCCGACCCTGCCATCATTCGGCGCCATGACCGCCGAAATCGATCGGTCGTAGCCGAAGCACAACATCGATTGGTTCATCTTCATCTGCACGGCGTTGATCGTCGCCGGCGTCTGCATTCCGCTCATCCTGCTCCCCGAGGCGGGAGCTCGATGGGTGGGCGCGGCGTTCGATTTCGTCACCTCGAATTTCGGCATCCTCTACATCTGGTCCGCGAGCGCAGCCATCCTCTTCCTGCTCTGGCTCGCGCTCGGACGCTACGGGGGCGTTCGCCTCGGCCCGGCGCAGTGCGTGCCGGAGTATTCGACCTTCAGCTGGGCGGCGATGCTCTTCTGCGGCGGGATCGGCTCGACGATCCTCTACTGGGGAACCATCGAATGGGCCTACTACTACCAGGCGCCGCCATTCGACGAGGCGCCGGGCTCACCCGCCGCCATCCAGTGGGCGATGAGCTATCCGATCTTCCACTGGGGCATCGCCGGCTGGGCGTTCTACTGCCTGCCCGCGGTCGCGATGGCGCACGCCTATCACGTCGGCAACCAACCGAGCCTGCGGGTCAGCTCCGCGTGCCGCGCGGCGATCGGTGCGCGCGCCGACGGCGTGCTCGGCCGCATCCTCGATCTCGTCTTCATGGTGGGGCTCGTGGGCGCAGCCGCCACCGGCGTCGGCCTCAGCGCACCGCTGATCACCGCTTCGGTCAGCCGCTTCGCGGGCATTCCCGAAGAATTCTACATGTCGCTGGTCGCGGTCGTGCTCGGCACGCTCGTCTTTGCCGGAAGCGTGTACGCGGGCCTCGATCGCGGAATTCGACGCCTCAGCAACCTGAACGTGATCCTGGCGCTGCTGCTTCTCGCATTCGTTCTCGCCAGCGGCCCGACGCGCTTTCTGCTCGAGACCACCACCGAAGCCATCGGCTTCACGGCCCAGAATTTCGTCCGCATGCTCACCTGGACGGATCCGTTCGTGAAGTCCGGTTTCGTCGAAAGCTGGACGATCTTCTATTGGGCGTGGTGGCTCGCGCTCGGCCCCTTCATGGGCATCTTCGTCAGCAAGATCTCGCGCGGCCGGACGATTCGCGAGATGATCTTCGGGATGCTCGGCTACGGCTCGCTGGGCTGCGTGCTGTTCTTCACGGTGTTGGGCCACTACGCGTTGCACCTCGAGCTCAACGACCTCGCGCCGGTTCTCGAGACCTTGAATACGCGAGGCGCCTCGGCCGCGATCGTCGATGTCCTGGCTTCGCTGCCGACCGGGCGCTGGCTGCTGCCGTACTTCGCCGCGATCTGCCTGATCTTCATGGCGACGACGTACGATTCGGCGTCCTACACGCTCGCCTCTTGCGCGACGAGCCGGCTCCCCGCCGATCGACACCCCGCGCGCTGGAACCGCGTGTTCTGGGCGCTGAGCCTGGGGCTCGTCCCCATCACGCTGCTCATCCTGGGCGGCCTCCGGTCGCTTCAAACGGCCGCGGTGGTCGTATCGCTGCCGCTGATCCTCGTCGGAATCCTGCTGTCGGTGTCGCTCGTGAAGAGCCTCCGGGCGGTGGCCGCCGCAGAGGCCCGCCGGCCGACCCGCGACGAGACGCGCTGACCACTCCCACCCGCGCCCGCGTCGCGGGAATCGGCGCGCGGCGGGCGATGCAGGGGCGCGGCGCTTCGACAACGCATTGTGTCCGGCCGAGACGCTTCGCGAACATCTCATGCTACGTTGGGAGGTGAGGCGGTCCGACGAGCGGACCCCAGATCTGCCTCCGGCGCAAAGCCCGCGCGTCGTCGACGAAGAGCGGGACGGGAGGTGCCTCGCTGAGCCTGATCCTGCTCATCTCGATTGCGATTCGGGTCGCCGCACTCGGGTGGTCGATCCGACTCCTCGCCCACCTACGCGATTGGCGCATGGGTTTTCTCTCGGCGATGCTCGCGCTGATGGCGCTTCGCCAGACCCTGACGCTCGTCGAGACCAGCACCTCGCTTCAGATTTCCATCACCGCCCAGGCGACCGAGTTGCCCGGGCTCGCGGTCAGCGTGCTCGCCTTCCTCTCGGTCCTCTTCCTCGAGCACATCATCACGGAGCGGCGGAAGATCCGAAATGCGCTGCGATCGAGCGAGGAGCGATTGCGTCAATCGCAGAAGATGGAGGCAGTGGGACGCCTCGCCGGCGGCGTCGCACACGATTTCAACAACATCCTGACCGCGATCTTCGGCTACTCGGAAATCCTGCTCTCCAAGCTCAAAGCTGGCAGCGAGGCGCACGAGGCGGCGCTGGAGATCCGTCGAGCCGGGCAGCGCGCGGCCGATCTGACGCGCCAGCTGCTCGCGTTCGGCCGCAAGCAGGAGCTCAACCCGGAGACCCTCGACGTCAACGCGATCGTATCGGGCCTCCACAGCATGCTGCGGCGTCTGCTCGGCGAGCAGATCGACTTCCGGGTGAAGCTCGCTTCGCAGATCGGCGCGGTCAACGCCGACACCACGCAGCTCGAGCAGGTGATCGTGAACCTCGCGGTGAACGCCCGGGATGCGATGCAGGGGTCTGGCGTCCTCACGATCGCAACCGGTGAAAGGGAGCTGAGCGCGGTGGACGTGTCCGACATCCCCGACGGCCAGCCCGGCCGCTACGTCTGCCTGAGCGTCTCCGATACCGGGGAGGGCATGGACCTCGCCACCCAGGAGCAGATCTTCGAACCCTTCTTCACGCGCAAGAGCTCGAGCAAGGGGACGGGGCTCGGCCTCGCGACGGTATTCGGCATCGTCCGACAGAGCGGAGGCACCATTCGCGTGCGCAGCGAGCCGGGCGCCGGAGCGACCTTCGAGATCCTGCTGCCGCGCGTCGATCCGATCGCCGCCCCGGCCTCGGCGGAGGCACCGATCCCCGCGCCGAGCGACGACGATCGAGACGCCTGTACGATCCTGCTCGTAGAAGACGACCCGGCGATCCTGCGACTCGCCCGCACGTCGATCGAGTCGGCCGGACACCGGGTCTTGAGCGCCACGAGCGGCGAGGAGGCGTTGAAGATCGCCGCCGATCACCCGGATGCGATCGATCTGCTGGTCACCGACGTCGTCATGTCCGGCATGACCGGAATCGAGCTCGCCGATGCGCTCGCGGGGGAAAGGCCCGAGATCGGAGTCGTCTACATCTCCGGCTACGAGGAGCCGTCGCTCTCGGAACGGCGCCGTCTGCCGAGCAGAGCGCTCTACCTCGCGAAGCCGTTCTCGGCCGAGCGACTCCTCGAAACCCTTCGACTCGCACAGCGCAGGCGCGCCGCACCGGCGCGCGCGCGATAGCCCGATCCGCTCGCGCGGCGCCGCCGGCGCGGGCCGGCACGCCGAAACAGGGATCACTGAAATCAACGGGTTGACGGGCCTGCTGGGCAGCTGTTGCGAGGCGCTCGAGAGCGCGACCCAATGGCGCGCCGGTCCGAAGATCCAATATCATCACCGCGCACCGGACGCCATCTACGACCCGGGGGACATGATTTCGTTCAATCGACCGCTCGGCGGCAACGAGATGCCCCGCTTCGCGGGGCCGGTGACGATGATGCGGCTCCCGAGCGCCGCGAGCGCGGAGGGGCTGGACGCCTGCTTCGTGGGCGTTCCTCTCGACATCGGCACCTCGAATCGGCCGGGGGCTCGATTCGGCCCGCGCCAGATGCGCGCGGAGTCGTGCCTGCTCCGCCCCTACAACATGGCGACTCGAGCCGCACCGTTCGACTCGCTGAAGGTCGCGGATGTCGGCGACGTCGCGATCAACACCTTCAACCTCGAAGCGAGCGTGGAGATCATCGAGCGCGCCTACGACGAGATCCTCGGCCACGATTGCATTCCGCTCACGCTCGGCGGCGACCACACCATCGCGCTGCCGATCCTTCGGGCTTTCGCGCGCAAGTTCGGACCGATGGGCATGGTTCACGTCGATGCGCACGCCGACGTGAACGATCAGATGTTCGGAGAAGGGATCGCGCACGGAACGCCCTTTCGGCGCGCGGTGGAGGAGGGGTTGATCGAGGGCGCGCGCGTCGCCCAGATCGGGCTCCGCGGAAGCGGCTACACGGCCGAGGACTTCGACTGGTGCCGCGATCAGGGCTTTCGCGTCGTGCAGGCCGAGTCCTGCTGGCACCGCTCGCTCGCTCCGTTGATGGAGGAGATCCGCGCCCAGCTCGGCGCGGGCCCGGTCTATCTCACGATCGACATCGACGGCCTCGATCCGAGCGTCGCCCCCGGAACCGGCACCCCGGAAATCGCGGGCTTGACCAGCGCGCAGGGGCTCGAGATCATTCGCGGCTGCCGCGGCCTCGACATCCGAGGGGGTGATCTCGTCGAGGTCGCTCCCGCCTACGATCCTTCGGGGAACACCGCGCTGCTCGGCGCGAACCTGCTGTTCGAGATGCTCTGCGTGCTACCCGGCGTCGAGTACCGCTGATCGAGCCCGCAGGCCTCCGGATTGCGCTCAGGGCTTGACGAACTTCAGGGTCATCCGGTCGCTCTCACCGATCGCGATGTACTCGGCGCTCTTCTCCTCGCCGAGCGCGAGGCTCGGCGGCAGCGTCCAGACGCCCTCGGGATGATCCGTGGTGTCCTTCGGATTGCTGTTGATCTCCGAGGACGCCGCGAGCTCGAAGCCGTGCTTGCGCATCAGATCCACGATCCGCTTCTGGTGGATGTAGCCGCTCTCCGGATCGTGCGGCAGGCCCTCGGCCCTGCGGTGCTCGATGATGCCGAGGATTCCGCCCTTCTTGAGCGCCTTGAACCAGCCCGCCGCGACCGCGTCACCCCCCGCGTCGATCCAGTTGTGGGCGTTGCGGAAGTCGAGGATCATGTCGACGCTTCCCGCGGGCGCCAGGTCGACCCGGTCGGGCGGCACCATGTCGACGACCGTGAACTCCCCGTACAGCTCGCTCTTGCCCACGAACTTGTCGGTGAATTGCTTGTTGTACTTCGGCATCCATTCTTTTTGGGTCTCGGGGTTGCGGTCGTAGAGCGCCACGATCAGCTTTCCCTCGCCTCTCAGGTAGGGGGCCAGGATCTGCGTATACCAGCCGGCGCCCGGATAGATCTCGACGACGGTCATGTCGCTGCGGATCCCGAAGAAGCGCAGCGTCTCGTAGGGGTGGCGGTAGCGGTCGCGCGCCTTCTCCTCGGCCGCGCGATGATCGCCCGCGATCACCGCCTCCAGGCGATCGTCCTCGACGGGGAGCGCGGCGCACCCGATGCCGAGCGATAAGGCGGACAGAAACAGCAACGCGATGCACCTCACCTGTAATCCTCCTTGCATTTCGCGGGCGCGACGGACGCGGACGCCGAGCGGGCGCTTCCTCGTCGCGGGCCGCTGGAATCGACCGTTCGGGGATCCTAGCGGCTTTTGGCGCCGCTGAACCAGAGCGCCACACCCGCGCCGGGCCGACCCGGAGCCGGACCCGGCGCGGCGGGCCGCGCGCCCTCGCGCCCGGGGATGCGGCGTCGGTGGGACCGTCGCGCGGAGATGTGGTGTAGAATTCCCCCCCTCAGAAACCGGATCGCGCTGGGTTCCGTATGCGTAGATGTCACCGTCCACGGCTGGTTCGCGAATTCGCGCCCCGCTGGCCCGCGACCGCGGTACGACGACCCGCCACCCCAATCGAAAGGAAAGAGGAGCCCTCCCAATGGCAGAAATCGTCGACCGAAAGCTAGTTCAGGAACTCCAAGCCCGAGAGGAAAAGCGCCTGCAGGAGCAGACCCCCAAGTCCGCGGCGCTCTACCAGCGCGCCAAGCAGTCCCTCGTGCGGGGCGTCGCGTCCTCGTACCAGATGCGCGACCCGTATCCGATCTACTTCACCCACGGCAAGGGCTCGCGGATCTGGGACGTCGACGGACGCGAAATCAGCGACTTCCACAACGGATTCGGCTGCATGGTCCAGGGACACGCCAACCCCCACATCGTCGAAGCCGTACAGAAGCGCATCGAGCTCGGCTCGCAGTTCGCGCTTCCGACGGAGGACTCGATCATCGTCGCCGAGCACCTCAAGAAGAACTTCAAGCTCGACCAGTGGCGCTTCGTCAACACGGGTTCCGAGGCCACGATGGACGCCATTCGCATCGCGCGCGCCCATACCGGCCGGGATACCGTTCTCAAGATCATGGGTTCGTATCACGGACATCACGACTACGTGATGGTTTCGATCGGTGTCGCCGACTTCAAGGACCGCGGTCCGCGGGACAACTACAACTCCGTGCCCTACGGCGCCGGCATTCCGCGCAGCACCGTCGACATGACGTTCGCGGTTCCATTCAATGACGCGGAGCTGATGGAGAAGCGCATCGAGCAGCTGAACGCCGAGGGCAAGAAGCCCGCGTGTCTGATCATGGAGGCCGCGATGATGAACCTCGGAGTCGTGCTGCCCGAGCCGGGTTACCTCGACAAGGTGCGCGCGATCACGAAGAAGCACGGCATCGTGCTCATCTTCGACGAGGTCAAGACCGGAATCTGCACCGCTGCGGGCGGCGCGGTCGAGCGCTTCGGTGTCGTGCCCGACATGGTGACGCTCGCGAAGGCCCTGGCCGCCGGCCTGCCCGCCGGGGCGATCGGCATGACCCAGGAGATTTCCGAAGTCGTCTTCAGCGGCAAGGTATTCCAGGTCGGGACCTACAACGGCAACCCGCTGTGCATGGCCGCCGCGCGGGCAAGCCTGGAAAAGGTCATGACTCCGGAGGCCTACAAGCACCTGGACCACATCAACGACCAGCTCATCAACCAATGCGACGCGATCTGCAAGAAGTACGGCTTTCCGGGATATACGGTCGGCATCTCGTCCAAGGGCTGCGTCAACTTCGCCACCGGTAAGATCACCGATTACGAGTCCTTCATCGAGTACCAGGACGTCCCGCTCTCGCTGCTGGCGTGGCTCTACAACATGAACCGGGGAATCATCATGGCGCCGGGGCGCGAAGAAGAGTGGACGCTCTCCGTCTCCCACAACGACGAGGACGTCGAGCGCTGGATATCCGCCTTCGAGGATATCGTGCGCGACGTGACGCGATAAGGAGAACCGCGGGACGTGATCGGACGCAACCAAGCGCTCGGGGCAACGATCGCCGCGCTCGTTGCCCTGACGAGCGGACTCGGCTGCGCGACCAGGGTGCGCTACGACTTCGATCGCGAGGCGATGTTCTCGCGCTACGAGACGTTCGATTGGATCGCGCCTCCGGTGCGCGCGAGCGAGGAAGGGCTCCATTCGGACCCGGACGGCCCGTTTGCGCGCAACTCGCTGCTCGACAAGCGCATTCGCACGGCGGTCAACAGCAAGCTGAGAGAGCGCGGCTACGAGTACGTGGAAGGCGACGAGTCGGACTTCCGACTGAACTACCACGTCACCTTCAAGGACAAGCTCGTGGGCTCGGGCTCCGACTTCGGCTATGTGGGGCACTATTACCGCGGCGCGTTCAGCTCGGGGTTCAACTGGTCGGTTCGCCAGTATCAGCAGGGCACGATCATCATCGACGTCGTCGACCGCGCGAAGGACCAACTGGTCTGGCGCGGCTGGATGACGAGTCGCAACCGCGACGGGAACTTCGACGAAGCGGAGATCAACCGCGCGGTGAATCAGATCTTGCAGCGCTTTCCGCCCGGCCTCTGATCGGCGGTACGCGCGTGCGTACGAGTTGCCACCTCTCGGCGAAGGATTTCCTGCCGTGGGTTTTGCAGGATCAGCCGCCTAGCGCGCCCCGAGTGGATCGGGGTCGCTACCGTCCATCAGGCCGTCGCCGTCCGTGTCGGGATGATTGGGATCGGTCCCGCTTCGAACACCGGCGATCGCCTCCTCGAGGTCGCTGAGCCCGTCGCCATCGGTGTCGATGTAGCTGGTGGAAGAGCCGAGCGTCTCCTCGGTAATGCTGAACTCGTCTCCGTACGGAGAGTAATCGGGCACACGGTCGCCATCCCGGTCCTTGAACGTCTCGATGGTTCCCCAACGCCAGGCCACGTCGAAGTATTCGTCGTCCGAAAAGCTGCCCAGCCACCACTTCGGATAACTCGCATCCTTTCCATTGACGAATTCGAAGAAGACCTTCTGGTGGAGCAGCGGAAAGCCCACATGGCCGCTCGCTTTGAACATGCTGTGCATGACGTGGAGGAACTCGTGTTCGAAGTACTTGTTCAGGGATTCGGGCCGCCAGGTCATCGGGATCAGGACATAGGCCGCCTTGTCGAGAAGCTTGTTCACGCCGTACGAAGCAGCCCCGAAACGGTTGTGACGACCCGGGGCGTTCTCGAACGCGTAGAAGGCCACCACCATGTCGTAGCTGCCGTCCCGATATCCGTGGTCTTCGAGGTCGAGGCGAACGCTGCCCGTGGCGCCACGGTTCGTCCAGAACGGGAGCTGGTAGAGACCGGGCTTTCCTTCCACGAACTGATCTTCTGCCACGTAGCGGTAGATCATCTGATAGTCGACCGCGAGATGAACCCGCAGCCGGCTCGAGCGCCAGATGAACTCGACCGCCTCGTCCACTTGGTCCCGGACGTTCTCGACCTCGGCAAAGGTGGCCGTGCCCGCGAAGGTATTGGTATAGACGAGGACGAGGGTCTTGAGGCGCAGGTACTCGTCTGCCCTCGCGGCTCCCGGCATCGCCAACGCCAGCATCAGGAACAGCAGTACATGGGTATTGAACACTCTGGCAGCGCCCGACCGGGCCATGGAAACGATCGGTTTCGGCATACTCGCAGCATCCTCCAGATCCAGTCGCCGCCGACCAGACAGCAGATCCAACACGCCCGTCGGATGGTAGCATATTCGCGCACCCTGGATTCGTCGTGGAAATGCCCGGAAAAGCGCTTTGGTAAGCCGAATCAGACGGAGCTCGAGTCGCTCGCCGCTCGCCCGGTGGATTGCGGGCGCGCTAGCGGTGCTGGGAGCGGCCGCGTGCAATCCCCCCTCGGACGAACCCCATTCGGCGCCGCCCGCCAATCTCTTCGACGAGCTGGCTGCTGCCCGCTTCGGCGGCGTCGCGGCGCGACTCGTCGCAGAACCCACCGGCGCACGTGAGCGGCCGCTGCTGCGGCTGGGCGCCGGGAGTGAAGGGATCGCAACGTCGGTCGAGCGCCCGGGATTGCCCGGCCGACGCTCGAAGGCCTCGGACGCCGACGCATCCGACCATCCGCTCGCAGTCCGGGTCGAGCTGCGGAGCGACGTCACCTCGCGCACGACGGAACTCCGCGAAGCGATCTACGCCCCCGCGCCGTCTACCCTGGAGTTCGACGTGGACGTTCCGGCCGAGCCGGTCCTCAGCTTCGGCTACGGCCTCGCCCCGCCAGCCGACGCCTTTGCGGATGATGACGGCGTCTGGTTCGAGGTGAGTGCGACCGGCTCCGATGGAGATTCGGCGTCGCTCTTCCGCACCCCCCCGCCTGCCAAGCGGCGCGGCGGATCCTATTGGGAGGATGTCACCCTTCCGCTGGATCGGTTCGCGGGCGAGCGCATTGCGCTGCGTTTCACCACGGGCGGCCGTCCCGAAACGGGCGACCCCTCGGCGTCGCTCGAGCGCTTCCCCGAGGCCGGCATGCTCTGGAGCCAGCCGCGGCTGTCGAGCCGGCGGCCCGTGGGAAGAACCGTCGTGCTCGTCGCCGTCGACACCGTCTCCGCGACTCGGGTCACGCCCCCCGGTGAGACGGGCGGCGTGACACCCGGCATCGCGCGAATCGCCGAGCGAGGCGTGAGCTACCGGCGGGCCGTCAGCCCGGCGCCCTGGACGCTTCCCTCGTTCGCTTCCATGTTCACCGGTTTGGATCCGTTCCAGCATCGCGCCGGCGAGCCGGCGAAGGTCAACGAGCCGGGCAAACGACCGCTGGCCCGCGGTTTCGACACGCTCGCCGAGATCTTGCGGGAAGACGGGTGGGAGACCCTCGCCTGGATCAACAACCCCTACCTCACGCGGATGTTCGGACTCGATCAGGGCTTCAGCCGCTTCGTGGACTACGGCACCCGCACGGCCGAGAATGCCTCGGACGGCGCCGGCGACGACGTGATACGGGAGCTCTGGGAGCCGCGCGCCCACGACCGCTTCCTCTTCGTTCACCTCATGGATCCGCACGGCCCCTACCTGCCGAACGCCGACTTCCGCAGACAGCTGCTGGGCGACGAGAACGCCGGGGAGATCGCCGGGAGGCGCGAAATGGATCTGTACCGCGACGTCCTCTACGGCCGGCTCCAACTCACCCCCCAGCAGCGGGCGGCCTATCGAGGCTTGCACGAAGCGGCCATCGCCTACTCGGATGCGCAGATCTCGCGAATCTTCGAGGCCTTTCGCAGCTTCGAGGCGCCGGGGCGTTCACTGCTGATCGTCGCAGCGGATCACGGCGAAGAATTCTGGGAGCACGGCACCTACGAGCACGGGCACACCCTCTACGACGAATTGCTCGCCGTCCCACTCGTGCTCTATGCGCCCGGTTCGCGGGGTGCCGGCACCGAGATCCCGGACGCGGTGTCGCTTCAGGATCTGACGCCCACCATCCTCGACTTCGCGGGCCTCGAGCCGCCCAGCGAAGGTGGCGCCGTCTCGCTCCTACCCCAGCTGGCCGGGAAGCCTCCATCGACCGATCGAACCCTGGTGGCCAGCAACCTGCTGTACGGCGCGGATCGTCTGGCCATCTTCCGGGGGCCGCTCAAGTACATCTACAACTCGCGCGGTAGCGGCAGCGGCACGCCCCGATCGCCGCTGCCTTCCTCGATACACGAGCTCTACGATCTGACCGCAGATCCGGCCGAATCGAGCAACCGCTTCGCGAACGACGGCGAGCGGGTGCATGCGCTTCACGCGGAGCTGGCCCGGCGTTTCGCACCGCGACTCGCCGGCGACTTCGTGGTGTACTACCAGGCTCCCACCGCGAAGCCCAGCGCGCCACTTCGCGGCGCGCTGCATCTGGGCGGCGGCGCGACCTGGGACCGCCGAGTTCACGACCTGCTGTGGCCCGGTGACGGGTCGCAGGGATCGCTCTAGATCCGCTTCGAAGGCCGCCCGGACGGCGAGATCGCCCATTTCGAACTCGAAGCGCCGCGCGCGGTGCTGGGTTTCTCG
>JBFGGA010000009.1:0-36030 GCA_041579295.1 Myxococcota bacterium | reverse complement strand
GACGGCCGCTCTCGCTCGAACCCCATGTCGCTCGATCGCCCGTCGCCCGCGGCAACGCGGTCGGTTTCAGCGCGAGGACACGGTGTTGTCAGCGCACTTGCAACCGCGCCCGCTCGGAGCCGGAGGGGGGAGGGTATCGCGCGACATGGGGTTCGAGCGCGATGCCCTCTGCCCTCCGGCTCTGTGAGACCGTTTTGTTCATCGTTCCACCCTGCCCTCGCAGAACGCGCCGAAGCTCCAGCGCCGGGTTTTCTCGGGCACCGGCTCGCCGGTGACGTCCTCGAGGTACGACCAGCGCCAGCCGACGAGCTTGCCGTCGAAGAAGATCAGCGGCTCCAGCTCGAGCTCGCCCTGGACGAACGGGCAGCGGGAGTTTCCCGACGCGCTCACGAAGAAACGCACGACCTCGTACTGCTCGCCGATCGCAGACGTGGCGGTCTGGCTGTCGTACGGGTTGCGGATCGCGGCGGGGCCGAGGCCGAGCGCGTTCTTCCAGGGCGGCTCGACCTCCGCGCGCCCGATCGCGTCGATCGCGGCCTCGCGCGGCAGGCCGAAGACGAGCTCCTTGCGCGCGGCGCCCGCGCGGCAGGCCACGCCCCGGTAGTCGTCCAGCTCGCAACGGCTTGTCGCGCAGGCGAGCGCCGACGCGAGCAGCAACGGCAGCGCGAGTGTCAGCGCGAGGGCCGCCGGCAGCTCGAGCGGCGCCATGCCCAGCTGGGTGGTCACGAGAATCGAGCGGCAGCGCGCCGGTCCGCGAGATCGGGGGGATCGGCCGGATCCCCGGCGTGTCTTCGGGCCGCGATGCACAGCTCGAAAATTATCGCAGCTGCCGGAACGCAGATCCCGCGCGGCGGATCGCCTCGGGCGGCCCGTGGCCGAGGCCCCCGTGGGAAGGCGCGCGCGCCGGTCCGCGCGCATCGATGAAATCCCTTGAAATACAGAGAGTTATCGAACGTCAGAGCGCGCCGGGAGCGCGCGCGAGCAAGACCTGGATCGCGCCGCTGCTGCAGAACCCTAAACCCGTGCGCGGCTTCGTCCGTTAAGTCCCCGGACGGACTGGGTTGACGAAGCCGACGCGCAAGAAACCCGCAACCGCACGCTTTCCGGGAGAGCGGTTCATGAAGCTCCAGAGATTTCGCGTATCGAACTACCGCAGTGTGAAGGACAGCGGTTGGGTCGACACCGGTCAGCGCAGCGTTCTCGTGGGGCGCAACGAGAGCGGCAAGAGCAACCTGCTGCTCGCACTCGCCACCCTTAAGCCGCCCGGCAAGCTCGAGCCACTCGACGCCTCGTGCGACTTCCCGGCCGACCTCCCGCCGAACTCCTGCACGCCGGATCTCGGCGTCGTCGAGACGGTCTGGGCGCTTTCGGAGCAGGAGCGACAAGAGCTCGCTCGGATCCTGCCGGGGGCCGCGGATGTGACCCACGTGGAGGTGGGGCGCAGCTACGAGCCCGAGTACTGGGTTCGATTTCCGGGGGCGAGTGAATCGGCGATCGAGGTGTTGCCCGCGGAGTCGGAGATTTCGGACCCCCCCATCGCGACGGCCGTCGACGGCGGTGAGGCTCCGACGCCTTCGGCCGACGGTGTCGCCGCGGACGATGCGCTGGACGTCCTCGACAGCCTCGGCGCCGGCGCGAGCTCGGCCGCGAGCGGCGACGCGCTGTCCCCGGCCGTCGAGACTCTTGGAGCGGCCTCGCCCGCGGACGAGAAGGAAGCCTGCGAGTGGGTGATCAACAGGCTACCCACCTTTCTGTATATCGACGAGTTTCCGGAGGTCGAGGGCAGCCAGAACCTGGCCGACTACGTGCGCCTCAAGAGCGAGAACCGGCTGGAGGCCCGTCACCATTACTTCGAGAAGCTGCTCGCGTTGGCGGACCTCGAGCCGTCGGTCGCCGAGACGCTGCTCAGCGCGGATTCCAGCATGCGGCGTAGGATCGCCAGTCACGCCGGTCGGGTGGTCACGCAGAAGCTGCAGCAGGTCTGGACCGACCGAGCCCTGAAGGTGCGCTTCGATCTCGACGGGGATCAGTTCAACACCCTCGTCTGCGACGCGAACTCCAGCTTCGACGTCGAGATCAATCTCAACCAGCGGAGCCGCGGCTTCCGCTGGTTCTTCTCGTTCTACGTGAGCTTCGCCGCACACTCGAGCGATCAGCGTGAGGACTCCACGCTGCTGCTGCTCGACGAGCCCGCGATGCACCTCCACGCGGTCGGCCAGCGCGATTTCGTCGATCAGCTGACGGCGAATCTCAACGGTCAGGTCGTGCTCGCCACCCAGTCTCCGTTCCTCGTGCCGACGGACGATCTCGCATGCGTGCGCACCGTGACGATCTCCGAGCAGGGCGGAACCCAGGTCAGCAACGAGCTGGCGGGCGATTCGATGACGATGCTTCCGATCGTGCACGCGCTCGGCACCGAGATCTCGAGGGCGCTGCTCGACGACTCCTGGAGCCTGGTCGTCGAAGGGCTGACCGATTACTGGTATCTGCTCGGCGCTTCGAACGTGCTGCGCGAGGCCGGCTCCTCGGCGTTGCCGGCCAAGCTCTCGATCTGCCCGGCCGGGAGCTCCTCGACCGTCCTCTACATGACCGGGCTGCTCTCGGACGGAGGCGTCCCGGCCGTCGTCCTGCGCTCGACCCGCAGCGAAGCGTTCGAGCGCCTGCCCGGAAGCCTCGGCGATGCCGGCAACGTGATCTTCGTCGCCGACGCGCTACCCGATGCGCGCGAGGCGGGCGCCGACGTCGAGGACCTGATCGACTCGAAGGTCTACGAGCACTTCGTTCGCAGCGTTCACAAGAACCAGCTCCAGGATCACGCGCTGCAATTCGACCCCCGGATCAGCCGCACCGTGCGGCGCTACCGGGATGCTTTCGGCCGCGCGGGCCTGTCGTTCCACCGCGAACGCGTCGCGCGGGCCTTCATGCGCATGCTCCTGCAGAACGCGGACTCGGTGCTGCCGCCCGCGAGCCGAGCGAACTTCGAGCGCCTGTTCGGCATGATCCGCGACCGCTTCGAAGCCCTGCGCGACTGAAGCAACGCCGGGGAAATGCTCCCCAGCGAGCGACCGCCCGGCATCCTCGCACGCATCGAACGCGCGGGCTCCCCAAGGTGGCCGTGCTGATCCGAGCGCTGCGCCGATTCGTCACGCGAACGTTGCGGGAAGTCCGACGTTCGGAGTGGATCCCCGGCGTGGATTCGAACCACGATTCACAGATTCAAAGTCTGTTGTCCTGCCATTGGACGACCGGGGAATCGCCGTCGAGAACATAGGAGATCGGCGGTGCGGTGCACGGAGGCCGCGCCCGCTCCGCTCCGGCTCTCAGAGGTCGCGCGCCGAGGCGACGATCTTGCCCACGATGCCGTAGGCGAGCGCCTCCTCGGGCGACATCCAGTGGTTGCGGTCCGTGTCCTGGGCGACGCGCTCGAGCGGCTGGCCGGTCTTCTCGGCGATCAGCCGATTGAGCCTGTCGCGGGCCTTGAGGATCTCCTCCGCCTCGATCTGGATGTCGGTCGCCGCGCCGCCCGCGCCGCCCAGCGGCTGGTGGATCAGGAAGCGGGTGTTGGGCAGGCAGTAGCGGTCCTTCTTCGGCGCGGCGAGGTAGATGTGGACGCCCGCGCTGGCCACCCAGCCGGTGCCGATCATCTTCACGCGCGGCTTGACGAACGAGATCACGTCGTGGATCGAATCGCCGCTCTCGACGTGGCCGCCCTCCGAGTGGACGTAGATCGTGATGTCGTCGTCCGACTCGCCCGCGAGCGCGAGCAGCTGCGCGGTGACGTCGCGCGCCATTCGCGTCGTGACCTCGCCGTGGATCAACACCGTGCGCATGTCGAAGAGCCGCTTGGCGATCTTCGAATCGACCGGCGGGATGCCCTCTTCTTCCTTCCTCATTCGATTCCTCCGATCGGGCCGGCTCCGTCGCCGACACCGAGCCGAGACGTTCAGCCCGAGAACGCGCGCCGGATCCGCGCGACGGCCTCTTCCACGTTCTCGCGGGAGTTGAAGGCCGAGATCCGCACGTAGCCCTCGCCCGACGGGCCGAAGCCGGAGCCCGGTGTTCCCACCACGTGGGCCTTCGCGAGCAGCGCGCCGAAGCAATCCCACGACGACATGCCGTCGGGCGTCTTCATCCACACGTAGGGGGCGTGCTCGCCGCCGAAGACCGCGAAGCCCGCGGCCTGCAGGCCTTCCCGCAGGATCGCCGCGTTGCGCATGTAGTGGGCGACCTGCTCGGCGGTCTGCTTGCGGCCATCCACGGAATGCACGGCGGCCGCCGCGCGCTGCACGGGGTAGGGCACGCCGTTGAACTTCGTCGCGTGACGTCGCGCCCAGAGCTCCGCGAGGCGGACGCGCTCGCCGCGCGAGGTAGCGCCCTCGAGCTCGCGCGGCACCACCGTGTAGGCGCAGCGCAGGCCCGTGAAGCCCGCGCGCTTGGAGTAGCTGCGCATCTCGATCGCGCAGGCGCGCGCGCCGTCGATCTCGTAGATCGAGTGGGGGAGCTCGTCGTCGCAAATGTAGGCGTCGTAGGCGGCGTCGAAGATCAGCACGGCGTCGCTTCGCCGCGCCCAGTCGACCCACGCCGCGAGCTTCGCGCGCGACATCACCGAGCCGGTGGGGTTGTTGGGCGAGCACAGATAGACGAGATCGACGGGCGCGTCGGGCGGCGGCGGCACGAAATCATTCGCCTGCGTCGCCCCGAGGTAGCGGATCCCCGCGTAGGTGCCGTCGGGCGCCGCCTCGCCGCTACGCCCGGCCATCACGTTGGTGTCGACGTAGACGGGATACGACGGGTCGGTGACCGCGACGCTGCAGCGCGCGCCGAAGATCTCCTGGATATTGCCGCTGTCCTGTTTGCTGCCGTCCGAGACGAAGACCTCGTCCGCGGCGACGTCGACCCCCCGCGTCTCGTAGTCGTGCGCGCGGATCGCATCGATCAGGAATTCGTAGCCGTTCTCCGGACCGTAGCCGCGCATGCCGCCCTCGCGGCCCATCTCGTCGGCGGCCTCGCGCAGCGCCTCGACGATCGCCGGCGCGAGCGGCAGCGTGACGTCACCGATGCCGAGGCGGATGATCTTCGCATCCGGATGCGCGGCGCCGAACTCGCGCACCTGTCGCGCGATTTCGGGAAACAGGTAGCCGGCCTGGAGCTTGCGGTAGTTCTCGTTGATGCGAGCCATCGCGGCTCAACATAGCGGCATCGCCGCCGCGCGACCGCGGAAAAATCGGCCGGTTCGGACTCCGGGGCGCGGCGTCAGAGCGTCGCGAGGCGCTGCTTGGCCAGCTCGAACTCCGGAGCGAGCGCGATCGACTGGCGGTAAGCGTCCTTCGCCTCTTCGATCCGACCGAGCTGCTCGAGCGTGAGGCCGCGGTTGTAGTGCGCGGCGTAGAGCTTCTTCATCCCCTTCTCGATGCCGCGGTCGTGTTCCGCGAGCGCGGCCTCGAAGCTGTTCTGGTAGAAGAAGACGTTTCCGCGGCTCACGTAGATCTCGCCGAAGTCGGGCTTGAGCGATTCGGCGCGCCCGAGGTCCTTGAGCGCCGCCTCCAGGCGACCCGCGTTCGTGCGCACCACGGCGCGGTTGACGAGGGTCGCCGCGCGGTCGCGTATCCCGAGCCTCTCGACCTCGAGCGCTCTGTCGCACGGGCCTGGGTCCGAGCCGTCCGTGCTCGCCTCCATGAAGCAGGCGCGCGCGTTCGGGCTGCCGAAGACGCTGATCTGTGCGGGTGCGGCACCCGCGCAGAGCAGGGCCGCGGCCAGGAGCGGGGGGAAGAAGGAGCGCATGGCGTCACCTCCCATCTGAGGCCGTGCACGCCAGCAGCGATGAGCGCCGTCTCGCCCTCGAGCCTCGGGGGCCTCGGGCGCTTGCCGCCGTGGCGGCAGCGGTTCCGCGTCCTTCCGGGCGCTACCCCAGAGGATAAGTCGCGAGGCACCGCGCGCAATCCGGCCTCGGGCCGGCGGGTTTTGCGGGCGGCGCGCGTTCCCCCGCGGGGAGTCTCGATCGACCTCGCGCTGCAAGATCTCAAGTTCATTGGTTTTACCGATACACGATCGTTTTCTACCGATGCGGCGCCCGAATTTCTTGGCAGCTTCGGGTGTTTTTCGCAGGGGTTGTCGGGTTTTCTGCCGATTCAACTCCCTGGGTCGCGGTTCGCCAGGGCGAGAGCTCCTCGGGGGGTGGCAGGGCGTGGCTGAGGCAATTTGGGTCGGGGATCGGGCCGTGCCGGAGGCTTCCGGGCTGGTGCGGCGCCGCCTTCGGGTGCTCGGACTGCTCGCCATCGCGATCGGGGTGGCGGAGGCGGTGCTCTGGCTCGGCCGCGGCGCCGCGGTGACGCCCTGGTGGGTCTCGGCCGTCTACCCGGTGTTCTACGCAGCGGCTGGCCTCCGCTGCTTTCGATCGGCCAGCCGCCTGGTGTCCGACGAGCGCAAGACCTGGCTCTGCTTTGGTCTCGGCTGCTCGAGCCTGGCCTTCGCGGAAGTGGTCTGGGGCGTCTACGACTCCCTGCTCCGTGCCCCGCTACCGAGCCCCTCCCTCGCCGACGCCGGCTACATCGCTGCGCCGATCTGCTTCGGAATCGGCGTCTGGCACTGGCGCGCGCGCACCCCGACGGCGTGGCTGAGCCGCGTCCAGCTCGGAAATCTGGGCATCATCTTCTCGTCGGTCCTGCTCGTCTACCTGTTCCTCTTCCACCAATTCATGCGGGCGCCGGTTCCCAGGCTCTCGGCGCTGGCGGGCATCTCCGAAGTGGTGCTCGACCTTTCCGTCGCGCTGTTCGGCTTCGTGGTCGTCTACCTCCACCTCTGGAGCCGCCGGCGCCCCGCCACGATGCTCATCCTGTTCGCGCTGATCGCGAATGCCGCAGGCGACGTCTACTACAGCTACAGCCTCGTGAACGAGGGATACGATCCGACCGGCCCGCTGAACGTCTTTTCGTTCTTGATCGCGTCGTTCGTCTACTGGGCGGCCTTCGAGCAAGACCAGCTCGGCGTGCTGGCCAGGCAGCAGGAATTGACGCAGGAGCTGGAGGATCGGGCGAAGCAATGGGAGACGCTGCTGCCGCCCTTCGCGTTCGCCGCGGTTCTCGTGGTCGCATTCGTGCTTCGCAAGGGCCTGCCCGCCAGCATGCTGCCGTACGTCGCGGCGGCTTCGGTGCTGTTCGTGCTGTCGCTCGCCGTGCGCAATTGGTGGGGACACCGAACGGAAACACAGCTGCGGCTGCGCGCGCTGGCGAGCGAGGCGGAGCTGCGGCGATCGTATCGCGAGCTGCGAGAGGAGATGCAGACGCGCGCGCAGGTCGAGGAGGAGCTGCGTCAGTCCCAGAAGATGGAAGCGCTGGGCCACCTCACCGGCGGCGTCGCGCACGACTTCAACAACCTCCTCGCGGTGATCCTCGGCAACCTCGAGCTGGCCGATCAATCCGACGATGCGTCGCCCGCACTGCGCCAGCTGCTCCGGGAGGCGGAGGAAGCGGCGAGCCGAGGCGCCTCGCTGACCCAGCGGCTGCTGGCGCTCTCTCGCAAGCAGTCGCTCCAGCCCGAGCCCATCGAAGTGTGGGCGCTGCTCGATGGCATGCGCGACCTGCTCGAGCGGAGCCTCGGGGAGCGGATCGAGGTGAAGCTCGGCGGAGCGCGCGCCGGGCTGATCTGCCTCGCCGATCGCTCCCAGCTCGAAGGCGCCATCCTGAATCTCGCGATCAACGCGCGAGATGCGATGCCGAACGGCGGCACGCTCAGCGTGGAGGCCTCACGCGTGCCGGTCGGCGAGATCTGCGGCGCCGAGCAGGCCGAGCTGTCGGCCGACGCATACATCGCGATCTCGGTGCGCGACACGGGACTCGGAATTCCGCCCCACCTCGTCGAGCGGATCTTCGAGCCGTTCTTCACCACCAAGGAGATCGGCCAGGGCACCGGGCTCGGGCTCAGCATGGTGTACGGCTTTGCCAGGCAGTCGGGCGGCCACGTCGAGATCGAGAGCGCCTACGGCGAGGGCGCCGAGATCCGCCTCTACCTGCCCGTCTCGGAGGTGCTGCCCGAATCCGGGGAGCGATCGGCGCGCAGCGCGCGGCAGCGCGGTCGCGGGGAGTCGGTGCTCGTGGTGGAAGACGAGCTCGCGTTGCGCCGGCTCGTCGTCGCGCATCTCGAAGGTCTCGGTTACGCGGTGGTCTCGGTCGCCAATGGCGAGGCGTCGTTGTCGGCGATCGAGTCGATGGATGCGATCGATCTGGTGTTGTCCGACGTGATGCTCCCTGGGAATTTTTCGGGGCGCGAGATCGCGGCGGAGATCAAACGCCGCCGACCCGGGGTGAAGGTATTGCTGATGTCCGGTTACGCGGACGAGGTCCTGACGAGGGAAGGCGCGCTGCGCTCCGGTGACCTGCTGCTCCACAAGCCGTTCCCGTTGAACGAGCTGGCGCGCAGGGTTCGGGAAGTGCTAGATTCGTAGCGCCCTTTGCGGGTACTCGGTCGATCGCTCTCGTATTCCGACCCGACGTGGTGACGATCCGCCTTTCAGATCGAATCGATGCGATCGCCTCGATTCTGCGCGGATTCGAACGGTGAGCGGTTTCCGTCCGCCCCGATCCAGCGAGGAGTGCGCGGTTCCATGTCCGTCGGTACGCGATACTCGAAGAGCCATCCGATCGTCGACGACGATCGACTTCGCGAATTGATCGCCACGCAGCAGAAGGGCTGCACGCTCCAGCAGGCGTTCTATTCCGACGCTTCGATCTACGCGCTCGACGTGGAGCGGATCTTCATGCGTCGGTGGCTCTGCGTGGGCCACGAAAGCCGCATACCGAACACGGGCGATTTCTTCGTGCACGACGTCGCGGGCGAGTCGCTGATCGTCGTCCGCGACCGGGACGGATCGATTCGGGCGCTCGTCAACGTGTGTCGCCACCGCGGATCGGAGGTCTGCTACGAGAAGGAGGGCAACGCGAAGGTCCTCGTCTGCCCGTATCACGCGTGGGCGTACGAGCTCGATGGCAGCCTGCGCGCCGCGCGCGAGATGGACGGGAACATCGACAAGTCGAAGTACGCGCTGCATCGCATCCACGTGCGCATCCTGGAGGGCCTGATCTTCGTGTGCTTCGCGCAGGAGCCGCCGGGGCTCGAGAACGCCGAGCGGACGCTCCGCGCGTCGTTGGGGCGCTACGGGTGGGCGGACGCGAAGGTCGCGCACCGCGGCGTCTACCGCGTGGACGCCAACTGGAAGCTCGCGATCGAGAACTACTTCGAGTGCTACCACTGCGGGCCCGCGCACCCGGAATTCGCGCGCCACCACGCGACGGAGCGCTATCTGGACCCCGAGGCCATGGCGCTGCGGGAGGCCACCCGCGCGCGCGCGCGGGCGATGGGCATCGAGATTCCGGACGTCTCGAACTGGCCGTGGCCGGCCTCGCCGGGCGAAGAGAGCGCGGACGCGTTTCACGACGCCACCTATCCGGGCTCGGTCACCGGAAGCGAGGACGGTCAGGCGGTGGCGCCGCTGATGGGGGACTTCTCGGACTACGACGGAGGGTTCTGCTACGTCGACGTGGGGCCCGCGAGCAATTTTCTCGCCTACCCGGATTACGGCGTCATCTATCTGTTCATTCCGCGCGACATCCAGACAACCGACATGGAGATCGTCTGGCTCGTCTCGCAGGACGCCGAGGAGGGCGTCGACTACGACCGCGATCGCCTGATCTGGATGTGGGACGTGACGAGCATCGCCGACAAGCGGATCATCGATCACAACCAGAAGGGCGTGAACTCGCGCTTCTACCGCCCGGGCCCGTACGGTCCGATGGAGGAGATGCCGCGCAACATGACGGAGTGGTATCTCGAGCAGATCGCACCGCGGTCGGACGCGGCGCGCTCCGGCTGATCCGCGTTCAGGCGCGATACCCGCCTTCCATCGCGAGCGGGTATCCCGTGATGAAGCGGCCGGCATCGCTCGCGGCGAAGAGCACCAGATCCGCGACCTCCTCGGGCGTGCAGACGCGCCGGAGCGGCACGGCCTCTGCGGACTCCCTCAATCCCTCTGCTGCGCTCAGGCCGCGCTCGCGGAACTCGCCCCTGAGCATCGGCGTGTCGACGTCGCCCGGACAGATCGCGACGACGCGGATTCCCTCGGGCCCGTGATCGAGCGCCATCGCGCGCGTCATCTGGAGCACGGCGCCCTTGCTCGCGCAGTAGGCGACCAGGTGCCGGCTGCCCGTCAGCGCGGCATCGGATGCGATGTTCACGATCACACCCCCGCGCCCGCGCATCGCGGGGACCGCCGCCCGGCAGACGTAGAACACGCCGTTGACGTTGACGTCGAAGGTGTGCTTCCACTGCTCGTCGGTCGTCTCGTCGACTGTCGCGTGATGGACCACGCCCGCGCTGTTGACCACGATGTCTAGCCGGCCCAGCGCGGAGATCGCATCGGCGACCAGCCCGTCGCAGTAGGCGCGATCGCCGACGTCCCCCGGGATGAATTCGACCTTGCGCCCCAGCGCGCGCAGCCGCTCGCGGATCCGCGAGCCGCGCTGCGGGTCTCGCCCCGCGAGCACGACGTCGGCGCCGCTCGCCGCGAACGCCGCGGCGACGGCTTCTCCGATCCCGGAAGTGGCTCCCGTCACCAGGACGTTGCGGCCGCGGAAGTCGAAAGAGGGGCGCTTGGGCTCGGACATCGACTCGTCCTCCCGATCGGCGATCGCCCGATCATGGTATCAGTAGCGCGGAAACTCTCCCGCCCGCAGCTTTCCGAGGTAGGTGTCGAGCTCGCGCTTGACGCGCCCGGAGAGCACGATCACGCCGAACATGTTCGGGAACGCCATCCCGAGGATCATCGCGTCTCCGAAGTCGATCACCGCGCTCGCGTTGAAGATCGCCCCGAGCCATACGAAGAGCAGGAACAGCCCCTTGTAGAAGAGGATCGTTCCGATGCCGAACAGCCGCACCCAGCACTGCTCGCCGTAGTAGCTCCAGGAGATCATCGTGCTGAACGCGAAGAGCACGGCGATGAACGACAGCACGTGCGGAAACCACGGAAACACCGTCGCAAACGCCCACGACGTCATCGCGATGCCGCTCCCCACTTCGGGCTCGAGGTGTGCTCCCGTCACGACGATGACGAGGCCGGTGATCGTGCAGACGATGATGGTGTCGACGAACGGCTCGAGCAGCGCGACGACCCCTTCGCGCACCGGCTCCTCGGTCCGGGCCGCGGAGTGGACGATCGGGGCGGAGCCCGCGCCCGCCTCGTTGCTGAAGGCCGCGCGCCGGAAGCCCTGGATCAGCGCGCCGAAGAACCCCCCGGCCCCGGCCTGCCACGAGAAGGCCTCCGAGACGATGGTCCCGATCGCCGCGCCGAGCGCGTCGAAGTGGACGAGCAACAATCCGACGCCGCAGACGATGTAGAGGATGCACATGAATGGGACGAGCGTGGCCGCGACCTCGGCGATGCGCTTGATGCCGCCGATGATGACCACGCCCACGAACAGCGCGAGGATCAGGCCGAAGGCGACCCCTCCGGCCTTGCCCGCCATGAAGGGCAGCACCTCCGCGACCTGGGCGAACGATTGGTTGGCCTGATACATGTTGCCGCCGCCCAGGCTGCCGCCGATGCACATCACCGCGAAGACGACCGACAGGATCTTGCCCAGGCGCGCGAAGCCGAGCTCCGCGAAGCCGTCGCGCAGGTAGTGCATGGCACCGCCCGACACGTGGCCGTCGGCGCGCCGGACTCGGTAGAGCTGACCGAGCGCGCACTCGGCGAACTTGGAGCTCATGCCGAGAAAGCCCGCGACGACCATCCAGAAGATCGCGCCGGGTCCTCCCATGCCGACCGCGAACGCGACGCCCGCGATGTTTCCGAGGCCGACGGTCGCCGATAGCGCGGCCGACAGCGCCTGGAAGTGGGAGATCTCGCCCTCTGCCTGCGGATTCGTGTAGCGGCCCCGCGTGCAGTCGATCGCGTGGCGGAACGCGCGGAAGTTCACGAAGTGAAACCGCAGCGTGAAGAACGTCGCTCCGAAGATCAACCAGAGGACCACGAGCGGGAGATCGACTTCGGGATTCCAGAAGGCGACGTCGAGGAAGATCACCGCTTCGATCGAGTCCACCACGTGGCTGGCGAACCATTGTTCGAGTCGGATGAGATGATCCATGGCTCTCCCCCCGTGGTGGGTCTTTCGATGCGCGCTGCGGGGGGAGGTGTCTCGGCGAAAGATACGCGCCCGGCGCCCGCGGCGCCGCCGCGGTCTGGGCCCTCAGCGGAAGATTTCCGGATCGACCTCCACGCCGATGGGGCAGTGATCGGATCCCTGGACATCGGAACAGATCATCGCCCGCTTGACGAATTTCATCGCCGCCGGGGACGCCATCACGTAGTCGATCCGCCAGCCGACGTTCCGGGCCCGCACCCCGAAGCGCTGACTCCACCAGGTGTAGCGCCCCGGCGAAGGGTCGAAGTGTCGATAGGTGTCGATCCAGCCCGCCTCGATCCAGCGGTCGATCTCCGCGCACTCCTCGGGCAGGAAGCCGCTCGTCGCTCGATTCTCCCGGGGACGGGCGAGGTCGATCTCGCGATGCGCCGTGTTGAAATCGCCCATCACGAGCACCCGCGCTCCGCTCCGACGCAGGCGCTGGAGCCGCTCGAACAGGCTGCGGTAGAAGTCCAGCTTGTAGGGCACCCGGCTGTTGTCGCGTTCCTTGCCGTTGCCGTTGGGAAAGTAGACGTTGGCGAGCGCGAGCCTTCCGAAGCGCGCGATCTGGAAGCGGCCCTCCGCATCGAAACGCGGCTCGTCGAGCTTGGTGTCGATCCGATCGGGCGGACGCCGCGCGTAGAGGCCCACGCCGCTGTAACCCTTGCGCTGCGCACTCGCGAAGCTCGCGTGCCAGCGCTCGGGCTGCCGCAGCGGGACGGGGATCTGCGCGGGCACGGCGCGCACCTCCTGGATGCCGACGATCTCCGCGCCCGATTCCTCGAGCCAGGGGGTGAAGCCCTTCTTCGCGCACGCACGCAGGCCGTTGACGTTCCAGGAGAGGATTCGGATCGGATCCGCGGCGCGCCGTGCGGGCATCGGCTCAGGTCTGCCCCGAGAGGTAGGTGTATCCCTTGAGCCCCTGCTCGTAGCGCTCGAGCAGTCGCGCCGATTCCTCGAGGCTGATGTCGTTGCTGCGCAACGCCTGTTCGATGATCTGGCGCACCTTCTCGATCAGCGGCCGGCGCTCGTACTGCACGTAGGCGAGCACGTCCTCCACCGCGTCGCCCTCCACGATGTGGTCGACCGTGTAGCCGCCTTCTGCATCCAGTTTGACGTGGACCGCGTTGGTGTCGCCGAAGAGGTTGTGGAGATCACCCAGGATCTCCTGATACGCCCCCACCAGGAACACGCCGACGTAGTAAGGCTCTCCCGTCCAGGGGTGGAGCTCGATCAGGTTCTTGGGCTCGCGGGGGTTGATGAACTGGTCGATCTTTCCGTCGCTGTCGCAGGTCAGGTCCGCGAAGATGCCGCGCCGGGTCGGCTCCTCGTCGAGGCGGTGGATGGGCATCACCGGAAAGAGCTGCTTGACCGCCCAGTGGTCGGGCGCACTCTGGAAGACCGAGAAGTTGCCGTAGTAGGTGTCCGCGAGATCGGATTCGAAATCGGCGAGGTCTTCGGGAACCTCCGGCAGCTCGCGGAGCAGATCGAGGATCTTCTCGCAGCACTTCGCGAACAGCCGTTCGACGCGCGCCCGGCCGCGCAGATCGAGGTAGCCCAGCGCAAACGTCGTCGAAGCCTCCTCCTTGAGCAGCAGCGCGTTGTGGTAGGACTCCTGGACGTTCTCGATCGAGGTGTCGGCCAGGACTTCCGCGAGGTCGCGCAGCAGCCTCGGATCGGCGTCGTCGATCTCGTCCGGCCGCGCATCGCTCAGCACCTCGTTCACACCGAGGACGTCGAAGATCAGCACCGAGTGGTGGGCGGTCAGCGCGCGACCGGATTCGGTCACGATGTCCGGATGGGGGACGTTCGCGTCGTCGCAGGCCTCCTGGATGAAGGACACGACGTCGTTCGCGTATTCCTCCATCGAGTAGTTCTTCGACGAGTGGAAGTTCGTCCGCGATCCGTCGTAGTCCACCCCCAGCCCGCCGCCGACGTCGATCAGCGAGGGCTTCGCGCCCATCTCGTGGAGCCCGACGAAGATACGACTGGCCTCCCCGAGCGCATCCTTGTGGGCGCGCGCCGCGGTGATCTGGGAGCCGATGTGGAAGTGCATGAGCTCGACGCAGTCGAGCATGTCCTCCGCGGCCAGGCGATCCACCGCCGCGACGATCTCCATCGCCGAGAGCCCGAACTTGGAGCGATCTCCGGTCGACTCGACCCACCTTCCGGCGCCCTTCGTGCCCAGCCGCACCCGAATCCCCAACCGCGGGCGGATGCCGAGCTCGCTCGAGGTCTTGAGCACGAGGTCGATCTCGTGGAAGCGGTCCACCACGATGATGGGTGTCCGGCCCAGGCGCTGCGCGAGCAGCGCCGTTTCGACGTACGCCCGATCCTTGTACCCGTTGCAGATGATCAGCGCGCCCGGCGTATCGAGCAGCGCGAGGGCGATCAGAAGCTCGGGCTTGCTGCCGGCCTCGAGCCCCAGCTTCTCCGGTGCGCCGAATTGGATCAGCTCCTCGACGACGTGGCGCTGCTGGTTGACCTTGATCGGATAGACGCCCCGATAATTTCCCCGGAACTCGAGCTCCTCGATGGCCTCGCGGAAGCAGTCGTTGAGCCCCCGCACGCGGCTGTCGAGGATGTCGTTGAAGCGGATCAGCAGCGGGGTGTGCACGCCGCGCCGCCCGAGGTTCTCGACCAGCTCGAGCAGGTCGAGGCTCGTCTCGTCGCCCGCCCGCGGCCGGACCTCCACGTGGCCCGCGCCGTTGATCGCGAAGAAGGGCGATCCCCAGTCGAGGACGTGGTAGAGCTCGAGGCTGTCGCGAATCGTCCAATCCGCCACTGCGCGATCCTCTTGGTTCCCCGTGCGCCTGCCGCCGATGCCCTCGATCCGCGCGCGAGCGCGCCCGCGGGCGCCGGATCAGTCGGGAATCGGCTCGCTGCGCTGCTCGCCGCTCGAAAGGTCCCGAATCAACACCTCTCCGCGCGCCAGCTCGTCGGGGCCGAGCAGGTAGGCCTCTCGCGCTCCCGCCCGGTCTGCATCGGCCAACATCCGCTTGAGTCGCGGTTCGCCGAGCACGAGCTCGACGCTGCGACCGTCGGCGCGCAGCGCGCAGGCCACGCGCACCGCGGCGGCGCGCTGCGCCTCCGAGAACGCGTAGACGACCGCATCCAGGCTGCGCGGCAGTTCCGGAAGCAGCTGCTTCTCACCGAGGAGCTCGGTGATCACGGAGTCGCCGAAGCCGAAACCGACGGCGGGCGTTGCGGGGCCTCCTAGCGTTTCGAGCAACTGATCGTAGCGCCCTCCGCCGCAGACGGCCCGCAGCTCGCGTCCGGAGTCGAAGGCTTCGAAGACGACGCCCGTGTAGTAGGCGAGGCCGCGGACGATCGAGGCGTCGAACGCGATCCGATCCGCCTGGCCGTACGCGTCGATCAGCTCGAAGAGCCGCTTGAGTTCGGCGAGCGCGGGAGAGTTTGCGCGGGCGATCTTCTCGGCTTCGCCGATGTCCCGCATCTTCAGGAACGAGAGCACGAAGCGCGCGTCCGCGACCGGCAGCGCGACCAATCCCTTCGGGTCGTGGAGCAGGTCGACGACCGCGTCCTCCCCGATCTTCCCGAGCTTGTCGATCGCGATGCACAGCGCGGGGAAGACCTCCGGCTTCGCGGCGAGCACCGTTTCGCGCAACGTCTCTTCGAGCAGCGCCCGGCTGTTGATCCGGATCGTCACCGCCTCGCGCGCGAGGCCGAGTCGATCGAGCGCGCAGAAGATCGAGGCGATGAGCTCCGCTTCGGCGGCGACCCCGGGCTCCCCCCAGATGTCCATGTTCCACTGGTAGTGCTCGCGCCGGCGCCCTCGGCTCATCCGCTCGTAGCGCCAGCACTGCGGAATGCTGAACCAGCGCAGCGGCATGCGCAGCGCGCCGCGGCGCGCGGCGACCATGCGCGCGACTTGTGGGGTGATTTCGGGGCGCAGCACGAGGTGGCGGTCGTGCAGCGTGAAGTGATAGAGCTGCTCGACGATCTCCTCCCCGGCCTTGCGGGTGAAGAGCTCCGCGTGCTCGAGCACCGGGGCGTCGATCTCCTCGAAGCCGAACAGCGCCGCGGTGGCGCGGAAGTGCTCGAACAGCCAGCTGCGCTGGCGCAGATCGCCCGGGTAGAAGTCGCGCGTGCCGCGCGGCGCCTGGAGGGAGTCCTTGCTCACGGGGCCCAGTATCACATCCGGACCGGCTCGGCGCCCCCGCCCGCGCCCGAAAGTGGTGTCGATTCGGCTCGGAGCTGCTACTTCCTCTCGATTCGAAACCGACCCCGGAGGAACCATGTCGACCCCTTCGCACGCACTCGCGCTCTCGTACCTCGCCGCGCTCGCCCTCGCGGCCTGCGGCGCCGAGGAGGCGCCCCCGAAGCCCGCGCCCGCCGCTCCGGCCGCCGAGGCCCCCAAGCAGCCGGCCGCGAAGCGCGAGCAGCCCCAGCCCGCGACGCCCGATTCGCTCCCCAACGGCATCGTGCTCTCGCTCGCGCAGTTCGTGACCGAGAAGGGCGAGGACGGCAAGGACAAGTTCATTCCGGGCCCCGCGCGCCTCGAGTTCCTCTACCGCGAGGGCGGCGAGTGGAAGGTCTCCGCGTTCGAGGATCCCGAGAGCAACGTCTTCCACAAGGCGATGGTCTACGACGCCGGCCAGGGGCCGAGGCTGCTCACGCTCGGCGGCACCCGCGCGCTGCTCAAGACCTGGGAGCTCACGGATGCGGGCTTCGCGCCGACGCTGCTCTGGGAGAAGGACTTCGGCGGGAAGTTCAGCCGCATGCGCGACGCCGAGATCGCCGACGTCAGGGGCGACGGGACCGCGAGCCTCGCGGTGGCGACCCACGACCAGGGCGTGGTGGCGCTCGTCCATCCGACCGCCGACGGCTACGAGGTCGAAGAGCTCGACCAGGCGAAGGACATCTTCGTCCACGAGATCGAGGTCGGAGACCTGAACGGAGACGGGGTGCTCGAGATCTACGCGACGCCGAGCGAGCCGAACCGCCTCGACGGAAGCCCCCAGAAGGGGGAGGTGGTGCGCTACGTGCCCAGCGCGGGCGGCGGGCGAACCGTGGTCGCGGACCTCGGCGAGCGCCACGCCAAGGAGATCCTGATCGCGGACGTCGATGGCGATGGGCGCGACGAGCTCTACGTCTCCGTCGAGGGCGAGATCACCGAGGACGGCGGCAGCAAGCGCATCAAGACGCCCGTCGAGATCCGCCGCTACGAGGCCGACACGCCCGCCGATCAGGGCGCGGTGATCGCGGTGATCCAGGACTCGCTGAGCCGCTTCCTGACCACGGGCGACGTGAACGGCGACGGCAAGAACGAGATGATCGCCGCCGCGTTCAGCAGCGGCCTGTGGCTGCTGCGCCCGGGCGACGACCCCAACGCCAAGTGGAAGGCCGAGCTGATCGACCGCAATTCGTCGGGCTTCGAGCACGCCGCGATCCTCACCGACCTCGACGGCGACGGGATCGACGAGCTCTACGTCGCGAGCGACAAGCACAAGGAGGTCCGCCGCTACGTGTGGAAGGGCCCGCGCCGCTCGCGCGAGGTGATCTACAAGCGCCCCGACGACCGCCCCATCTTCACCTGGAACCTGATGCCCGTCCCGATGGAGCTCATCCCGAAGAACTGACCTTTTCTCGTTTCAAAGATTCCGGCGCAGTCGCTGTGCTGTGGCGCGCCGAGGGGCGGGGGAGGGCCGCTCGCTCCAACCCCATGTCGCTCGGACCCTCCCCCTACCCCCGGCGCCCCAGTGGATTGGCTGCTACGCGTGGATCAGCGCTACCGGCGTCGAGAGCCCTCTCCGGTCGGCAGCCGGGGGGTGGCCGAATTCGTTCGAACGGCCCCGACGATCGGGTCGGTTCACACTCCGCGCTTGCGGGTTCGCAGGCGCCCCAGAGCGCAGAGCAGCGCGAGTCCCGCGGATTGCGCGAGCCATCCCGTCGGCTCGGGAAGCGCGACAATCGCGAGTGTATGGTCGTGCCCCGCCGAGATGTCGCTCGCGGTCCCCCTGACGCCGTTGACGACGTCGGGGGGCGTCGCCTGGCCGTAGTAGTCGTAGCCCCAGCAGACGACTTCATCCGTGCCCGCCTGGATCGCGCAGCTGTGGAATTCGCCCGCCGTGATATCGGTCGCAGTTCCGGATGTGCCGCTGACGGTGTCGGGGGGTGTGGCTTGGCCATAGTAGTTGTTGCCCCAGCAGACGACCTCGGCCGAGCCCGCCTGGATCGCGCAGCTGTGGTATCTGCCCCCGGCGATGTCGGTTGCGGTTCCCGCCACGCCGTTGACGGCGTCGGGGGGCGTCGCCTGGCCGGAGGAGTTGCCGCCGAAGTCGACGTCGGAGCCCCAGCAGACGACGTTTTCCGAGCCCGCCTGGATCGCGCAGCTGTGGGAGTAGCCCGCCGCGATTTCACTCGCGGTTCCCGAGACGCCGTTGACGTCGTCGGGAGGCGTCGCCTGGCCGTAGTTGTCCCAGCCCCAGCAGACGACGCGGCCCGTGCCCGCCTGGATCGCGCAGTTGTGGCCGCCGCCCGTCGCGAGGGCGGTCGCGCCGCCCGCACCGCGGCTGACGTCGCTGGGCGGCGTCGCCTGGCCGCCGGAGTCGCCGCCCCAGCAGACGACATGGCCCTTGCGCGCCTCGATCGCGCAGCTGTGGTAGTGACCTGCCCCGATCCCGGTCGCGGTTCCCGAGACGCCGTTGACGGCGTCGGGTGGCGTGGCTTGGCCGTAGGCGTCCCAGCCCCAGCAGACGACCTCACCCGTGTCCGCCTGGATCGCGCAGCTGTGGTCGGGGCCCGCTGCGATGTGGGACGCGGTTCCCGCGACGCCGTTGACGGCGTCGGGAGGTGTCACCTGGCCGTAGCGGTTGCGGCCCCAGCCGACGACCGATCCCGGCTCCCCGGATGGTTCCGGCGTGGGCAAGGGTGTCGCGGTCGGCGTCGGTGGGTATGAGGGGCCTCCCGAAACCGTCGGCGTGGGCGTAGGCGTGGGCGTAATCGTGGGCGTTGGTGTCGGGGTCGGCGTGGCCGTAGGCGTCGGTACATGTGTCCCCGGCGTGGGTGTGGGAGGCGGCGGTGTGGGCGTAGATGTCGCGGTCGGCGTGGGGGTCGGCGGCGGCTCGGCGATGATCGCGAGTGTATGGTGGCCGCCCGCGGCGATGTCGCTCGCGGTTCCCCGGACGCCGTTGACGACGTCGGGGGGCGTCGCCTGGCCGTAGTAGTCGTAGCCCCAGCAGACGACTTCACTCGTGCCCGCCTGGATCGCGCAGCTGTGGAATGAGCCCGCCGTGATATCGGTCGCCGTCCCCGAGACGCCGTTGACGACGTCGGAGGGCGTCGCCTGGCCGTAGTAGTCGTAGCCCCAGCAGACGACGTTTCCCGTGCCCGCCTGGATCGCGCAGCTGTGTTGGCCGCCCGCCGCGATGTGGTTCGCCGTCCCCGAGACGCCGTTGACGTCGTCGGGGGGCGTCGCCTGGCCGTAGTAGGTGACGCCGTCGTAGCTGTAGTCGCTGCCCCAGCAGACGACCGCACCCGTGCCCGCCTGTATCGCGCAGCTGTGGTAGCTGCCGGCCGCGATCTGGGTCGCCGTTCCAGTCGTGCCGTTGACGGCGTCGGGGGGCGTCGCCTGGCCGTAGTAGATGGTGCCGTTGGAGTTGTGGTTGGTGCCCCAGCAGACGACGTTACCCGTGCCCGCCTGGATCGCGCAGTTGTGGTCGATGCCCGCCGCGATCTGGGTCGCCGTTCCAGTCGTGCCGTTGACGGTGTCGGGGGGCGTCGCCTGTTGGTGGTTGTTCCGGCCCCAGCATACGACGTCACCCGTGCCCGCCTGGATCGCGCAGCTGTGGTAACGGCCCGCCGCGACGTCGGTCGCCGTACCAGTCGTGCCGCTGACGTCGTCGGGGACCGTCGCCTGCCCCCAGCCGTCGTAGCCCCAGCAGACGGCGTTTCCCGTACCCGCCTGGATTGCGCAGTCGTGTTGGATGCCCGCTGCGATATCGGTCGCGGTCCCCGAGACGCCGTTGACGGCGTCAGGGGGCGGCTCATAGCCGGAGTATTTGTAGCCCCAGCCGACGACCGATCCGGGCACGCCGGGTAGTGGCTGCGTCGGCGTGGGGGTCGCGGTCGGCGAGGGGGTCGGGTGCCCCGGCGATGGCGTGCCCGTGGGTGTCGCCGTGGGTGTCGCTGTCGGCGTGGGAGTCGGCGTGGGAGTCGGCGCCGTTGGAGTCGCCGTTGGTGTGGAGGTTGCGGTCGGCGTGGCCGTAGCCGTCGGCGTAGAAGTCGGCGTGGGAGTCGGCGGCGGCCCGGCGACAATCGCGAGTGAATGAACGCCGCTCACCGCGATGCGGGTCGCCGTTCCGGAGGTGCCGTTGACGGCGTCGGGGGGCGTCGCCTGGCCGGCGAAGTCGTCGCCCCAGCAGACGACATTGCCCGTGCCCGTCTGGATCGCACAGCTGCTGAATTCGCCCGCCGAGATGTCGCTCGCGGTGCCCGAGACACCGTTGACGGTGTCCGGGGGGGTCGACTCGCCGTCTTCGTTCCGGCCCCAGCAGATGACGCCACCCGTGCCCGCCTGAATTGCGCAGCTGTGGTAGTAGCCCGCCGCGATGTCGCTCGCGGTTCCGGACGTGCCATTGACGGTGTCGGGGGGCGTCGCCTGGCCGAGGTCGTCTTTGCCCCAGCAGATGACGTTGCCCGTGCCGGCCTGGACCGCGCAGCTGTGGTTGCCCGTGCCCGCGGTGATGTCCGTCGCCGTTCCGAACGTGCCGTTGACGGCGTCGGGGGGCGTCGCCTGCCCATGGCCGTCTCGTCCCCAGCAGACGACCTCACCCGTGCCCGCCTGGATCGCGCAGCTGTGGCCGTCGCCCGCGGCGATCTCGGTCGCGGTTCCCGAGACGCCGTTGACGGCGTCGGGGGGCGTCGACTCGCCGGTGGTGTCGTTGCCCCAGCAGACGGCGTTGCCCGTGCCCGCCTGGATCGCGCAGCTGTGTTCGCCACCGGCCGCGACGTCGGTCGCCGTTCCCGATACGCCGTTGACGGTGTCGGGGGGCGTCGCTTGGCCCCATTGGTCGAAGCCCCAGCAGATGACCTCACCCGTGCCCTCCCGGATCGCACAGCTGTGGTTGCCATCTGCCGCGATGGCGGTCGCGGTTCCCGTGGCGTCGGTGATGATGACTTCGGGCGGCGTCGCCTGACCGTCGTCGTCGCGACCCCAGCAGACGATCTCACCCGTGCCGGCCTGGACCGCGCAGTTGTGTTGGTTGCCCGCCGCGATGTCGGTCGCCGTTCCGGACGTGCCGTTGACGGCGTCGGGGGGTGTCGCTGCGCCGAAGAGATTGCTGCCCCAGCAGACGATCGCACGCGTGCCGTTCTGGATCGCGCAGCTGTGTTGGCCGCCCGCGGCGATGTGGGTCGCGATTCCCGAGACGCCGTTGACGCTGTCGGGTGGCGTCGCTTGGCCCCAGAGATCGAAGCCCCAGCAGACGACCTTATGCGTACCCGCCTGGATCGCGCAGCTGTGGTTGGTACCCGATCTTCGGCTCGCTGTGATGGCGGTCGCGGTTCCCGAGACGCCGTTGACGGCGTCGGGGGGCGTCGACTCGCCGTCTTCGTTCCGGCCCCAGCAGACGACGTTACCCGTGCCGGCCTGGATCGCGCAGCTGTGGAAGCCGGCCGCTGTGATGGCGGTCGCGGTTCCCGAGACGCCGTTGACGGCGTCGGGGGGTGTCGCCTTGCCGTAACTGTTCGATCCCCAGCAGACGACGGCACTCGTGCCCGCTTGGATGGCACAGCTGTGGGAGGTGCCCGCCGCGATGTCCGTCGCGGTTCCCGAGACGCCGTTGACGGCGTCTGGAATCGTCCCCACGCCGCTCGCGTTGCTTCCCCAGCAGACGACCTCACCCGTGCCCGACTGGATCGCGCAGCTGTAGTTGATACCCGCCGCGATGTCGCTCGCCGTTCCGGACGTGCCGTTGACGGCGTCGGGGGGCGTCGACTGGCCGTAGTAGTCGTCGCCCCAGCAGACGACCTCACCCGTGCTCGCCTGGATCGCGCAGCTGTGGTCGAGGCCCCCCGCCAATTCGGTCGCGGTCCACTGACCGCCGTTGACGGCGTCAGGGGGTACCGCCTGGCCTTCGTTGTTCAGGCCCCAACCGACGACCGATCCGGCCGGCAGGGTCGCATCTGCGACTCCGGCCAGCGTCACACAGAACAGCGCGATCGGGATGAGGCGCTGGAGCGGGGCGGGGCGGCTCGTCGTGGCGGACATCTCGGATTCGCCTCCTGCGTTGGCCGCATCGGGTGGAGACGGTTTCGAGGCGATCGCGGCCGGATCGGCCGCTGGAACGCTCCTGGAAGCCGTCGATGGCTCGTGGCCAGAGAGCGCAACTGCATCATCATACGTGTATCGATCGAGGATTCAAATAAGTTTCTCTTCTTGGTAGGTGGCATGTCTTTCGGCTGATTTGGCTGACACCCGCGTGGGGATCGATCGGCTGGACGGGCTGCGTCTCGCAAAGACCGGCTGCGTCTTGGCGGTCGCCGATCGTCGAGATTGGGTCCGCTGGAGCCAAGCGTCGGAAATCACGTCCGTTTCGGGGGCGGGTGGTCGGCCGACGCTGGGCCGCGTCCCGCTCAGCCCGGTGGCCAGGTCAGGGCGCGGCCGGCGAGGAGGTGGAGGTGGAGGTGGAAGACGGTCTGGCCCGAGCCGGCGCCGTTGTTGATCACGATGCGGTAGTTCTCGAGGCCGCCGTCGGCGGCGACCCGGTTGGCGACGAGCAGCAGGTGGCCGAGTAGGGACTCGTCGCTCTCCTCGGCCGCGGACAGCGTCTCGAGCGGTTTTCTCGGAATGACGAGAACATGGGTGGGCGCGACCGGGTTGGCGTCGCGGAACGCGAGCGCCCGATCGTCCTCGTAGACGATCTCCGCGGGCACCTCTCCGCGCTCGATCCTTCCGAAGATCGTATCGGCCATCGACGGCCGTGAAGGCTGCCGGACCGGACACTTACATGCAACTTACCCGCGGGGAAAGAGCGCCACCTCAAGTCGCCCGTCGATTCCCCCGACCATGCTGGCGCGCCGCGCCCCGCGCGCCGCGCGCGGCGCCGCGGGGTGGAAGCTGGGCGCTGCGGTTGTCAGGCGCGGAGCACCGGGCTAAGGATGAGCCCCATTCGCCGGGGGGCCGGCTCGACCACGGAGTTTGCAATCGTTGAGTAAGGCGCTCGTCATCACCGAGAAGCCCAGCGTCGCGCGCGACATCGCCGACGTGCTCGGCGGCTTTGCCGAACGCGACGGCTACTTCGAGAGCGATCGCTATCTGGTCACCTTCGCGGTGGGCCACCTCTACGAGCTGCTCACGCCCGAGGAGGTCGACGAGAAGTACAAGCGCTGGACGCTCGACGCGCTGCCCATCTTGCCCGACGAGTTCCGGCTGAAGCCCAAGGCGGGCCAGAGCGAGCGGATCCGGACGATCCAGAAGCTCCTCAAGCGCGAGGACGTCGACTGCATCGTGAACGCCTGTGACGCGGGGCGCGAGGGAGAGCTGATCTTCCGCGAGATCGTGGACACCCTCAACACCGGCAAGCCGGTTCGCAGGCTGTGGCTGCAGTCGATGACGAGCGACGCCATTCGCGAGGGCTTCGAGCACCTCAGGCCCGGATCGGAGTTCGACGGGCTCGCCGCCTCCGCGGCCTGCCGCGCGCAGAGCGATTGGATGATCGGGATGAACGCGACGCGCGCGCTCACCAAGCGACTCAAGAGTCGCCGGGAGAAGACCGCCTGGTCGGCGGGTCGCGTGCAGACGCCGACGCTCGCGATGCTGGTCGATCAGGAGTTCAAGATCCTCGCCCACGTGCCGCGCCGCTATTGGCGGGTGCTCGGCAGCTTCGATCACGAGGGCAACGCCTACCAGGGGATCTGGTTCGACCCGGAATTCGCGCCGGGCGACGATGCGGAGCTCAAGGACGACCGGATCTTCGACGCCAAGCGCGCCCAGGCGATCGTCGCGGCCGTCGCGGGTCGTCCCGCGGTCGCCGAGGAGACCCGCAAGCCGTCGCGGGAATCGGCGCCGTCGCTGTTCAACCTCACGGCCCTGCAGCGCGAGGCGAACCGGCGCTTCGGCTGGTCGGCCCGCCGAACGCTGAGCGCCGCGCAGCGCTGCTACGAGCGCCACAAGATCCTGACCTACCCGAGGACCGACTCGCGCTGTCTGCCCAACGATTACCGGCGCGTCGTCGACGAGACGATCGCCCGACTGGCCGAGAGCTCGGGCAGCCGGGGCGCGGAGTTCACCGAATACGCCGCCGCCGCCGCCCGGCTCCAGGAGATGGCGCTGCAGAATACCGAGCGGACCTTCGACGATTCGAAGGTCTCGGATCACTTTGCGGTGATCCCGACCGGAAACCTGCCGGCGGCTCCGCTCACCGGGGACGACAAGCGGCTGTTCGACCTCGTGGTGCGGCGCTTTCTCGGCAACTTCCATCCCCCGGCGGTCTGGGAGCGGGTCGAGCGCATCACCGAGGTCGAGGGCGAGAAGTTCCGCACCCGCGCGCGCTCGCTCAAGGAGGTGGGCTGGCGCGCGGTGCTGCCCCCGATGAGCGAAGAGGCGGAGACCGACGTCCTAAGCCCGCTGGTGGAGGGCGAGGATGCCGCCGCCGGAGTCGCCGCGAGTACGGTCTCCGCCGATTTGGAGAGCGAAGAGACCCGCCCGCCCGCGCGCATCACGGAGGCGCGCCTGCTCTCGCTGATGGAGAACGCCGGCAAGCTCGTCGAGGACGAAGACCACGCCGCCGCGATCGACGAAAAGGGAATCGGCACACCCGCGACCCGCGCGGACGTGATCGAGAACCTGATCGCGAAGGACTACGTGGTGCGCGTCGGAAAGGCGCTGCGGCCCACCGTGAAGGGAATCCGGCTCATCGACACCCTGCATCGCATCGACATCGCCCGGCTGACGTCTCCCGAGCTCACCGGGGAGATCGAGCACCACCTGCTCGAAGTCGAGCGCGGCTCGCGCAAGGCCGAGGACTTCATGGCCGAGATCACCAACTACGCGTGCGAGATCGTCGATACCGCGAAGACCTTCGAGTACGAGGACCTCTACGACACGAAGGAGTCGCTCGGAGATTGCCCGCGCTGCGGCAGGCCCGTGTTCGAGCTGGCGTGGTTCTATCGCTGCGCCGCGGATGCCGACGTCGAGCCGGAAGACGATTGCCCGATGCGGTTCTGGAAGGACACCGCGGGTCGCTATCTCGATCGCGACACCGTGGTGGCGCTGCTGCGCGACGGCAAGACGGGGACCCTCGACGGTTTCACGGCGCGCAATGGCCGCACCTACAAGGGCTTCATCGAGATCGACCGCGACGAGTGGAAGCTGGTGGTGCGATCGCTCGGCTACAACGAGGGCGAAGGCGTCAGCGATCTGGTCGAGTACGAGGTCAATTCGGATCCCCTGGGTCGCTGTCCATTCGACCAGGACTGCGCGGTCGTGGAATCCCCCACGCAGTACCTCTGCGAGCGCCAGCTCAAGATCGAGCAGGCCCGAAGCGAGAGGGAGAAGAACGGGCAGGTCGAGGGTGCGGAGAGTGGCGATGTTGAAGATCTCCCGAAGGGCTGCGGCTTCGTCTTGCCGCGAACGGTCTGCAAGCGGGAGATCACGCGGGAAGAGGCGGAGGTCTACCTCGCGAAGCGCCGGACGGATCTGCTGGAGGAATTCACGTCGCGCTTCGGAAGGCCCTTCTCCGCGACGCTGGTGCTCAAGGAGAACGGTCGACACGGCTTCGAGTTTCCCCCGCGCAAGGCCCGCGGCGGCAAGACGGGCGACGCGAAGTCGTCGGGGGCGAGCCGGAAGAAGAAGACCACGAAGAAGAAGACCACCAAGAAGAAGGCGACCAAGAAGAAGGTCAGCAAGAAGAAGGCGACCAAGAAGAAGGCCGCCAAGAAGCCGGCCGAGAAGAAGGCCGCGAAGAAGTAGCGGGCCGCCGAGCGCTCCTCCTGGCCGATTGCGGACCGCGCGCCGCGCGCCCCGCCGATCCCGCGCTGCGCGGATCGCCGGATCCCGGCGCGCCCGGCGTTCTGCGCTCGCCCGGAAGTCGTCGATTTCGCGCGACAAATCGTTGTCATCGGATACATCGCACGGTAATTACTCTGGGTGGGTCTCCGGGGGGAAGACCACAGCCACGTCGAGGTGTCGCGCGGTCCCGAGCGTCGAGTCGAGGGTCTGCGCGCATTCGGTAGCCGCCTCCGCAGGCCAGCCCGTTGCGATGCGGAGGTGTCGGCGTTGGAGGCACTCGCGCAGCTCGATCGGCGAGCGTTGCTGGCGGTGGCGTCGCTCGCCCTCGGGCTCTCCTCCACGCCCTGCGAGGCCTTGGACTTCTTCGACGGGCGGATCCAGGCCCACGGCTTCGCGGAGATGCAGATCCGCGTGCTCGACGAGCAGTTCGCCGACCAGCTCGATCTCTCGCAGTGGTACAACGTCGCCAACCTCGAGCTGGAGATCGACGTCCTACCCGACGGTTGGGGCCCGATCGATTCGTTCCAGACGTTCGTGCGCGTCGAGGGCCGCTACGACTGCCTGTGGGAACGCGGCTGCGGGATGTTCCGCTCGGTCAACACCTACGGGGACCGCGCCCGGCGGCTGCCGGATCGACTCCGCGACGGCGTGACCCAGGACTACGCGGGCGTGCTCAAAACGGGCCCGACGACCGAGGACAACCCCCACGGCGACGTCCAGACGCTCAACGGCGACCGCCGGGCGGACGGCTCTGTGATCCCCAACCGCGGCGCGCTCGATCTCTGGAGGCTCCGCGACATCGAGGGCGCCGACGACATTCCGAACACCGACGACGATCCGTTCCGCTACACGATGTCGAGCTTCCTCGACTTCGCGTTCAGCTCCCAGGACCGTCGCGGTGCGGACGGCGGCATCCTGCAGAAGTCCGTTCTCGGCCCCTGGCTCCCGAGCAACTCGGTCGACGCCAACGCGGCGCTCCGCCACAAGGCCAATCCGTTCCGCGGGCGGCTCACGCCCTCCCCCGGCGGCGGCGCGCCCGGCTACATCCGCTGGCACTCCGCGGATCCGATCGCAAATCCCGGGTTCGCGGGCCCGCCGGACGACGGCAACCCGTTCTTCGGCAGCTTCGAGGAGGTCGATCCGTTTCCCGAGGAGCTCCTCCCGTTCCTGCCGCCGGACCTCGTCGTGCCGGGAACCCAGACCCCGGGGACCTTCCTGCTCTCGAACGGCGCCGAGGTCGTGCTCACCGAGGTGACCGCCGGCAAGTACCGGAACAAGGGCACGAACCCGTTCGGCGGCGACTACACCGGGGTGTCGGCCTGCGTCGTTCCGGGCACCGCCGCAGCCGACGCGCAGATCGCGCTCGGCCTCCAGCCCGGGTGCGTGCCGTTTGCGAATGTTCGCGTCACCGGCGGAACCAGCGAGCTCCCGCTCCGGCCCGCGCCCGACGCGAGCCATCTCGCGACGGACGCAAAGCCCACCGACGCGCAGGGCCTCTACGTGCCGAGTCAGGGCCTGATCCGCTTCTACGAAAACGGCGGCTTCGACAGCCTCGACCTGAACTTCGACGAGTCGGATCTCTCGTGGAACCGCGGCGCCAGCCAGCAGGACACCAAGGAGCTGAAGGAGGCCTACGCGGAGCTCAGCTTCCTCGACGATCGGCTCTGGATGCGCCTCGGGCTCCAGCAGATCGTCTGGGGCAAGACGGAGCTCTTCCGCACCACCGACCAGTTCAACCCCCAGGATCTCGGCCTGTCCACGCTGCCGAGCCTCGAGGAGTCGCGCATCGCGACCCAATCGGCCCGCTTCATCTACTCGCTCTACGACGTGGGGCCGCTCCAGGACGTTCGACTCGAGTTCGCGCTCAACATCGACAAGGTGGAGCCCGCGGACCTCGGTCGCTGCGGCGAGCCCTACGCGGTGCCCGGCGCGTGTGAGATCTCGAGTGCGGCCTTCACGCACGGCTTCCTCGGCGCGGGAATCGCGGGCTCGCATCGCCCTCCGGAGCCGTGGAACGACCCGGACGGGCTCGAGTTCGGGGGCCGGATCGAGTGGCGTTGGGATCGCTTCAGCTTCGCGCTGACGGACTTCTACGGCTACGACGACTTCCCGTTCTTCGAGCAGTTCATGACCTTCGAGCGCAACGTCGACGTCGCGACCGGCCGCCCACTGGTCACGCGGCTGAACCCCGGCAATCCGCGGGGCGACTGCGCGAGCGCGCTCGCGATGGACCCGAAGGACCAGAACTCCGTGACGGCGCTCGGAATCGGGACGGATCCGGATTGCCTCGGCTTCGGCACGCCGCTGACCAATCCCGGATCGACCAACAATGCGTTGGAGTGGCACCCCGCCAATCAACAGGCCTTCGCGTGGCTCTGCTCCTCTACGATCGGGATCACGCCGGAGCTCGACACGCGCGCCTGCGCGGTCAATCTGTTCAACAGCTCCGAGCGCCTCGGGGGATTTCCGATCTCGCTCACGGAGGTCTCTTCGTCGCTGTTTGCCGGCGAGTACCGCTTCAACAACTTCTTCGCGATCACCGCGCAGCTGATTGGAAAGACCCCGCTCGCCGGGCCGACGCCCTCGCAGTCGCTCAATCGGGATGCGAACGACGGCTTCATCACCTCGATCCTCGGATCGGATCTGGATTGCGTCGACTCGTCTGGCGCGGTGGTGGGCCGGAGCCCCGGCTGCAACGTGCTCTCGTCCAACGCGGGAATCAACCGAGGACCCATCGACGGCAACGTGCTCGCCAAGCAGCTTCCGACCCGCGAGGATTACTTCACGCTGGACAGCGGCCTCACCAACGAGCAGCGAGCGCTGCTCGGCTGCGGTCCGTTCTTCGGTACCCGCTGCGATTCGTCGGTGACCTTCGAGGTCAACGACTGCGATCCGCTCACGCTGGAGGGCTGCACGGTCTTCGAGGCGAGTCGCCGCCTGTTCTTCGACGCGGTCATCCCGGGGACCGCGCAGCCCGGCGGCGGCATCGACCTGCTCAACATGGAGGCGAGCGCGATCATGCAGTCGTTTCCGGGCTTCGACGGAACGCCGAGGGGCTACATCACGACGAGCCGTGCCGCCGCGCCGGGCACCATCGACTTCGACGGAGGGCCGGTCTGCACGCGATACGTCCCGGGCCGGGCCCGGCCCGTCAAGCTGCCCGGCTGCCGCGGAATCGAGAGCTACGAGATCACCGCTACGCAGGTGATCTTCAGCTTCGAAGCGGGCTACGACCCCGCCGTCGACGGATGCCTGCTCGCGCCGACGATCGCGACCCACGACGTCGTGACCCTCGACTCCGAGGGAAACGACATCACGGGCTCGCCGGGCATGCAGAGCTGCTTCGGCCAGCTGGCGCCGTCGACGGGCGACTTCGATCCCGCCGGCCCCGCACCGTCGACGGTCCGCCCCTGCGACGATTTCGTCGACGACGCGGACTGCCGGGCGGAGATCGCGGAGTACCTCGACAAGCGCAATTCCGACAGCCTGCGCGGCGATTACACGCAGACGGGATCGAACGTCATCTTCCAGCACGCCTCGACGCTCTACCATCCGCTGGCGGGCTGTCTGAGTGACGAAGAGATCGCCACGCAGAACGCGCTCTTTCCGGAGGACGGGCCGCGCTGCAACTTCATACCGAGCGCTTCGGGAGCCGCCGGCGGCCGGGACTACGACGCCGAGTTCCTGGCCGGAACCGCGCAGATCTTCCAGAACGAGCTCGCCGCCGTCTCGTGGAACTTCGCGATGGGGCTGGTGGTGATCTCGGCGTGTAGCGACGAAGAGGGCCGGGCGTCCAACCCCGAGTGCTTCGACCCCGAGCACCCGTGGGTGTTGAACAAGTGCTCGTTCAACCAACCGCAGTTCTGCAAGAAGGTGAAGGAGTTCTTCGACCTCGGCGGCGTCCAGCGCAATACGCTGCGGGCGGCGGGCAACGGCCGATTCGGGCGCCGCACGTTTCTGTGGCACAGCGGCAGCGAAGTCGTGCTCCGCTACGACCGGCGCAACGTGTTCGGCTTTTCGATGGATTTTCCCGAAGATCGGACGAAGTCCAACTGGGGGGTCGAGCTCACCTGGTTCGATTCCGTTCCCGTCTACGATGCCAACGAGTTCGACAGCCTCTCGAACGTGGACATGCTGAATCTCACGGTATCCATCGACCGCCCGACCTTCGTGAACTTCCTGAATCCGAACCGCACCTTCTTCTTCAACACGCAGTGGTTCTTCCAGTACATCAAGGGCCATCGCAGCGGCATGGGCCCGAACGGCGCGTTCAGCGCGATGTTCACCAACACGATCACCACCGGCTACTTCCAGGATCGCTTGAATCCGTCGTTGGTGACGATCTACGACTTCAATTCGCGCTCGGGTGGCGTCTTGCCGTCGATCCAGTACCGCTTCACCGAGTCGTTCTCGGCGGCCGTCGGCATGGGGATCTTCTTCGGCCGCACCCAGCTGACCCAGATGGCCCTCAATCCGTTCCGGCCCGCGACCAACCGCGTCGGCAACAACGCCTACAAGGACGGCGTCGATCGGTTCCTGTCGGGTATCCGCAGGCGCGACGAGATCTGGATGCGCCTGCGCTGGACGTTCTAGCCCGCGCCCCCGCCAGAGCCCGGCGGCGTGCCATCACCGGGGAGCTGCGCGGGCTAGCGCCCGCGCACGAGCGTGTCGGTGGTGATCATCTCGCGCACGGCAGCGCGCGACGGCGCCGTCGAGCGCACGTCGTAGGATTCGCGTCGCCAGCCGCTGCCGCCGCTTGCCGCGCGGTAGTAGACGGCCGCCACGGGATCGAACAGCAGCGCCGGCTCGTCACGCGCGCGGTTCGGGTAACCCGCGACGTCGCCGCTGAAGCGGTGTACGGGGATGCCGAGGTCCACGATCCGCCCGCCTTCGCGGCGCGTGATCAGGTAGAGCGGCAGCTGGGTCTGATGGTCGACGTAGGCGAGGAGGGTGTCGAAGCCCTGCTCGCGGCGCCGGGCCTTCCCCTCGATCAGCACCGCGTAGCGCGCCTCCCAGCGCTCGCTTCCCAAAGACAGGCCGGACGTCCCGAAGTTGCGGAGCGGGTTCTCGGGGTATCCCGGCTGCACGCCGTTGATCGGCGCGAGCACCTCCCGCTTGTCGAGCAGCCGCCAGCGGTACGCGTTGGGTCGAATCGAGAGATCGTTGAACCCCACGGGAAGGTGCGCGGTGGCGGCGTGCGAGAGCGCGGAGGCGAGGCTCACCGCGCCCCTGCGGCCGGCGCCGTCGGATCCGGTGGCGACCGCTCCGCCGCCCCAGCCGGGCGCCGCCCGATAGCTCGGGGTGAACATGCCGTCGATCCAGGCGGTCGCGGAGCGGCGGACCTTCCGCATTTCCGGCGCGTACACGAAGGTGTCGTCCGAGGTCGAAAATCGCCGATCGGCACCGCGCGGTCGCAGCTGGCGCCAGGCCAGGTGCCTGGTCTCGGACGGCGTGTCGAAGCGCCCGCCGCCGATCCAGAGCTGCTCCTCGGCTCCCGGCTGCGCGTAGCCGCTCTCGACGAGGTCCGCCCGGTGACTGGTTCTCAGCTGGAAGAACTCGCCGGTGTAGGTCTGCGTGCCGCCGACCCGGCTCGGCATGTCGGTGATCCGGAAGCGGCCCCTCGGACCCGCCCCGCGGTTGCGGTACTCCAGGTTCCACGCCCACTTCGCGCCGCCGGCAGGATCGCCGTCGGCGATCTGCTCCGGCGGAAACGGCGTGCCGGCCACGTAATCCAGGAGATTCCCGTCTTCGTCGAGTCGGACCCGAGCCGCGAAGCGCTCCGTGGCCGCCGCGAAGTGGCTCGCAACGGTGTAACGCCGCTGGCAGGGGCCGATCTCCATCCGCATACCGGGCGAAAAGAACGCGTTGCGGTGGCTCCAGACCTCCGCGGGCATCAGCGCGCGCACGCGCGCCAGATCCGCGTACTCGAGCGCGGCGCCCTCGCGGACCCGTGTCGCCATGGCGTCCTCGAGCTCGCCCTCACCGCGTCGTCCGTCCAGCCTGGGGCAGTCGCCCTCGTCGGGTACGCCGGCGCTCGCGCTCGCCGCGAGCACTCCGAGGATGGCGACGGCTCGCAGCGCAGGGGTGCGGGGTGCGGTGCGCACCGAACCTCCGTGGGGTCGCTGCCGATTCTATCGTACCCTCTCGGACGCAGGAGATTTCATGGCGCGGCGCTCCGTCGGTTTTCCGCTCACGCTGGGGCTGGTCCTCGCGATCCTCGCCGCGGTGCTCGCCGTCGTGTACTGGGTCCTCGTGCTCGGCGGGCCGAACGCGTCGTCGGACCTCGGGACGCTCGGCTGGATCCTGCTCGCGCTGGGCACTGCGTTCTTCGCGCTCATCATCGTCGGGACGGGCTGGCTGTGCGCGTGGCTGATCAGCGAGATGCGGGTGAACCAGCGCCAGCGGGCGTTTCTCGACGCCGTCACCCACGAGATGAAGACTCCGCTCGCCTCGCTGCGCCTCTATCTGGATACGCTGATGCGGCGCGATCCCGAGCGCGAGCATCGCGAGCGGTTCCTCGCGCGCATGGACGAAGACCTCGAGCGCCTCGATCGAACCGTCGACCAGGTGCTGGCCGCCGCGCGCGCCGAGGAGCCCGGCCGCCGCGCGGTGCGCGGCGTCGTCGCGCTTCGCGAAGTCCTCGAGTCGTGCATCGAAGAGGTCCGGGAGCGGCATCGGCTGCCGGGCGACGCCGTCGCGCTGGACGGGGCGTGCGATCCGATCGTTCTTGGCGATCGCACCGAGCTGACCGTCGTCTTTCGCAATCTTCTCGAGAACGCGGTCCAGTACTCCGTCGAGCCCGTCGAGGTGAAGGTGCGCGTTTCGGACGCGCGCGAAGGTCGCGTCTGCGTCGACATCTCGGATCGCGGCATCGGCATCCCGGTCGGCGAGCTCCGGAAGATCTTCCAGCGCTTCTACCGCGTCGGCCGCGACGTCCAGCGCGCGGCGGCGGGCCTCGGGCTCGGTTTGTTCATCGTCCGCAATCTCGTGCGGCGCCAGGGCGGTCGCGTCGAGGCGCGCAGCGAGGGCGGCGGTGCGGGGAGTCGCTTCGTCGTCACGCTGAGGGCCGCCGAGCGGCCCGCGTAGCCGCGCGTTGGCCTGCGGCCAAAGCTTTCGCGAGCCGCGCGTTGGCCTGCGGCCAACGCGTCCGCGAGCCCGGGTGGGCCGTCGCCTCGTCGCGCCGGCCGCGCCCCGGGCGCGCGGATCGCGCTCGCGATGGAGGGGTGGTACGGGTGGACAGGATCCTGATCGTCGAAGACGAGTCCCACCTCGCGGAAGGGCTGCGCTTCAACCTCGAGGCCGAGGGCTACGCGGTCGACATCGCGCAGGACGGCCGCGCGGGCGAGCGCGCGCTCGTCGGGGCCGCCGAGCCGTTCGGCCTGGTGATTCTCGACGTGATGTTGCCCGGCATGAGCGGTTTCGAGCTCGCGAAGCGCGTCCGCGCGGCGGGCAACTTCGTGCCGATCCTGATGCTCACCGCCAAGGACGCCGCCCCGGATCGGATCCGCGGCATCGAAGAGGGCGCGGACGACTACCTCACGAAGCCCTTCCGGCTCGACGAGCTGCTCGCGCGGGTGCGCGGCCTGCTGCGCCGCCGCCGCTGGGACGGCGCGCACAGGCGGCGCGACGCGCTGCGGTCGTTTGCGATCGGCGAGGCCACGGTGCACTTCGAGCGCTTCGAGCTCGTGACGCCGAGCGGGGTGGTCGAGCTGACGGTTCGCGAAATGGGCCTGCTGCGCGCGCTGATCGAGCGCGAGGGGCAGACCGTGAGCCGGGGAGAGCTGCTGCGGGACGTCTGGGGGCTGCGCGCGGATACCAAGACCCGGGTCGTCGACAGCTTCATCGTGCGCCTGCGCCGCTACGTGGAGCCGGATCCCGCGCGCCCGAAGCACATCGTCTCGGTGCGCGGCCACGGCTATCGCCTGCAGCGCTGACAAGGAGCCCGACCCGAGACTGGCGCGGGAAGGCCGGGCGTCGAGACGCGCCGCTGGCAAGGCGCGCGACCGAGCCATAGCGGCGCTACGGCGCAGGGAGCGCAACACAGCCAGCGGCGATGGATCGGCGTCCGACCGTCGCGCCAGTCTTGGGTCAGGCTCCTACCCGAGCTCGATCGACTCCTCGATCAGCATCACCGGGATGCCGTCGTCGATCGGATAGAGCACCTTGCCGTCTTCGCGGACCAGGCCCTCCGCGATCGGCGCGGTGACGCGCTCTCCGCCCCGGTTGCGCAGCCGATCCTCGGCGATCTCGCGGTTGAGCTGCGTCAGCAGCTCTTCCGATGCCAGCGCGACGGGCTGTCGGGTCTCGGGGCAGACGAGGATCTCGAGCAGATCCGAACTGATGGGCATTGCACGGTCCTCCTACGCGCGGCCAGCGGGGGGCGCGGCGCCGGGGCCGCTCGCGCCGTGCCGGACGCCCGCGCGCGTCGCCCGGGCGCTTCGCGGTGCGGCCGAGCCGCCGATTGCGCCGTTCTATATAGCACCGAAGACATTGAATTCATTTATGAAATCTACTTCGGGGGGTTTTCTCGGCGCCTCGCCCGCGCGGGCGGGCCATCAGACGACCGTCGAGCGACGGCGCGCCCGCGCGATCGGCGCCGCTGCGCGCCGCGATTGCCGTTGCAAGTGCGCGGAAATCCGAGAGGCGCGCTCGAAACCGCGGTCGGTTGCCTTGACTAGCCCCACCTTCCGTAGTATCCCAGCGCCCTCATTGGCCCGTCTAGGAGCGTCCGTCGGGCGCTTCCCGGCCGATCCGCCCTGTTGGCGTCCGCGTTCCAAACGGCTCCGATGGATTTCGAACGGAAGCGGAGATCCCATGGGGAACGGAAGGGCGAGGCGCGGCGTTGTTGGGATCGTCGCAGGGGATCGTCGCAGGCACAGGTGATCGGTCTGCGGACGAAGGCGCAGGCCGGGTTGGGAATCGACACTCCGAAGGGGCCCGCAGTTCGCGCATGACGACCGACCGTCCGAGGATTTGCCACCTCCTCACTGCGCCCGTGCGGACCGCAGCCCTCGCCGTCGCGGGTCTCGCCGCGCTGGTCCCCGCGTTCCAAGAGGCCGCCGGTAGGGAGGTGCGCAAAGCGGGAAGCGTCTGCGAGGCGCACGAGCTCAGGGCGCTCGCGGAAGCGCATCCCGGTCTGCAGATCGAGATTCCCAGGAAGTTCGACACGCCGTGGCCCAGCCGCGATGCGTGCATCTCGCACGAGGCCGCGCTCGACGACGATACGCCGGGCCTCGTGCAGCCGATTCCGTTCAGCCACAAGCACCACGCGGGAAAATTCGAGATCGACTGCCAGTACTGCCACTCGGGGACGGATCGCTCGCCCGCGGCCGGGGTTCCCTCCGTGGAGCTGTGCATGGGCTGTCACAGCCAGTTCCCGGACAGCTACGACGAGCTCTCGGGCATCCGCACCCTCAAGGAGCACTGGGAGAAGCGCGAGCCGATCGCGTGGCTGCAGGTGTACCGACTTCCGGAGCACGTCCAGTTCCGGCACAACCGCCACGTCCAGGCAGAGGTGGAATGCCAGCAGTGCCACGGGCGCGTCGAGGATCACGACAAGGTCTTCGTCTTGAAGGATACGAAGTGGTGGCCCTGGGGATTGCCCACCCAGACGCTCGAGATGGGCTGGTGCATCCAGTGCCACCGCGAGAAGCGCGTTTCCGACGACTGTTACACCTGCCACTACTAGGATGGCGGACTGGGGAAGGCCCCGGGGATAGGAATCGATGGCCGAGATTGATCGTCGCAACTTTCTGAAGCTCGTCGGTGCGGGTGCCGGCGCAGCTGCGGCCAGCGGTTGTAGCGATCCCGTGCAGAAGCTGATCCCCTACGTCGTCCAGCCCGAGGAGATCACTCCGGGCATTCCCGTCGTCTACGCGTCCACCT
>JBFGGA010000008.1:0-36606 GCA_041579295.1 Myxococcota bacterium | reverse complement strand
CTCGACCGACAACGCGAACGTCGGCAGGGGCTCGATTTCGTGTGACGCAGCCGGCTGCTCGGTGGGCTCGCTCGACGTCACCGAGACCTACCGGTCCGTGTCGGCCGACGGCAGGGACACCGACCGCGTGACGCTGATTCCTAGGTAAGAGGAATGAGTCGACGCGACGCAGCTTCCCGAGGGCGACCGGGCGAGCCACCACCTCGGATCGACTGGATCCAGATCCAGTTTCCCGAGCGCGCCCCGCTTCGTGGCTCGGCGCGGTTAGCTCAAATTCTCGAACAGCGCCGCGGCGCCCATGCCGCCGCCGATGCACATCGCGACGACGCCGTAACGGCCGCCCCGCCGACGCAGCTCGTAGGCGAGCTGGGTGGTGAGCTTGGCGCCCGTGCAGCCGAGCGGGTGCCCGAGCGCGATCGCGCCGCCGTTGACGTTGACCTTCTCCTCGTCGATGCCGAGCGTCCGGATCGAGTAGACGAACTGGCTCGCGAAGGCCTCGTTGATCTCGAATAGATCGACGTCGCCGAGCGTGACGCCGGTCTTCTCGAGGAGCTTCGGGATCGCGAGTGCGGGCCCGATCCCCATCTCGTCGGGCGCGCAGCCCGACACCGCGAAGGCTGCGAAGCGCGCCAGCGGATCGAGGCCGTCGCGCTTCGCGCGCTCGGCGCTCATCAGCATCACGGCCGCGGCGCCGTCGGACATCTGGCTCGAGTTTCCGGCGGTGACCGTGCCCACGGCGCTGAAGGCCGGTCGCAGCTTGGCGAGCACCTCGGCGGTGGTGTCGGGGCGCGGGCCCTCGTCGACCGCGAAGCTGAAGGTCTCGCGCTTTCCCTCGGCGTCGAGTCGCCAGGCCTCGACGGGAACGATCTGGTCCTTGAACGCGCCCGATTCGTTGGCCGCCGCGGCGCGCTGGTTGCTGATCACCGCCCAGCGGTCCTGATCCTCGCGGCTCACCTTGTAGCGCTCCGCGACCACTTCGGCCGTGTGGCCCATGCCGATGTAGGCGTCGGGGAACTCGAGCGTGAGATCCGGGTTGGGGGCGAGCTTGTTGCCGCCCATCGGCACCATCGACATCGACTCGGTTCCGCCGCCGATCCCGCACTCGATCTCGCCGACCTGGACGCGGTTGGCGATGATCGCCACGGCCTGCAGGCCCGACGAGCAGAAGCGGTTGACCGTGCAGGCCGGCACGCTGTTGGGAAAGCCCGCGAGGAACGCGGCGATGCGGCCGACGTTCATCCCCTGCTCCGCCTCGGGGAACGCGCAGCCGACCTGGACGTCCTCCACGGTCTCCGGCGCGATCCCGGCGCGATCGACGACGTCCTTAAGCACGAGGCCCGCCAGGGTGTCGGGGCGGACGTTGACGAGGCCGCCGCGGATTGCCTTGCCGACGGCGGTTCGGGTCGCCGCGACGATGACTGCATCCTGCATGATCGATTCCTCCCGATTCCAGGGATCGCTTAGTTGCGCAATGGACGGTTCGTCTTCAGCATGTGCTGAATCCGATCCTGGGTCTTCTCCTCGCCGCACAGGCTCAGGAACGCCTCGCGCTCGAGGTCGAGCACGTGCTGCTCGTCGACGGGCGTGTTCTCCGGCACGTCGCCGCCGGTGATCACCTTCGCGAGCCTGCGGCCGATCTCCACGTCGTACTCGCTCGCGTAACCCGAGCGCCGGAAGCCGTCGACGCCGAGCACGAGCGCGCCGAACGCGCTGCCGCCCGCCAGCCTGATCGGGCGCCGCTCCGGCGGCTGGTAGCCCGCCAGGTCCAGCGCGAGCACCTCCTGCTTCGCGTACTGGATGATGTGGTCGCGGTTGAGCACGACCCGCGCCTGCCAGGGCAGCAGGTGCCCGTTCTCGATCACCTCCTTGCCGCTGGTGCTCACCTTCGCGGTGGCGATGTTCTCGAACGGCTTCTGCACCAGGTTCAGCGGCGGCACCGCGACGCCGCGCGGGATGCCCGCCTGCGACTTGCAGACCATCTCCTTGACGCCGCCCGCCCCGGGGATCAGGCCGACGCCGACCTCGACCAGACCGACGTAGGCCTCGCCCGCGAGCACGACGCGGTCGCAGTGCATCGGGATCTCGCAGCCGCCGCCGAGCGCCATGCCGCCCACCGCCGCGACGACCGGAACGCCCGAGTACTTCAGGCGCATGTTGACGTCCTGGAAGCCCGAGATCATGCCGCCGAGATCGTCCCAGTTCTTCTGCTGTGCGTGCATGAAGACGAGCAGCAGGTTGGCGCCCGCGCTGAACGCGTCGGCGTGGTTGCCGATCGCGACGCCCTTCCAGCCCTCGGTCTCGGCCTTCTCGACGGCCGTGTCGAGCATCGTCACGATGTTGGCGTCGACGGCGTTCATTTTGGTGTGGAACGCGACGAGCAGCACGCCGTCACCGGCGTCCAGCAGCGTGGCGCCATCATTCCTTTCGACGACGCCGCCGGAGCGGCGCTCGAGGTCCGGGATCCAGATGCGCTTGGGGTCGCGATCGACGGGCTTGTAGCCGCCGCCGACGAGGTCGTAGTAGTAGAGGCCGTCGTCCCGCTGCTCGTAGAAGGTCTTCGCGCCGCTCGCGAGCATCTTCACGACGGATTCCGGCACGGAGACGCCCTCCTTCTCCATGCGCTCGACGGACTCGGCGACCCCGATCGCGTCCCAGGTCGCGAACGGCCCGAGCTCCCAGTTGTAGCCCCAGCACATGCCGCGATCGATCTCGACGAGGTTGTCGGAGATCTCCGGGATCAGGCCCGCGCTGTAGGCGAGCGTGGCCGCGGTCACCTTCCAAGCGAACGCCGCGCCCTCGTCGTCGCCCTCGTTGAGGATCTTCCGCACGCGCTGCGCGACATCCTCGAGATCTTTTGCGGCGTCGACGCAGGCGAAGCTCGGTCGCTCGAGGGGCTCGTACTCGCCGGTCCGGTGATCCAGCACGAATCGCTCGCCGTTGCGCTTGGTGTAGAAGCCGCTGCCGGTCTTGTCTCCGAGCCGGCCGGATTCGACGAGCGTTTCGATGAACTCGGGAACCCGATAGACGTCGCGCTGCGGGTCGTGCGGGATCGCCGGGTGGATGTTCTTCGCCACGTGGACGAGCGTGTCGATGCCCACCAGATCCCCGGTCTTGTAGACGGCGGTCTTCGGGCGACCCATCGGCTTGCCCAGGATGGCGTCCACCTGCGCGATCGTCAGACCGTCTTCGAGCATCTGGTTGACGGTGTACATCATCCCGTAGGCGCCGATGCGGTTGGCGATGAAGTTGGGCGTGTTCTTCGCGTACACGATCCCCTTGCCGAACTGGTCGCGGCCCAGATCGGCCGCGCGCTGGACCACGGCCGGGTCGGTGTCCTTACCGGGGATGATCTCGAGCAGCTTCATGTAGCGCGCCGGGTTGAAGAAGTGCGTGCCGAGCCAGCGCGACCGGAATTTCTTGGGCAGCCCCTCGACGATGGCGTCGACGTCGATCCCACTCGTGTTCGTGGAGACGATGGCGTCGTCGTCGACGCGCTTGCTGACCTTCGCCATCAGCTCCTGCTTGATCTTCAGGTTCTCGACGATGACCTCGATCACCCAGTCGCACTCGGCGAGTACGTCGAGGTCGTCCTCGAAGTTGCCCGTGCGGATCCGCGTCGCGTCGTCGGCGCTGTAGAACGGCGCGGGGCGCGTCTTGAGTGCGGCCTTGAGGTTGGCGTTGGCGATCGCGTTGCGATCGCCCCCCTTCGGCAGATCGCGGGGCACGATGTCGAGGAGGTGGGTCCGCACGCCGGCGCCGGCCAGCAGCGCGGCGATACCGCTTCCCATCACTCCGGAGCCCAGCACCGCGGCCGTCTCGATCTTCTGTACCGCCATGGATCCCTCCTATCGTTCGCTTCGCCCGACCATCGCTCGCGTCGCTCGAGGCTCTGCGCGCGCCCGCGCGATCCTCGGGCTGCGCCGCTGCTCGCTGCCCGCTCCAAGCGCGTCGATCTCACGGCGCGCTCTCCAGAGTGTAGTCTCCGGCGCTAGCCCGCCTGTGCCTGCGCGGCGCCGAAGCCCAGCGCGGCCGCCATGCGCTCGCGGTGGAAGCTCGGGCTACCAAACAACAACTGGCTCGCCTTCGCGCGCTTGAAATAGAGATGCGCGCCGTGCTCCCAGGTGAAGCCCATCCCACCGTGCACCTGGATGTTGCAATTGGCGACGTCCAGGTAGGCCTCGGAGCAGTAGGACTTCGCCATCTGCGCCGCGAGCGAGGCGTTCTCGGGATCCTCCTCGCTCGCGAAGGCCGCGTTGTAGACCGCCGAGCGCGCGAACTCCGCCGCGACGAGCATGTCCGCGCATTGGTGCTTGATGACCTGGAACGAGCCGATCGGCCGGCCGAACTGGAAGCGCGTCTTCGCGTACTCGGTCGCCATCTCGAGCACGCGCTGCGTGCCGCCGAGCTGCTCGGCGGCGAGCGCGACGATGGCCCGCTCAAGCGCGCGCTCGAGCTTCCGCGTGACGTCCCCCGACGAGATCCGCTGCGCGGGCGTGCGCTCGAAGCGCAGCGCGGCGAGCTTGCGCGTCTGGTCGAGCGGCGGCAGCGCATCGCGGCTCAGTCCCGGCGCGTCTTTCGCGACGCGGAACAGCGCGAGCTCGCCGTTCGCGCGCGCCACCGCGAGGATCTCGTTCGCGATGTGGCCGTCGAGCACGTAGGTCTTCTCGCCGCTGAGCGCGAAGCCGTCCCCGCTCGACTCGGCGCTCATCTCGATCGCGGAGAGGTCCCAGGGATGCGCGGCCTCGGCGAAGGCCAGGGTTCCGATGGCCTCGCCCGCGGCGAGCTTCGGCAGGATCTCGTTCTGTGCGGCCTCGTCGGCCGCGAGCTCGAGCGCGCTCGTCGCGAGCACCGCGCTTCCCAGATAGGGAGCGCAGAGCAGCGCGCGGCCCATCTCCTCCGCGACGATCGCGAGCTCGACCATGCCGAAGCCCGCCCCGCCATGCCGCTCGGAGACGATCAGCCCGACGATCCCGAGCTCCTCGGCCATGCGGCTCCAGCAGGTCGGGTCGTAGCCCTGCTCGCTCGCCATCAGCTCGCGCACGCGGTTCTCGTCCGACTCCTTCTCGAGAAAGTTGCGTACGGTTCGCCGCAGCTCGCCGTGCTCATCGCTGAATTCGAAGAGCATCTCCTCCTCCCAAGCCCCACCGCGTCGCGCGCGCCGGCTTCGAGCACGCGCTGGCGCCGGACGGTGGCCGCATCAGCTGCGCGGAATCTCCTTCCAGGGAATGTCCTTGTCGACGCGCGGCTCGCCGGGCAGGCCGAGCACGCGCTCGCCGAGGATGTTTCGCATGATCTCCGACGTGCCGCCTTCGATCGAGTTGGCCCGGGATCGAAGCAGGTTGTACTTCGCGCTCAGCCTGTTGTCGCTGGCGGACGTCCTGCCCTGGCGCAGCGCGTAGCCGTGCTCGTAGACGAGCGCGTCGGCGCCGAGGACGTCGGAGCAGCACTCCCAGATCGACTTCGCGATGTCCGCCTGTGCGACCTTGCCCACCGAGCCCTCCGGCCCCGGCCCGCCGGACTTGCGCGCCGCCTTGCCGCGAATGCCGGTGAGCCGCAGCAGCTCGTACTCGATGTAGAGCTTCGCGACGCGATCCCGCAGCAGCGCGTCTTCGGTCGGTGAGCGCTTCGCCTCGACGTGCTGGAGCAGGTCGATCAGCACCGCGATCGAGCCGCCGCCCTTGCGGCTGGCGCCGCCGCCGAGCGCCACCCGCTCGTTCATCAGCGTCGCGATCGCCACCTGCCAGCCCTGGCCCTCCTCGCCGAGCATGCACTCGTGCGGAACGCGCACGTCGTTCATGAAGACCTCGCTGAACTCCGCCTCGCCGGTGATCTGGTAGAGCGGGCGCACTTCGACGCCCGGAAGCTGCATGTCGAGCAGGAAGTACGAGAGACCGTCGTGCTTCGGGACGTCGGGATTGGTTCGCGCGACGAGCAGCCCCCATTTCGCGATGTGCGCGAGGGTCGTCCAGACCTTTTGGCCGTTGACCACCCACGTGTCGCCGTCGCGCACCGCGCGCGTCGCGAGCCCCGCGAGGTCCGAACCCGCGGACGGCTCGCTGAACAGCTGGCACCAGATCTCCTCGCCGGTGAAGTTGCGGCGCAGCAGCTCGCGCTTGTTCTCCTGCTTGCCGTAGGTGAGCAGGACCGCCGCCCCCATGCCGATGCCGATCGGGTTCACGAGCATGTCCTCGTAGAAGGTCTTCGCGCCCTTGTGCAGCTCGTCGTGGACGATCGCCTGCAGCTTCGGCTCGATGCCGAGGCCGCCGAGTCCCTCGGGAAAACCGACCCACGCCAGGCCGTGATCGAACTGCGCGCGGCGGAACTCGACGCGGCGGTCTCCCCCGGCGTCGGGGTTCACCTCGGCGAGCAACGCGCGCGTGCGTTCGCGCAGCTCCGATTCGTTCATGCTCACACTCCCCGGATCCGATGGCGCGCCGCGCACCCGCGCGGCGCGCGCGCGAACCGATCTTCTCGTACTCGTTTCCCGGCGATCGACTGCGCGCGGCTCGCGATCGCGGGCCGGGCTGCATGCGATCCTCGGGTTGCCAATTTCTAAGCCAACGCTAAGTTAATGCTTTGGATGCAGCGCGTCAAATCCCGACGCGCCGCGCGCCCGAATCCGCCGGGAGGCGAAAGTCGAGCGAAATCCAGCCGGAACGCGCCGGGACCCGAAACCCGCGCGCGAACTCCGGAATCCGGGCGCCGGGCATCGGACGCCGGACAAGGAGATTGGAGGCGCATGCCCGCCGAACTCGCCAGCCTGCCCAAGCGCGGCCGCCCCTCGCGGCGCGACCCGATCTTCGAGTCCGCGCTGCGGCTGTTTCGCGAGCGCGGCTTCCACGCGACCTCGATCAACGAGATCGGCGCCGACGCCGACGTCACCGGGCCCGCGATCTACGCCCACTTCGCGAGCAAGGGGGGACTGCTCGCGGAGGCGATCCGCGAGGGCTGCCAGCGCATCGCGAGCGCGCTCAACGATGCGCTCGCCGACGAGAGCCTGGGCGCCGACGAGGCACTCGAGGAGCTGGTCCGCGCGTACGTGCGCGTGGCGCTCGAAAACGCCGACATGAACGCCTGTTACGTGCTCGAGCTGCGACACGTGGAGGCCGCGCAGCGCGGCCCGCTCGAGCGCGCCGCCAGGCGCCTGCTCGACCTCTGGCGCGAGAAGCTGATCGCGGTGCGCCCGGAGCTCGGACACGAGCAGGCGGACACCATGGTGCAGATGGCGATCTTCTCGATCGTCTCGCTCTGCATGCTGCCGAGCCGCATCGACCGCGAGAGCCTCGTCGACCTCGCGTCGCAACAGGTGATGCACGGCCTGCTCGGCGCGGAGCCGATCCCGACCCGTGGGTGAGCGGAGACCGAGCTCCGGGTGGGCGCCCCGCCGCGTCGGGATCGAGTCGGGGGCCGCGCACCTTGCGCTCGCCCGCCAATCCGAGAAGCTTGTCGGCGAATTCACCTCGGGAGCCGAAGTCGCATCAGGTGGCCCGGACCCGCGAGAGGATAGGGGGAAGACATGAACAGCGCAGTCATCGTCGACGCCGTGCGCACGCCGTGCGGCAAGAATGGCGGCAAGCTCAAGGACTGGCACCCCGCGGTGTTGGGCGGCCACGTCTTGAAGGCGCTCGCGGCGCGCAACCCGATCGACGTCGAGCTGATCGACGACGTGATCTTCGGCTGCGTGATGCAGGTCGGGCCGCAGACGCTCAACGTCGCGCGCAACTCGGTGCTCACCGCGGGCTGGCCCGAGACCGTTCCGGGCACCACCGTCGACCGCCAGTGCGGGAGCTCCCAGCAGGCGATTCACTTCGCCGCGCAGGGCGTGATCTCGGGCGCCTACGACGTGGCCGTCGCGGGCGGCGTCGAGATCATGTCGCAGGTGCCGCTCGGCGCGTCGCTCGTCAAGGAGATGGGCTTTCCGTTCCCGCCGCCGATGCTCGAGCGCTACGCGGCCACCGGGCTGCCGCACCAGGGAATCGGCGCGGAGATGATCGCGGACGAGTGGGGCTTTTCGCGCGCCGACCTCGACGCGTTCGGCGCGCTCTCGCAGCAGCGCGCCGCGCGCGCCACCGAGGAGGGCCGCTTCGAGCGCGAGATCGTTCCCGTTCGGGTCCAGACCGAAGACGGCGAGGAGGAGATGGTGGTCGACGAGGGCATCCGCCCCGGCACCACCGCCGAGAAGCTCGCGAACCTCAAGCCGGCGTTCAAGGAGGACGGCAAGCTCACCGCGGGAAACTCGTCGCAGATCGCCGACGGCGCGGCCGCGATCCTGATCGTCAACGAAGACAAGGCAAACGCGCTCGGGCTGCGGCCGCGCGCGCGCTTCCACAGCTTCGCATTGGCGGGCACGGATCCGGTCACGATGCTCAAGGGGCCGATTCCCGCGACGGCCAAGATCCTCGAGCGCAGCGGCCTGTCGCTCGGCGACATCGACCTCGTCGAGATCAACGAGGCGTTCGCGCCGGTGGTGCTCGCGTGGCAGAAGGAGACCGGCGCCGACATGAATCGCGTGAACGTCAACGGCGGCGCGATCGCGCTCGGGCATCCGCTCGGCGCGACGGGCGCCAAGCTGATGGCGACGCTGCTGTGCGAGCTCGAGCGAACGCAGGGCCGTTACGGGATGCAGCTGATGTGCGAGGGCGGCGGCCTCGCCAACGCGACGATCATCGAGAGGATCTGACCGTGGAAGTGGACGGCGCTTCGGCAATCGTGACGGGAGGCGCGTCGGGCATCGGCGAGGCGAGCGCCAAGAGACTCGGTGCGCTCGGCGCGCGCTGCGTGATCGTCGACCTCGACGAGGCGAAGGGCAAGGAGCTCGCGACCGCGATCGGCGGCGAGTTCGCGAAGGCGGACGTCGCCAACGCGGACGAGGTACAGGCCGCGGTCGACGCCGCGATGGCACTCGGCCCGCTGCGCGTGCTCGTCAACTCGGCGGGCGTCGGCTCGATCGGGCGCACCGTCGACCGCGAGGGCAAGCCCTTCGACCTCGACGCGTTCGAGCGCGTGATCCGCATCAACCTGATCGGCTCGTTCAACTGCCTGCGCCTCGCGGCGGCCGCGATGGCGAAGACCGAGCCGACGGAGCGCGATGGGCTGCGCGGCGTGATCGTGAACATGGCCTCCGCGGCCGCCTTCGACGGCCAGACCGGCCAGGCCGCCTACTCGGCGTCGAAGGGCGGCGTGGTCGGCATGACGCTGCCGATCGCGCGCGACCTGCGCGCGATCGGCGTGCGGGTCAACACGATCGCGCCTGGGTTGATCGACACGCCGATCTACGGCAGCGGCGAGGCCTCCGAGCAGTTCAAGGCGAACCTCGCGCGCAACGTGCTGTTCCCGAAGCGGCTCGGCCACGCGGAGGAGATCGCGTCGATGGTCGTCGAGCTCGTCACCAACGACTACGTGAATGCCGAAGTCATCCGCGTCGACGGCGGCATCCGCCTGCCGCCGAAGTAGCGGCAGGCGTACCGCGAGCGTTGGACGCGCAGCGGGAAGCAGCCGCACGAGCGGGGTTGGGCGCAGAGCCCGAAGCGGGCGTACGAGCAGCGTTGGACGCACCGTTAGAGGTACAGGTACCCATCGAACAAGAGGAGATCCCCCAATGGCCGACGTAGTCCTCAGCGAGGTGCGCGGGCGCGTGCTGCTCGTGACCCTGAACCGACCCGACGCGCGCAACGCGGTGGACTCCGCGCTCGCGCAGGGCCTGCTCGCGGCCGTGGAAAGGCTCGACGAAGACAAGGGCCTCACGGCCGGCGTGCTCAGCGGCGCGGGCCGCGGCTTCTGCTCCGGCATGGACCTCAAGGCGTTCGCAAAAGACGGCTTTCCGCGCGGCATGGAGCAGCTGCTCACGCGCGAGAGCGCGAAGCCGCTGATCGCCGCGATCGAGGGCTTCGCGCTCGCGGGCGGCCTCGAGATCGCGCTCGCCTGTGACCTGCTCGTCGCCGCGCGCGGCGCGAAGCTCGGCATCCCGGAGGTCAGCGTCGGGCTGTTCGCGGCGGGCGGCGGGCTGTTCCGGCTGCCGCGCTTCCTGCCCTACGGCGTGGCGATGGAGATGGCGCTCACCGCGCAGCCGATCAGCGCCGAGCAGGCGCACGACTACGGCCTCGTCACCCGACTGTGTGATCCCGGCCAGGCCGTCGAGTGCGCGCTCGAGCTCGCGGAGCAGATTGCGCGCAACGCCCCGCTCGCGGTGGCGCTCTCGAAGCAGGTGGTGCGCGCCTCGCAGGGCCGCACCGAGGCCGAGCTGTGGGAGTACCAGAAGCCGCTCGCCGCGAAGGTGATCAAGTCCAAGGACGCCAGGGAGGGACCGCTCGCGTTCATCGAGAAGCGCGCGCCCAACTGGCAGGGCGAGTAGCGGCGCGCCCCCACAGCATCCGACCAAGGGGAACTGGTGGGCGCCTACCATCGAAAGATCCTGCGCGGTGGCTGGACACACGGAGGCCCTCCGCTCGGGTCAAGCCGTGATCGATGACGGGGTCGACCGAGGACGAACTGTTATTGGTAATTACCAAAACGCAGCTCATTCTTCCGATTTCCACCCCGATAAACTCAGACGGTTTCGGCCAACAGAACCGTTAAAATGGCTTCGGGTTGTTTTTCGCACACCGCGTGGCAGCGGTTGTTTTCGATGAGTGACGAAACTTCATGGGTGTCGAGCTAAACGAAGTATTGAGAGCGAAAGCGATCAATCAGTGGCGGTTGTTCTGGCTCATCACGGGCCCGATATCCATTGCCACGATCATCGCGATGATGCAGACCGACCTGTCCTCCGGGCCCGGCGTTTCTTCCATGATCCAGTTTTCGGTGCGGTGTGCGATACCCTCGCTATACCTGGCTTTTGGGGCGTCTTCGATCCGGGCGCTATTTCCCGGGCCGTTGAGCTCGTGGTTGTTGCGCAACCGGAAGATTTTCGGGCTGTGCTTCGCGGCTGCGATGGCCTGGCAGGCGCTGTTCATCGTGTGGCTGGTGACCGTTCACCATGATTACTACATGGAAGATGTTTATTTCCTCCGCGATGTGATTGAAGGGATCCTGGGCTACTTCTTCCTGACTCTCATGACGCTGACTTCATTCCAATTCGGCCGCAAGCATCTGAAGCCCAAGCAGTGGAAGCTCCTGCACAAGGTCGGCATTTATTACCTGTGGATCTATGCCTTCGGCGTGTACTGGTGGGCGCTTTTCCACGATTCGGATCCGGTATGGCTCGACTATGTCTATTACTGGGGTGGTTTCCTGGCCTGGGGTCTGCGGGCCGCGGCATGGTGGAAAAGGCGCCTGCAGCGCGCCGAAAAAGGCGATCCTCAGATCGGCGTGCCGCCAGCGTTCAAGTTGATGGGTATCGTCGGTATCGGGATCGGCCTGGTCGCGGCTACCTTCGGTCTACCGTGGCAAAAGGCCGCCGAAGAATTCATCTCCGCATACGCATTCTCCGGGTGGCTGAAACTGTACTTGCCCTATTGGCCGTTCGAGCCCTACATACCGCTCTTCGTCATTCTGCTGGGCGTCTTCCTGGCAACGAAATCCAGAGCGCAGGTATTGGCGTCGACGTAGAGCGCCCGATTAGACGTGATTTCCGGGCTCGTGCCGTCGATCGTGTCAACGAAAGCGCTGACGATCCAAGGTATTTTTCTCTCTCCGTTCCAAGCCCCGGAGTGCTCGGGATTGCCTCCGTCCCATTTGCTGCTCGACAGAATCCCAAGTTGTCGGGCCTCGCCGAAAACCAAGCTTCTTTTTCCTATCCTCATCGCGGCGGCGAGGACGCGGATCATCGGCGCCTCGCGATTGTCGGTCCGCGGCGTCGCTCGGGCCCCTGGCTCGTGGAAGCAATCACTCGCAGGAGGTTCAGCATGCACGCCCTCGCGCGTTTCGCTTTCTCGCTCGCCACACCCCTCGCGCTCGCCGGCTGCGCGGGCACGGGCGGCGGCGCGGGCGCTGGGCAGGACCACGTCCACACGCACGCACCGCGGCGCGTGATCCCCGAAGGCGCGGGCGCGCCCCTCTTCAACGACCTCGGAAGCTTCCACCGCGACATCACCACGGATTCCGATCTCGCCGCCCGCTACTTCGATCAGGGTCTCGTCCTGGCCTACGGCTTCAACCACGCCGAGGCGCTGCGGTCCTTCCGCGAGGCGTCCAGCCAGGATCCGAGCTGTGCCCTGTGCGCCTGGGGCGAGGCGTACGTGCTCGGCCCGAACATCAACAAGGCGATGGATCCGGCCGACGCACCGGCCGCGTACGAGGCCGCGCAGCGCGCGGTCGCGAAGGCCCGCAACGCCTCGCCGGTCGAGCAGGGGCTGATCGGCGCGATGGCGCAGCGCTACGCGCCCACCGCGCCCCTGGACCGCGCGCCCCTCGACGAGGCCTACGCAAACGCGATGCGCGACGTGGCGGCGCAGTTCCCCGACGACCCGGACGTCCAGACCCTCTTCGCCGAAGCGTTGATGGACACCATGCCCTGGGACTACTGGGTCGATCCCGAGACGCCGAAGCCCGCGACGCGCGAGGTGCTCGCCGCGCTGGAGTCGGTGATCGCGAGCGATCCCGAGCATCCAGGCGCGCTGCATCTCTACATCCACGCCGTCGAGCCCTCGCACGAGCCGGAGAAGGCCGAGGTTGCCGCCGACCGCCTCGGGCCGCTGGCGCCGGGCGCCGGCCACCTGGTGCACATGCCCTCGCACATCTATCTGCGGGTGGGCCGCTACGCGGACGCGTCGCTCGCCAACGAGAAGGCCTCCGCCGCCGACGAATCCTACATCACGCAGTGTCGCGCACAGGGCTTCTATCCCGCGGCCTACTATCCGCACAACATCCATTTCCTCTACGCGTCCGCGGCCTTCGAGGGGCGCAGCCAGGTCTCGATCGACGCCGCGCGCAAGCTGTCGTCGAACATGACGCCCGAGATCGTCGCGGAGGTACCGATCAGCGAGGAGTTCGTGCCGATGGAGATCTACGCGCTGGCGCGTTTCGGCCGCTGGCAGGAGATCCTCGAGCTTTCGGCGCCGCGCGCGGAGTGGCGCTACGCCCGCGGCGTGTGGCACTACGGCCGCGGCATGGCCGCCGCCGCCACCGGCGACGTCAACCTCGCGAACGCCGAGCTCAGCGTGCTGCGCGCCGTCGCCTCGGAGCCGGCGCTGGCCGAGTTGGTCTTCGCGTCGGGATCGACGCCGGCGCAGCTCCTCGACATCGCCCAGCACGTGCTCGCCGCGCGCGTCGCCGGCGTCAACGGCGACTGGAACGCGGCCGTCGGCCTTCTGCGCGAGGCCGTGATGCAGCAGGACGCCCTGCCCTACACCGAGCCGCCGCCGTGGTACTTCCCGAACCGCGAGGCACTCGGCTACGCGCTGCTGCGCGCCGGCAAGCCCGCGGAGGCCGAGAAGGTCTACCGCGCCCAGCTCGACTACACGCCGCGCAACGGCTGGTCGCTGCGCGGGCTGGCGGAGAGCCTGGAGGCACAGGGTAAGACGGCCGCCGCGGCGGAGGCGGAGGCGCAGCGCGCCGAGGTGTGGCAGCGCGCCGACGTCTCGCTCGAGCGCGGCTCGGTCTTCTGAGGCGCCCGCGCCGTCAGTCGGTGGCGGGCTTCGCCGCGCGCACGCCCACGAGCATCCGCAGCGGTTGCGCCCCGAAGGCCGGCAGGAAGCAGGCCGCCGACATCCACGCCGTGACGCGGATTCAGACGGGTTCCGGCCACACGAAATCCGGCCGCAGCCCTTCGTAGACCGGACGCCCGTCGTCCGGCTTCGCGACGCCGGTGGCCGGGTCGTAGAACGCGTGGTAGGTGGCCGGCATCCGAGCGGCGTCGTAGCCCATCAGATTCGGCACGATCACGCGGATGCGCCGCTGCTTGTCGTCGAGCATGATGGGGGTGCCGCAGGTCGCGCAGGTGCAGAGCTCCAGCGGACCGTCCGGGTTCTGATCGTTGAAGGGCTGGCGCTTGAGGCCGCCGGGATTGTCCACTTCCAGATCGGCGTGGTTGAAGAACACGACGTGAGTGGTCGGTTGCCCGGTGACGCGCTTGCACACCGAGCAGTGGCACGTGTGGTTGTCGATGGGTTCGCAATTCGAATGGGTGTGAACGTGGTCGCACCCTCTAGCATACTTGTCCGTCATGGCTCGTGACCTCCTGGTTCGTCCGGAGTAAAGACCATCACTCACGCCGGCTGGCGGCGGGAGCGACGGGCCCATCATAACCATTTTTCGGCCGGGGGTACCGGGGCCGGCTCAGGGCGCCGAGCCAGTTTCGTTGCAGCCACGGAGGGGAATCGGCGGTTCCTCCGTCAGGTGGCCACCGACGATCACGCCTGGCTGGCCGTCGGGCCTCGACCCCCGGGCGGCGACAACCTGGGTCAGGGCCCCTACGAGCACCTCCTCGCCTCACTGGGCGCGTGCACCTCGCCGAAAACACAGCTGCTTTTTTCTATCCTCCGACACGCGCGCGGCTACGACAGCCGCACCCCGACGAGCGGCCTCGGCACGATCCAGCTCGTGAGCCCGCTGCTCACGTCGACGAAGCCGCCAGGCGTGAAGTACACGCGATCCTCGTCGATGCCTCGGATCGGGCTGATTCGGGCGTCGCGGTCGGTGTGCTCGTCCGCCGGCTCAAATCACCGGAGCCCGGAGAGAAGTCAACCGTTGATGCGCTGCCGCGGGAGCGTTACGCTCACCGGCGATCTTTCTTCGAGCGCTACGCCACGAACGATTGCGTGCCCGTGGTCGACGGAGATCGCGCATGATTCGCATCGCCTTTCTTTCAGCAATGCTCTTTTGCGCTTCCGCGATGTTTACGATTGCGGAAGCCCAGGTCTATTGTCCCGATGATGAGTGCGTGTGCCCCGAAGCGGATTGCGACGGAGACGGCGTGGGCCACGAAATCGACAACTGCCAGGACGCGATCAACTCCGGCCAGGACGACACCGACGCCGACGATTGCGGAAACCTCTGCGATGCGGATTACGACAACAACGGATATGTGGGCTTTCCGGACTTCGGTTTGGTCGTTGCCAACTTCGGGAAGAGCAGCCGCGAACTAGAGGAGCTGTGTCACTTCGAGCCGATTCCCGGCTGCACGGTCGACTTCCTTTCGTTCGGATTCTTGGTGGCGAACTTCGGCAGGAGCCCCGGGCCTTCCGGAACGACGGCCGGAACGACGGCCTGCCCCGCCACGCCCACGGCGACCCCGGCACCAACGCCCACGCCGTAAGGAGCCCGCCATGCGGTTTGACGGAGAGGGGTTGACTGCTCGCGTGATTCTCGCCTTTTGACACACCTCTCAGTACCGAGTAGGTTGGAACGCGACTAGCTCGTGCGATTTCCCTTGCCAGAGGCACTTTTGGCGAAGAAGGGCCGTCGGCTCGACTGGGGGGCGAGGCCATTCTCGCGCTGGCCTGGGCGGATCTCTGCGTGCCGTGGGGAAAGAGGGTCGGCCGTTCCTACCCGAGCAAGCGGCCGCGCGGAGGCCTACCATCGTCGCGAAAGGCGCGGAATCCCGACGGCGTGCTCCGGGCGCGCCGAATCCCAACCGGAAAGGAGAAACCCCATGAAGAAGTCGATTGCATTCGTCATCTCAACCCTCCTGGTCATCGCACTGAACGTTGGCGCCGCGTACGCCGGCTGCGGCAAGAAAGTCGCGACGGTCGGCGAGCTCGAGAGCTACGACACGGGCACACAGACAATGACCATCAAGGTGATGCAGACCAGCGACAAGAGCCAACAGGGCAAGAGCGTTCAACTGACGATGACGTCGAGCTCCAAGACCATGGGCGGCAAGGCCGTCGGCGAACTCATCGGTTCCCGTCTGTCCATCGTCAGCGAGCACGAGGAAGTGGACTTGGTGATCCCGCTGCTCGCGGCGAACTGACCCCCTTCGCAGACCCACCCGCAAGCCCACTGAAGACAAGCGTGTCGATGACGCTGCTTGGCGTAGATGGCTACGACGCCGAGCAGCGATCGTCGGGCGCCCGTTGGACGGAAACGTCGATCCGCCGAAGGCCAGGCCAAGCTCTTACGCTAAAGCTGGTGTAATTCGTCAGCCAAGCTTGGGCAGATTGGTGCGACTCTGGAGCCGCGGCCCGCGCCAGTCGCTTCTCATTTCTCGTTTGCTTGGATACAGAGCTCGGTACTGAGTAGGAGGAGAGGGTGTGTTAGCGCACACGAGGTGGGCGTACCAACCTGCGGGCTCTCGGGATCTTCCGGTGCCGCTCGCAGGCGCCATTCCGCTGTGATGCTTCTCCTCGAGCGCGGTGGATCGGCGGCGGTTACGCGGCGAAAAACCGCAGGGGATCGGGTTTCAACACTGGCGACTTGTCAATCGGCAATTCCTACATCTCGAGTATACTCGGATGGCAAGAACTCCCTGCTCTTCGATGCATTGCGACGGAGGACCGAGGAAAATGCCCACTCGAAGCATCCTGGATCGGCTTGGCAAAGGCGAAGTGCTGCTGATGGATGGCGGCACGGGCACCGAGCTGCAGCGCCGCGGAGTGAACGTCGGCAAAGGTACATCGATCACCGGACGCCAGTACACGACGTCCAAAGGCGTGACGACCCGGGAGTACGAGGGCGTCTGGTCGGCCGCCGCCAACGTCGACGCTCCCAGCGTCGTCAAGAGCATCCACGAAGACTACCTGAAGCTGGGCGCGGACATCATCATCTCGAACAACTTCTACACGAGTCGGGCCATGATGGCGATCGTCGGCGAAGAGGATCGCTGGGAGGAGTACACCCGCCGGGGAGCCGAGCTCGCGGTGCAGGCCAGAGACGAAGTGAACCCGGAGGCCTACGTAGCTGGCGGCTTTGCGCCCCCCTACGCTGGAGACCTTCGACAGGAGTTCGAAGGCCAGGTCCGCGTGCTCGCCGGCGCGGGCGTCGACGTGTTGCTGCCCGAATACCTGGCCGGGTCTACCGTGCACGACAAGCCCATCACGGACTGCGTCACCGCCGTGGACATCTGTGCCGCGGCGGGCCTCCCCGTCTTCCTGGGCATCTGCAACGTCAGCGACAAGGGAACGTTGATGCGGGGCGAAACCTACCAGGAACTCGCGGCGGCCCTGACGGGGCACGCGGTTGACGGCATCCTGCTGATGTGCAGCAAACCCGAGGAGATCTCGGCCGGTCTGCCCAACTTGCGGAAGGCTTTCGACGGGCCCGTGGGAGTCTACGCAAATCTGAATTACGCCTACGAGAGAAATCCCAAGTGGGGCAGCTCACCCGACGAGCCGCTCAATGTGCTCGATTTCGGAGAATACACACCGAAACGCTATGCCGAGTTTGCCGGCCAGTGGAAGGAGATGGGCGCGCAGATCATCGGCGGGTGCTGCGGGACCACGCCAGAGCACATCGAGGCGATTCGGCCAATCGTCAAGCCCTAGCCTCGCGTTTGCGGACTCTTGCTCCCCCCGGCCGGGTCGTGATAAGAAGCGGGGAAGGGGCTTGCGGAGGAACGGGTTGCGCGAACCGTACGACGTCATCATCGTAGGGGGAGGCCACAACGGGCTCGTCGCGGCCGCCTACCTCGCGGCCGATGGAGTGCGAACGCTCGTCCTGGAACGCCGGCAGGTACTCGGAGGCGCCTGCGTGACCGAGGAGGTGTTCCCAGGGTTCCGTTTCTCCACCCTTTCCTACATCTGCGCGATGCTCCGCCCGGCGATCGTCAGAGACCTCGAGCTGGAGCGGCGAGGCTTCGAGATCCTGCCCTGTGATCCCGGGGTCGTCGTTCCATTCGAGGACGGCCGATCGATCGCGCTGTGGGACGACGCGGAACGAACCCGTGCGGAGATCTCGGAGTTCTCCACTCGCGACGCGGACACCTACGAGGCGATGCAGCAGCAGTTCGCCCGAATCGGGCGCTTCCTCGCCCAGACGATCGACCGAACACCCCCCGCGCCGTCCCTGCGACGCCCCGCCGACGCCTGGTACGTCCTGCGTCTCGCGCGCAGCTTCCGAGGGCTGGATCGCGCGGACCGGGACACGCTGATACAGCTGATGACGGCCAGCGTGCAGGACTTCCTGGACGAGCGATTCGAGACCGATGCCGTGAGGTCGGTCCTCGCCGCCTCCGCGGCAATCGGCATGGCCAGTGGTCCGCGCACCCCCGGGACCGCCTTGGTGATGCTCCACTACAGCATCGGTGGAGGCGGGTCGTGGGGGTTCATGCGCGGCGGGATGGGAACCATCACGCAAGGGATGGCAGAGGCGTGCCGGGAACGGGGCGCCGAGCTCCGGACCGGAGCCGCGGTCGCCGAGATCCGCTCCCAGAACGGGCGCGTGCGCGGGGTCACCCTCGCCACCGGAGAGGAGATCGACGCTCCCGTCGTCGTCTCCAACGCCGACCCCAGGCGCACGTTCCTGTCGCTCGTCGATCAGCGGCAGATCGATCCCGACTACCTGCGCGGGATCAAGTCCTTCCGGATGACGGGCACGTCCGCGAAGGTGAACCTGGCCCTCTCGGACCTGCCCGAGTTCACCTGCCGCCCGGGAGCTCCGAGCGACGCTCACACGGGCACCACCGAGATCGCCTGTTCGCTACGTAACCTGGAGGACGGCTGGGACGCCTGCAAGAACGGCCAGATCGCGGAGAGACCGTGCTGCGAGGTCGTGTTCCCGACGGTGCGCGACGAAACGCTGGCTCCGGCCGGCAAGCACATCCTGTCGGCCTCGGTCCAATACGTGCCATACGAGCTGGCCGACGGAGATTGGGACGCGCGGCGCGAGGAGCTCGGCGACTGCGTGATCGACACCATCGCGGCCTACGCGCCGAAGATCCGCGACGTGATCCTGCACCGCCAGGTCCTCACACCGCTGGACCTGGAACGCGAGTACGGACTCACGAACGGGAACAAGTATCACGGAGACCTGAGCCTCGCCCAGATGTTCATCATGCGACCGGTGATGGGCTGGGCTCGCTACCGAACCCCGATCGACGGCCTCTACCTCTGCGGCGCGGGCGCCCATCCCGGGCCCGGCGTCATGGGCGCAGCGGGCCGCAACGCCGCCGGCGAGATTCTCCGCGACCGACTCTGGAAATCACCCGAATGGAGAAAATGACAATGAGGCGAGCCGTTGGCTTTCTCGCGTGCTTGGCGATCGCAACCGCACCGGGAATGTCGATCGCAGATCAACAGAAGGTCGTGTATCCCGCGAAGATGAGTAAAGCGGATATCGGCGGTGAAATCTTTGCGCGACCGAATATGAAAAAGCAGAATCATGACGACGGCAATACGACTCTTTCGGTGACCACACTCAGGTCGAGCGATCAAAAATTCCTCACCGGCATGTACAAATCCGACGGAGAACGGGAAGAATACAAAGAAGAGTCTTATGGCGTCGATGAATTCATGTACTTCTTGGAAGGAAGCGTGACGCTCACTTCTGCGGACGGAGCCGTGCAGGTCATCGATGCTGGGGAGGCCGTCACCATACCCAAGGAGTGGATGGGTACCTGGGAATCGGATGGGTACACCAAGATCTGGGTGATCTACTCGAACCAGCCTTAGTCGTTGCGAACACTCGCCTTCAGCCGAGTTGGGACCCGAGCGAGAGTCGAACCAAGAGAGGGCTCCGACGCAGGGGCAGTGGCTCTCCACTCAGCATTTCCCGACACACCTCTCGGCCCTGCGTAGGGGGCGGGGGTTCGTTCAGGACGACTCCCACACGATCGATTCCCCCGAGTCGTACCAAGGCTGGAAGCGCTTGCCGTAGTGCTCCTCGATGGCGGCGCGCTTGATCTTCATGGTGGGGGTGATCAGGCCGTTATCCACCCCCCATTCCTCACCGACCACGGTCAGATACTGCAGCTTCTCGTGGGATTCGAGAGCGGCGTTGGTGTCGGTCAGCAGGGTTTCCAGCGTGGCCTGAATCTGCGCGCGCACGGCGGGATCGAACACCCGCGCCCGCATATCGTCGGCCAGCATGATCAGCGCGAAGGGCTGAGGAAAGCCCAGGCCGCACACGCAGGCCTGCTCCACCACCGGGTTGCGCATCAGCAGATTTTCGATGACGGCGGGTGAGATGTACTTGCCCTTGGCGGTCTTGAATAGCTCCTTGACCCGCCCGGTGATGCGCAGGAAGCCGTTCTCGTCGATCTCCCCGCGGTCGCCGGTGCGCAGGAAGCCGTCCGGGGTGATGACCTCGGCGGTCAGTTCGGGCGCCTTGAAGTAGCCCATCATCGTCGTGGGACTCTTCACCAGCACCTCGCCTTCTTCACTGAGTTTGGTTTCCACCCCCGGGCGGGGCCGACCCACGTAGCCCAGCCGGTTTGCGCCGGGCCTGGAGGCGTGGGAGTAGGAGTGGTTTTCCGTCATCCCATAGCCCTCCAAGAGTTCCAGCCCCAGACGCCGGTACCAGGCCAGCACCTCCCGGGGCAGCGGCGCGGCGCCGGAGCCCGCAATGCGCACCTCGTCCAGCCCCAGCCCTCTGAGAATCCTGCGGCGCACCAGCCCGGAGATGACGGGCAGCGAGAGCAGCTTCTGCAGCTTCTTCGGTGGCAGCTTGGCGTGGATACCGGCCTGAAACTTCATCCACAGCCTCGGCACCGAAATGAACAGGGTCGGTCGCGCGCGTTGCACGTCCCGAATGAAGGTGTCCAGCGCTTCGGTGAAGAACAAGTGCATGCCGAAGAAGATTCCGCATCCCTCCCCGACATATCGCTCGTAGGTGTGGGCCAGGGGCAGGTAGGAGAGGTAGCGGTCGTTGGAATCGAGCGTGATATCGACAGAATCCTGGATCATGGCGGCCACCATGCCTTCGAAGCTGAGCATCACGCCCTTCGGAATGCTGGTGGTGCCGGAGGTGTAGATGATGGTGGCCAACTCCTTCGGGTCGCGCTGGGGGATCTCTGCCAGCGGCTCGGATTCGGAAACGATCTGCTCCCAGCTCGGCGCGCCGGTCGACGGCGCCAGCGGCAGCTCGATCCGGGGCATGTCGGCGGGAACGCCCGCCTCGATGGTCGGCCAGTCATCCAGCTTGCCCACGAACAGCAGCTTGGACTCGCTGTGTTCGACGATCTGGGCCACGTGCTCCGTGGTCATCGTGGGATAGATGGGCACCGAGACGTGCCCGGCCATCCAGATCGCGAGATCGGCCATGATCCAGTGGGCGCTGTTCTTGCCGACGATGGCGATCTGGCTGGGTTGGGGCAGGCCCAGGGCGACGAGGTGGGTCGCCGTGTGGCGGGCCTCGTCCATGGTCTGCCGCCAGGTGTAGTCGGTGGTCTTCCCCCCGGCGTGGGGCTGGGTCATGAACACCGCGTCCGGTGCCGCGGCTTCCCAATGGGCGGCGCGCGCCAACAACAACTTTTCGGCCGAGATGGTCATTTCGCCTGGAGGATAAGCATGATGGGGCGATGGCGCCTGCCAGCGGCGGCGCTGCGGGACCCGGTCTCACCGCGGGCGTTCAATCTGCGGCGCGCTGGGTGCCGGCCGCCTCTCGCGCCGCCCGGGCGATTCCGGCCAGCATGCCTCGGAAGACCGCCGCATGCAGGGGATACAGGGCGTACCAGTAGAGCAGACCCGAGAGGCCGGCCGGGTCGAAGACGGCGGTCTGCTGGACGGCGGCGCCGCGCGCGGTGGGTTCGACCTCGAACTCCAGCCAGGCGCGCCCCGGAACCTTCATCTCCGCTCGCAAGCGCAGCAGGCGGTCGGGTTCGAAGGTCTCGACGCGCCACCAGTCGATCGTGTCGCCCACGCGCAGCTGTCTGGGATCCGGTCGCCCCCGGCGCACGCCGACGCCGCCCACCAGGAGGTCCAGGAAGCCCCGCACGTGCCACAGCCAGTCGTGCGCGTACCAGCCCGTCGCTCCACCGATGCGGCGGATGGGAGCGAACGCCTGTGCGGGCGCGAGTTCGAGTTCGCAACGCCGGGAGTCGAGCAGTCGGCGTCCCCGGCGCACGCCGCCGAAGCTGGCGAAGAGACCCGGGTCCCGCCCGCCCGCGGAGATGGCATCCGACCAGCGCGTCTCGGCGAATTCGCGGTCCTCGTTGTCCAGCGCGCTCGCAATCGCGCGTTCCACCCCCATCGGCTCGATCGCGAAGTCGCGTCGCGCAGCGGGGTCGTGGACGATGGTCTCGTGGCAGATGCTCTCGATGAGGGCACGTCCGATCCGCGCGTAGAGCGGCGTCACGAGGCCCAGCCAGAGGCTGCTGAGACGAGGTGTCAGCAGCGGAACGGGGATCATGACGCGGCGCAGCCCTCGCTGGCGCGCGTACTCTCGCATGAGGTCCCCGTAGGAAACCCGCTCGGCGCCTCCGATCTCGTAGATGCAGCTGCCACGAGTCTCCAGATCGAGGGCGCCCTCGAGATACGCGAGGAGGTCGGCGACGGCGATGGGTTGCGACACCACACGCACCCAGCGCGGCGTCACCATGACCGGGAGTTGCTCCACCAGCGACCGGATCATTTCGAACGAGAGGCTCCCGGATCCGATTACGATCGAGGCGCGGAACTCGATCACGGGAACGCCCGATGCGCGCAGCCTGTGGCCGACCTCATGGCGGCTTCGCAGGTGAGCCGAGAGATCTGCGCCCTCCTCGCCCAAGCCGCCGAGATAGACGATGCGGCGCACGCCCGCGGCCCGCGCCGCGCGCCCGAAGTTCTCCGCTGCCTGTCGATCCTGTTGCTCGAAGCCCGCCTGGCCGCTGTTGCCCATCGAGTGGACGAGATAGTAGGCGGTGTGCACGCCCGCGAACGCGTCGGCGAGCGTTTCCTCGCGCAGCGCGTCGCCCTCGACGACCTCGGTATCGGGACCCAGGCGACGCGCCAGGAACTCCGGACGCCGCGCGAGACAGCGCACGGCCAGCTCGCGCTGCTCCAGCCGGGGGAGCAGTCGGCCACCGACGTAGCCCGACGCCCCGGTGAGCAGCACGCGCTCACCCGGACGGATCGGCTGCGCGGGCTCAGCCACGCGCCCGGTCCACCAACGGATGGAGCCAGCGGAAAGCCACGGCGGCGTCGAGGCTCGCCGGGAGCCCTGCGTCGATCGTGCGGTACTGCGGCTCCAATCCCAGCTCCTTCCACAGCAGTCCCGGCTCGACCGGGTGGTTGAGCAGCCAACCCCGCACCGTGTCCGCGGTGTAGAGGGTCGGCCGCCCGCGCAGCCGAAGCAGGTTTTCCAGGATCCAGGCGCCGGCGAGCGCCGTGCGCTCGGGAATCCGCAGGGTGCGAAAGCGGGGATAGTGCTCGTCGAGGACCATGAAGAAATCGTTCCAGCTGCTCGGGGCGTCGTCGGCCACGGGCGAGGTACCCGACCAGTTCCGAGCCGCGACCTCGACGAGGATGCGCGCCGCGTCTTCGATGTGCAGGTGGGAGTAGACGTTTCTTCCGGAACCCGGCAACAGCACGAATCCGCGCCGGAGCTGGTCGAAGAGGAAGCTCCGGGCTCCGTAGACGTGCGGGAGACGCACGATCGCCAGGCTCATTGCCGAAGGCTTATCGCGCTCCAGCGCAGCCTCCGCCTCGAGCTTCGCCCGGCCGTACCCGACTTCGGGTCGGGGGGGCGTGCGCGCGCCGATCGGTGCGTCGGAATCCCCGTAGACGAGGAGGCTGCTCGCGTATACGAAGCGCTCGACCCCCGCCGCTCGCGCCGCCGTCAGCAGCGCCAGCGAGCCGTCGACGATGGTGGGTCGCACTCGCTCGTACGCCTCGAAGGTGGCCCGCGCCGCCAGGTGGAGCACGGTGTCCACGCCCTCCACGGCGCGCGCGAGGCTCGCCGGGCGTAAGAGATCGCCGTGGACGAGCTCTGCCCCGAGCGGGGCGAGCAGCCGGCCCCGCTCGGGCCGGCGCACCAGCAGTCGCGGCCGGAGTCCGCGCCGGACGAGCAGGTGCGCCACCTCGTAGCCGATGAAACCCGTGGCGCCCGTGACCAAGACCGCCTGCATCGCGCGCGTCGACGTCATGCGTTGTAGGAGCTCCCGCCGCCGAGCCGCGCGCCGCGATTTCGCGTGACGTCGACCGCCGTGGTCGCCCTCGCGGCGAGTGGGCGAGATGCTGCGCGGGCGGCCTCGACTCGCTCCCGGAGGCCAGGCGGATATCCCGATCTTCTCGGCACGCTGATCAGCCTCCTCGCGGGAGATCGTCCACCCACTTCACGTAGGCGTCGACGTCGAACTTGCGTTCGAGCCCCTCGGCGCTCATGTAGCGAACCTTGCCGAAGATGGGCCGCTCTCCCCAGGCCCGGTCGTGCAGGCCGAAGATCCAGGCGACGTTCGCATACGAGGCGGCATCGCGCCCATCCAGAAAGAAGCGGTTGTTCAGATCGAGCGCGGTGCGGAAGGCGTACTCCGGGGAGTTGCACCACTCGAGGATCTTCTTGCCCCAGTACATGCGCATGTAGTTGTGCATGTAGCCCGTCTTCGTCATCTCCTTCATCGCTGCGTTCCAGTAGCGGTCGTGGGTCTCGGCTCGCGCGAGCTGCTTCGCCGTGTAGTGATGGTGCCGCGCGTCTCGCGCGTGCCGGGCGAGGCTCTTTCGCGCCCACTCGGGCAGGCAGCGGAACGAGTCGTAGTGCGCTTCGAACTCGACGAAGTTCGCGGCGAGCTCACGGCGGACGACGAGCTCCTCGAGGAAGGACGCCCGGTCCTTCTTGCTCGCGCCTCTGGCGCCGGCGGCCTTCCGCGCGACCTCGACGGGCGAGATCTGACCGAAGTGCAGGTAGGGAGAGAGGCGCGAGGCGTTCGGGTTCGCCGGATCGTTCCGCGCCTCGGCGTAACCCGGGAGATCGCGGCGCAGGAACCGGGAGAGCAGCCGCCGGGCCTCCGAGACGCCACCCCGAAACCGCCGCACGCGGCCGACACTGCGATCGACTCGCAACCGACGGAGCACGGCATCCGGTTTTCGGGCGTCGAAGTCGCCCGTCACGCGGAGCGGAAGGGAGGATTTCGCGGGCTTCGCGGAGCGCAGGGGCTTCAGGTATGCGTCGCGACGCCTCTCGATCTTTGGGCGGATGGTGCGCGCGGCGTGCTCCGCCTTGTTCGACACCTCGTTCACCGGAACCACCACGTCGCCCTCGACCTGCACCACGCTGCGCCCGGCCCGGCGCGCGAAGTCGGCGCGCCAGCTGCGCTGGTGTCGCAGGTAACCGCGGTCGCAGACGACGAGAGACGCGTCCTTGGCAAGGTCGCGGGCCACCTTGTCGGGACGCCCCCTTCGCAGCACCAGCTTGATGCCGCGGTCGGCGAGCGCCGCAGCCGTCTCCGCGAGGCCCTCGAGGAGGAATGCGAAGGCCCGCTCGCTCGCATCCGGGTAGCGCTCGTAGAGGCCGAAGCCGACGAGCACGGCCTGGTCCCGCTCGTTCGCGAGGCGCACCGCGTGCTCGAGCGCCGGGTTGTGAGCAGCCCGCTGCGACTGCTGCATCCAGTAGAGCACGTAGGAGCCGCCGTCGTCCGGGGGCTCGTCGCAGAGCATGCGGATGCGGGTTTCTTCCACGCTCACGGCCGGATTCCCTCCCTGATCGTGGCCTCACGGCCCCTGCGCATCCACCCGCAGCACCCGCCCCGCGCCGAAGTCCACCACGTACACCTCCCCCGCCGCGTCGCGGGCAAAGTGCGATGGGAGGATGGGCCACTTGCCCAGCGCGACGGGTTCTACTGCCTGCACGCCGTCGGGCAGCGGCAGCGCCCACAGCCGCCCGCTGACGAAGTCGCCGAATACGTACCGCCCCGCGAGCGCAGGCACCCGCGTCGACAGCGAGACCACACCGCCGGTCACGGACTGCCCCTCCGCGCGCCCGTACTCGAAGATCGGCTCCACCAGGCCCTGCGTCGCGCAGCCCTGCTTCGGCGCGAAGCAGTGTCGCCCCTCGCGAACGTTCCAGCCCAGGTTGTCGCCCGCCGCTACGACATCCACTTCCTCGTACAGGTCCTGGCCCACGTCGGCGACGAGCAGGCGGCCCTTCGGGTCGAACGCGTAGCGCCAGGGGTTGCGCAGCCCGATCGCCCACACCTCGGGCGCGAAGCCGGCCGTGTCGATGAAGGGGTTGTCGTCCGGCACCGCGTAGCCCCGCCCGGCCACGGGCGCGTCGACGTCCACGCGCAGCATGGCGCCGAGCCACGTGGCGCCGTTTTGTCCGTTGAGTCCCGGGTCGTCTCGGAAGCCGCCGTCGCCGAAGCCGACGTACAGGTAGCCGTCGGGCCCGAAGGCCACGTGACCGCCGTTGTGGTTCGCGTAGGGCTGTGCCAACTCGAGGACGACGCGCACGGGCTCGACACCGGTCATCCGCATCGATTCGCCCGAGGCCTCCCACAGCTCGACGCGAGAGACGTCCACGCCGGCCTTGCGCGTCGTGTAGTGCAGGACGAAGCGGCGGGTGTCGGCGAAGCGCGGGTGGAATGCGAGGCCCAGCAGGCCCTGCTCGGAAGACGTGGTGACGTCGAGGCTCGCCAGGGTGCCGCTCGCGGCGCCGTCGACGGCAGTCCACTTGAGCGCCCCCGTCTTCTCCAGCACCCACAGCGTCGTGGGCTCGCCGGGGACGAACTCCGCGGCGGTGGGCTGCGTGAAGCCACCCGCCACCTGCGTCAGCGCGATGGCGACGACGCGCCGCGCCTCGTCGGGGCCGCTCAACACCGGCGCCATCACCGTCGGGTCGCCCTGAGCCTCGTAGGCTTGCGGATACGCCTTCACCGCGCTGCGCTTGAGCGCCTCGCAGGAGAGCGACGCCGTCGCCACCAGGGCAACGGTGATCGCGCGGATGAGTGTGTTCGGGCGGTTCACGATGGTCAGTGTACGCCGAACCTCGGGCGCCGGACTAGACGGTGGCGCGTTCGCGGTGGAAAAGGGCTCTACCGGGGTCGGCGGCGTCCGCGCGGTCACGGGCCGCCCGTTCTCGGTTGACCCGCGAGCGCGTTTTCGGGCCATGAGAATGGGTTGGTGACTCTCATCGAGCGATCCGTTCCGGGGCGATGCAGCCGTCCAAAGCGCCGAGCTGGCGGCTCGCGTCGACCCCGCGAGCCGCCGTCCTTCAATCGCTGCAGACCTACTCGGGCATGAGCACCGCGTCGATCACGTGGATGATCCCGTTGGTGGCCTCGATGTCGATCAGGTCGGGCGCGAGCAGCTCGGCTTCGTTGATGAACGCGCCGTCTCCGGTCACCGACGGGAACGTGAAATCCCCGTTCAGCATGATGATGCGCTTCGCGCCGAGTACCGATCCGGAATCGCGCCGCCCCGGTGCGACGTGGTAGAGCAGGATGTTCTTCAGCGCGGGCTTCGGGAGCATCGCGACGCTGTCGGGGTCGAGGCCGATCGCCGCGAAGGCCGCGTCGGTCGGCGCGAAGACCGTGTACTGGCCGCGGCTGTCGAGGGTCCTCACGAGACGCGCCGCCGTGAGCGCGGCGATCAAGGTCGAGAACTCGCCGGTTTCTGCGTTCACGGAAAGCGCGATGTCGACGATGCTCGGCTCGCTGGCGGCCCTGCGCGCGGAGGCGAGAGAGGGAATCAGGCTGCTGACCAGAGCGACAGCCGCGACCGCTGCCGTCCAGCTTCGGATCGAGGGCTTCATGATCGGCTCCTATAGGTGAAGAGGCCCCGGGGGGCATTTGAGATTCGGCGCAGCGAGCGCCGGCGTTCACCGATCATCGTAGACGAAGAAGCTCATTTGTCAATAAAAAATCTGTACAAATAATCTACAAGACCAGCCACCGGCGCGGCGTGGCTCGATGAGCCCCCCGAGGTTTCCGGCGACCCATGGGCTGCTCGACGGAACGCGGATCGATCGGACCTGGCCAAGAACTCAGCGTAGTAGGGCACGACCCCAGAGCTTCGATGTCGCGTCCCACCGCGTTTGACCGGATCGTACTTCGCGGGAAGCTGCGAGTGCTGCGCGGACGTCGGCGGCGCCGACCTCACCAAGGTCGAGCAGGGGCTGATCCTGGTTGGCGCCGCCGCGGACGGCGACCCCGGCATGGCGATGGCGACCTTCCCGGCTCGCGCGAAGGGCATCCGCGCTAGGCTCGCCCGCATCGCCGAGTTCGCAGCGACAGACGACGCGTTGGCTCAGTTCGAGCTCGGCGAGGCGGCGTTCGGCCTATTGCGCGCGGCGTATCTGCTGCGGCGATCCGTCGATCGGGTGGACGGTATCGAGGGCGACTGCAAGGACGGGCCCGTCGGACGGAATCTCGGGCGAGCGCACGGCGTCGGCGCTACTCCCCATAGCCGAGGCCCCGCAGGATCTCGAGTTCCGCGGCGGAGGGAACCTCGGCTGCCCCCGCCAGATCCTCCAGACCGATCTCATCCACCAGGCGTTGAGCCTCGTCGAACAATGTGTCGCTGATCTCCGGATGCTGTTCGGTGAGATCCGAGCGCTCCGAGGGATCCCAGCTCAGGTCGTAGAGCTCGGAGGGATAGTTCTCGAACCAGATCAGCTTGAAGGGCCAACGCGTCAGCGCAACCATGTTTCCGTAGACATGATCACGCGGCCAACAGTCGGACCGCTTTCGGTCTTGGATGGGTTGACTGAGCTGGAGCTTGCCCTCCAAGTCTTCGGGCACCTTCAGATCCCGATCATCGTAGATGGCCAGCAGATCGACACTCGGCCGGTTGGCTTCGGAAGCGTCGGTTGGCAGCGGTCGGCCGCCGATTTCGGACGGAATCTCCGTGCCTGCCCAACTCAGTATCGATGCCGCCACATCCTCCAGTGTCACTCGCGCGTCGACGCGGCCCGCCGCTACGTCGGGGATCCCTTGGACGACGAGCGGAATATTCAGGACTGGCCCGCGTACACTGAACTCGTGGCCGAGCAATCGATGTTCTCCGAAATGCTCCCCGTGATCCGCTGTTGCCACGACGATCAGTGGACTGTTCGCCGTCGCCTCGCGCACGATCGCGGTGATCTCCCCGAGTTTGGCGTCCGCTGCCGCGACGTCGCCCAGATACAACCCGTGCAACGTCGCGACATCCTCGCTGGAGGGCGCCCGGTCGCATATCAGATACGGCACTGACTTCAAGGCATCAGCCGCCCACCGATCCGCCACAGAAACATCGGGGTCGACGAATCGATTCTGCTTCCGGTCCTGATAGGGTACATGCGGGTCGAATAGATTGACGAAAAGAAAAAACGGCCGGCTGCGATCCCGCTCGGCGGCGAAAGTCGCCACCTCGGCAACGATGTCGAATCGACGACTTTCGGGCTCTTGCTCCTCGTCGATCGCATCCTTGAAGGTGAGCGCCGAGAATCGCTCGAAGCCCTGATCGAGTCCGAACAGACCGCTCACGAGTGGGTTCTCCGAAAAGCCCGCGGTCTGATACCCCGCATCGCTCAGCCGCTCGGCGAGCGTCGTGAAATCCGCGTGCAGCCTCATCCGCCCGGCGATTCCGACGCGGTGCCGATCGGCGCCAAATCCGGTCAGCAGAGATGCGTGGGAAGGCAGCGTCCACGGCGAAGGAGCATAGGCGTGCTCATACAGCAGCCCGTCTGAGGCCAGAGCGTCGAACGCGGGCGTGGTGCCTTCGACCACGCCATAGGCGGAGACCGCGTCTGCACGCAGTGTATCGATCACGACGAGTGCGATGGACGGCCTCGGGTCGACCTTTGGCGGAGAGCAACCTCCAGTCAGCGCGATCGCGGACGCCACGGCGATCGTCCTGCACCACGTGTCGCTCATCGGTCGTTCCATCGCAAAGGGCACCCCCCAGTGGCGCCCAAAGGTATCACGCGAGCTCGGTCGCCTTCCCCTTGGGCACGTGGGCGCCGCTTCGATTTCTGGCGCGCGAGCTAGGAGCCTGACCCAAGACTGGCGCGACCGCGGTCACGCGTTGGCCGAGATCGGGATCTTCCACAGCCACCACGAGGCAGCCGATCACCTCGGGGTGCCGCTCGACGACCACCTCCACCTCTTCGGGTCAGACCTTCACGCCCGCGGCGTTGATGCAGTTGGAGCCCCGGCCCAGCTTGGAACCGGCCCTCGAGCCGGGCGCGGCTCGCCGTCCTGTCCGATCAGAAGGCCGCTTCATCGAGCTCCATCAGGTCGAGCGCGCCCGCCTCGATGACCTTCCGCGACGCGCCGAGATTCGGCAGCACCTCGCGGCAGAAGAAGCGCGCGGACGCGATCTTGCCCTCGTAGTAGGCCTTCTCGTCGCCCTTTGCGTCGCGACCCTTCTCGACGGCGAGCGCGGCGTGCTCGACGAGCAGCCACGCGATCGCGAGCTCGCTGAGCGCGAAGAGCACGCGGTTGGCCTGCAGGCCGCCGTGGTAGAGGCTCTGCTGGAGCTTGCCCATCAGCGCGCCGAAGATCGCCTTGAGGTCTTCGACCGCGGCCCGCAGCGCGCTGCGCGCTTCGGCGAGCGGGTCTTCGCCCTCGCGCTCCGCCGCGCTGGCCGCGATCTCCTCTGCGAGCGCGAGCAGCGTGGCGCCGCCGTCGCGCGCGATCTTGCGGAAGAGCAGATCGAGCGCCTGGATGTGCGTCGTGCCCTCGTAGAGCGAGTCGATCTTCTGGTCGCGGATGTACTGCTCCATCGGATAGTCCTTCACGTAGCCGGAGCCACCGAAGACCTGCAGCGCGACGGAGAGCAGCTCGTAGGCCTTCTCCGAGCTGTAGCCCTTGATGAGCGGCAGCAGCAGGTCGTTGCGCTGGCCGAGCCGGGCCGCCTCGTCTTCTTGGCCGCTGGCCTTGAGCAGCGCGATCTCGTCCTGGAGCCTCGCGGCGTAGAGGGCGAGCGCGCGCATGCCCTCGGCGTGACACTTCAGGCTCATGAGCTGGCGGCGGACGTCGGGGTGACCGATGATGCGCACGCGCGGCGCGTCCTTCTCGCGCGCTCGGGCGAGGTCGGGCCCCTGCACGCGCTCCTTCGCGTAGCCGAGCGCGTTGAAATACGCGGCCGAGAGCACCGCGGCGCTCTTCACGCCGATGCTCATGCGCGCCTGCTCGATCACCATGAACATCTGCCGGATACCGTCGTGGACGCCACCGACGAGCAGTCCGCGGCAGGTTCCGTGCGCGCCGAGCGTGAGCTCGCAGGTGGCCGACGCGTTGAGGCCCATCTTGTGCTCCACGCCCGTGACGACCGCGCCGTTGCGCTCGCCGAGGCTGCCGTCGTCGTTCACCCAGAACTTCGGCACGATGAACATGCTCAAGCCCTTGGTCCCCGCCTCGGCGCCCTCGGGTCGGGCGAGCACGAGGTGGACGATGTTCTCGGCCGCGTCGAAGTCGCCGTTGGTGATGAAGGTCTTGACGCCCTCGATCTCGTAGAGGTCGCCCTCGATCTGCTTTGCGCTCGCGCGGCCCGCGCCGACGTCGCTCCCCGCGTCGGACTCGGTGAGCACCATCGAGCCGCCCCAGTGCCGCTCGATGATGTTCTCCACGTAGAGCATCTTCTGCTCGGTCGTCGCGAGCGCGTCGATCACGAGCGCGATGAAGGTGCCGAACCCGTAGAACGCGATCGAGGGGTTCGCGCCGGAGACCATCTCGCAGGCCGCCCAGCAGAGCGTCGGGGGCCCGCCGAAGCCGCCGAGGCGCTCGGGCACCGGGAGCCGGTCCCAGTCGTTGTCGTAGAACGCGGCCATCGATTTCTTCAGGCCTTCGGGCAGCGTGACGTTGCCCTTGCCGTCGAAGCCGATGCCCTCGCGGTCGGCCGACACGAAGCTCTCGGCGAGCTCGCTTTCGCAGAGGCTCTGCAGGCCCCGGAGGGTCTCGCGAGCGGTGTCCTCGTCCATCGAGGAGAATTCACCGCGGCCGAGCGTCGTCTCCTGGATCTTCAGGTACTCGAAGAGGTTGAACTCGATGTCGCGCAGATTGCACTGATAGTGGAAATCGGCCATCGGCTGGCTCCATTCCGTCATTGGGTTGACGCTTCCGTCGACTTCGAGTCAACCGTCTTCGCGGGAAATCGTCAAGGTGGGCTCGCTGCGACCGAGGCTCGATGGCCTGCCATGCTCAGCGCGGCGCCGCGGTTCCCCAGTAGTTGAAGGTCGCTGGTCGCCAGCCGGGGAGGTACATCGTCTCGAGCGCCTCGATCTCGAAGCCGGCGGAGCGGATCAGCTCGGGGATCACGCGGTTGAGCTCGCAGCCGCCCGACAGGCGCCGCCAGACCGGGTTGACGCGATCCTGCCAGCGCCGCACCCCGGCGTCGGGCGCGGCACCGTGCTCGCAGAAGATCAGTCGGCCGCCCGGGCGCAGCACCCGCGCCATGCCGCGCAGCGCGGTCTCGGTCTCGGGGATCGTGCAGAGCGTGTAGGTGACCAACACCGTGTCGACGCTGCTCGCGTCGAGCGGGATCTCTTCGCCCGGTAGATCGATGAACTCGAACTCGAACGACAACGAGCGAACCGCGCGCTGCGCGAGGCGGCGCATCTCCGCGGACGGCTCGAGACCCCAGAGCTTCTTCACGCGCGTCGGGTCGTAGAACGGGAGATTGAGTCCCGACCCCACGCCGATCTCGAGCACCTCTCCGCCCGCGAGCGGCACGACCTTCGCGCGCTGCCGCATGTTGGGCTCGAGGCTGCAGGTGAAGTGGACGATGTGCGGCAGGACGTATTTGGCGTAGAGGCCCACGCGCGATCAGCCCAGCGCGGCTTCGACGTCCGCTTCGAGCCGCTCCGGCTTCGTCGTCGAGCCGTAGCGCTCGACGACCCGACCATCGCGATCGACGAGGAACTTGGTGAAGTTCCACTTGATCGGCTCGCTGCCGAGCACGCCGGGCGCCTCGCGCTTGAGATGGCGGAAGAGCGGGTGCGCATTCCTTCCGTTCACGTCGATCTTTTCGAACATCGGAAACGTCACGCCGTAGTTGACGCTGCAGAACTCGGCGATCTCGTCGGCGCCGCCGGGCTCCTGGTTGCCGAACTGATTGCACGGAAAACCGAGCACCTCGAGACCGCGCCGCTTGTACTTTGCGTAGAGCTTCTCCAGGCCGGCATACTGGGGTGTGAAACCACAGCGGCTCGCGGTGTTGACGATCAGCAGGACCTTGCCCCGGTACTCGCTCAACTTCAGCGGATCGCCGTTCAATCGCTCGACCTCGAAATCGTAGACGTCGCTCATGTTCTCGATCTCCTGCATTGCGGCTGACCGCGGCGATGATGCTCGCGCCGGGCGGCCCTACCCGCTCGCGTGTCGAGCCGCGTGGGACCGTCGGGAGTCTACACCCTGCTCGCCCGATCCACTCATCGAATCGACGAGCATCCGGGCCGCGGTTTCGAAATCGCCCCCCGTCACCGAGAGCGGCGCGCCGCAATGGACGGTGATCGTGGACCACGGAAGGGGAATGGCCTTGCGATCCCAGCCGATGCGAATCGCTCGGTCCACCGAGATGCGCAGCGGCAGGATCGGAACGCCGCTACCGAGCGACAGATGAAGAACGCCCTTCTTGAGCACCCGACGCGGTCCGTGCGGGCCGTCGGGTGAGATCGCCGTCGAGCAGCCACTCTTCAGACAGTGGACGAGCTCTCGGGCGGCCTCGCGCCCCTCCTCGCCGCCGGAGCCGAGCAGGGATCGGATGCCCGCCAGGCGCAGCGCGACGTGAACCGGTTTCATGTAGGCATCGGGATGCTGCAACAAGACGTGGTGCCGATGTGATCGCACGAACGCCGTGAAGTAGAGGAACCACGACTCGTGCCAGAGGCTGTAGATGTAGTTCTCTCGGCCGGCGGGATGCCGCTCGCCCTCGAAGCGGATCCGGCAGGTGCGGATCAGCAGATGCCACGCGCACCAGAAGCCGATCCCGACGATCCACGAGTAGGCGAGCCAGAGCGGCCGCCACGGGGCGGGAACGTTATCGACCCGGTATGCCATGGATGGGCGCTTCCATCTGCGAAGCCCGGCTCCGATCCATCGCCCCGCCCGCGATCCGACGGGCCAACCGGAGGCGCGGCGAAGAGCATCGCCGCCGCGCGCCGCCGGATCAGTACTCCTCCGGCGCCTCTCCGAGCGGCCGCTCGAACGTCGCCTCGAAGGGCTCGGTCCAGAGCAGCGCGACGACGTCCTCGTCGTAACCGCTTGCGATCGTCAACGGGTAGAAGACGAAGAACGGCAGGCCGCCCACGAGCCGGGCGAAGTAGAGGGGACGGACGATCACCAGGTCGAAGAACCTCCCGATGTTGGGCTCGGGGTCGTCCTCGAGCTCGTCCTCTTCCTCGTACTCGTCTTCGAAGACCGCCTCGGACACGGGCTCGGGTTGCGCGACCTCGTCCTCGACCCAGGAATCGGGTTCCATCTCATCGGCCTGCGCGGGAAGTGCGAGCATCAGCGCGGCTGCGAGCGCAGCGAACGCGCGCCAAAAGGGGTGGTTGCGACGAGTCATCGGAACTCTCCTCTTCGATCCCGGCCTGCGAATCGACCCCGGGGCGCCGCATCGGTCCCCATCCGCGCTGCCTCGCGCGGAGCATATCACGATTTCGGCGACCGTCCCGGAACGCGCGACGACGCGCGGCGGGCCCAGCTCGACCGCGTCAACCACCCGAGGTGCCCGACGGGTCTTCGTCGCGCTTGTGCCGTTCGTTCCAGAGCGCCTGCTTCTGATCGCGCGTGAGCCACGCGAAGGTGCACAGGTGCGCGGTGACGGCACCCGCCAGCACGCAGACGGCGAGCAGCGCCAGGGAGTTCGCGCTGTAGAGCAGTCGAATGTCCAGCCGAAGTGCGTACGCGACGAGCAGCTCGCCGCAGGCACAGGAGGCGATGCAGAGGTAGGCGGACATCCGCGCGAAGCGGGGATCGACGGCCCGCCCCTGGTGGCCGACCGCGTAACCGCAGCCCGCGCCGATCGCGATCGCGAGCAGCTGGACGGGGAAGCTCGTCGACAGCGCGACGATCACCCAGACCATCGCGCCCGCCACCGCGACCGCCCCACCGGCGAACATCGCGACGCGCGGCCTCTGCCCGTCGATGAGACGTCGCGCGAGCAGCGGATCCTGCCGCCGGCGGCGCCTCCATTCGAGCTCGCTTCGCTTCTTCTCGAGACGGTGGCGTTTGGAGGGTCGCATCGCGCAGACCGACGGCCGTTATTCGAGCCGCCAGTGCCCGTCCGGATCTCCCTGATAGGCGCCGATCAGGCGGCCGTGACTCTGGTAACCGAGCAGGCGGCGGATGGTCTCGGGATAGGAGTCGGCGACCTCCCGCGGGACCATCAGGTAGTGGTTCTCCTCGGCGCGAAGCCAACCCAGGCAATAGGTGTTGATCAATCCCGCGCGCGGCGCATCGCTGCGGTTGGCGCCGCCCCCGTGCAGCGTGCTGCCCATGTAGAAGAGCACCGAGCCCTTCGACATCGGCGCCTGGACGACTTCGCCGGACCCGCTGCTGGCAGCGAGCGCGAACGCGACGTGGCTGCGCGGCACGAGGCACGTCGCACCGTTCTCGCGCGTGAAGTCGACGAGCGACCACATCGCGCTCACCTGCAGCTGCACGCCCGGGACCCGCATCGGGTAGATGCCGTCGTCGGTGTGCAGGAACTGCTCGCTCTCACCCGGCAGGATCTCGATCGCGGTCGCGCTGCCGAGCTGGTAGTTGATGCAGTGGGGCAGCAGTACCGCGTCGGCGACTTGCATCGCGCGCGGGTGGCCGATCAGGTCCGCGGAAGTCCGCGAGCGCGCGAGGATGCCGCTGGTGCGCAGCGTGCGGTAGCCGTTGAAGTCGCTCTCGGTGAGCCGCCCCTCGGCATCCAGATAGGGGCGCAGCTCCGCGAGCACGGCGTCGGCGACGTCCCCGCTCAGCTGATCGCGAACCACCGCCGCGCCGTCGCGGCGCAGCGCTGCGACCACCTCGCTGCTGGGGGCCTCGCGATCGAAGTATTCGATATCCATGGCGAATTTCCGAGGTGCCCGCGGGATGCTACCGCCCGCGGGGGGGTCGCGACCACCCGCGGCCCCTTCACCAACGCGCAAGAGCTCGCCCAGCCGGCCGATTTTGCTCAAGGAACGCGAGCGGTGCGCCGAAGCGCAGACGGTGGCGGGCAGCGGAATCCGGCCCGCGAGGAGGAGATCCCAGATGGCAAGCCGCCCGCTCGCTTTCGGCGTTCGACTGCGCGACACGCGAATGGGCCGCACGGTCCGCGTGCTCCAGGACCGGCGCGACCCGCGCCGCTACCGGGTCGAAGACACCCGCAAGGGCGGCGCGATCCAGCGGCGCGAGCACGGCTCGCTTTCGGGCGCGCTGCGCGACCTCGCCTCTAGCTGGCGCAAGCGCCTCCACTGATCGGTGCGCGGGTCAAGACGGCTGCGACGCGGGCCGATGCGGCGGTGATGCGCGCAGCCAAGGCAGCGTTCGTCTGCCTCGTCGCGATCCTGGCCGCGGCGGCTTCGGCGGAGAGCCTCGAAGCCGTGCTCGCCCGATCCGAAGCCGCCTACGCAGCGGGGCGATCCGGCGAGGCCATCTCGATCCTCGAAGCGCGCTTGAAGGCACCCGCAGCGGACGACAATCTCGTCCCCGTGCACGGCACGCTCGGAGACATCTTCCTGGAGACCGCGAACCCCGAGAAGGCGCTCGAGCATTTCGACTGGATCGCCGCCGAGCACCCGAACTACGCGCGCGCGCACTACAAGCGCGGCCGCGCGCTCGAGCAGGCGGCGCGCTTCCGCGAGGCGATCGACGCCTACGCGCTCGCCGGAGAGAAGTACTACGACGAAGCCGAGATTCGCGGGCGCATCGGATTCAACTACCTGCTGCTCGCGAGGAGCCCCGACACGCCCGAAGCCGAGCGCCCG
>JBFGGA010000007.1:0-40787 GCA_041579295.1 Myxococcota bacterium | reverse complement strand
GAGGTTTCGGTCAAGATCTACGGACCGGTGATCAAGAAGAAACCGGGCCTGAGGTTCCAGGTCGAGGGCTTGCAGATCGGCGACCACCCGGTCGGGATGGAGGGCTACGGGAACTCGAAGGAGGGAGGCCTCCGCTTCACCGTACGCTTCTAGCCCGCGCACACCATCGGTGGTGACGCGATGCGCGGCGCTGGCGGGGGCCCAGTAGCCCGAGTGTGCGGCCTCTTCGCCCGGGGGCTCTGCCAGCGCGGCCGCCGGGCCGGCACTCTCGCGCGGCAGATTCCAAGCGCTGCGGCGCGCGCGCACGGTCGACCCTACACTCGCGGGACACCCGAGATGGGAGCCGCCCGTGCAGACCGCATTCCTGATCTACGAGGGCCTCACCGCGCTCGACATCATCGGCCCCTACGAGGTATTCGATCAGATTCCCGGCGTGGACGTTCGCTTCGTCGCGAAGAAACCCGGCTCCATTCGCGTGGACTCGGGCGCATTTACGATCGGCGTCGACCACGGGCTCGCCGATGTGCGTCGGCCGGATGTGTTCGTGGTTCCCGGCGGCGGGGCGGGGACGTTCGCAGCCGCAAAGGATCCGGAGATCCTCGACTGGGTCCGAGAAGCGCACGCCCATTCCCGCTACAGCACATCCGTCTGCACGGGCTCGCTGATTCTCGGCGCCGCTGGCCTGCTGAAGGGCCTGAAGGCGACGACGCACTGGGCCGCAAAGGCCTTTCTCGAACGAACCGGGGCCCGCTACACGGACGAACGCGTCGTCGCGGCGGGAAAGATCGTCACCGCCGCCGGCGTTTCCGCCGGAATCGACATGGCGCTCTGCGTGATGGGTGAACTCGTGGGTGCGGAGCGCGCCAAGCTCGCCCAGCTGAGCATCGAATACGATCCCAAGCCCCCGTTCGATGCGGGCTCGCCGGCGAAGGCCGGCGACGCGCTCGTTCGACGCGCGCTCGAGGCGCTCGCGAAGCAGATCGCCTGAACGGGAGACGTCGCGATCAGCGCGGGCCGCCGCCGCGCGCTCGGCCAGCCAGCCTGGACAGCCCGAAGATCAGGAAGCCACCGAGCATGCCCGGCAGGACGTCGAAGATCTCGTCGCCGAATTCGAATCCGTAACGCCATACCAGTGCCGCGATCGCTCCCCCGATCATCATCGCCGTCCCCCAGCCGGCCGAAACCGGCTTGTCGAGCGCGCGCACCACGAGCAGTGGGCCCAGCGAGGAAGCCAGCAACGACCAGGCGAGCGTCACCAGCGCAAAGACGTTTCGGCTTCCGTACAGCGCGATCACGACCGCCAGGAAGGTGACACCCACGGTCGCTCCCCGGCTCAAGACGTAGTGATCGGATTTCCGGCTCGGAAAGATGTCGTGCGCGATCGAGGCCGAACACGAGAGCACTTGCGAGTCCGCGGTCGACATGGTGGCCGAGAACAGGCCGCCGAGCACCACGCCGACGAGAGCGCCCGGAAGCAGCTGCATGGAGAGTTGGGGCAGCGCGAGCTCCTCGTCGAAGTTCTGACCGATCGGGATCTCGAGCAGCGCCCGGCAGGTCAGCGCCACGAGGATGCAACCCGCCGAGAACGCCCAGTACCAGACGAAATAGATCGTTCTCGCCTTCTTGATCTCGTCGGGGCTCCGAATCGCCATCGCGCGGATCATCACGTGCGGCTGCCCCACCACTCCGAGGCCCGCACCGAACCACCCCAACAGAAACGGCCAGAATCCGAAGCGCTTCTCCGGGATGATCTGCACGAGCGCGGGATCGATCGCCGCGAGCCGGGCCCAGAGCGCCTCGAACCCGCCGAGCTCTTCGAGCGCCACGAAACTCAGCAACGACATCGAGCCCAGCATCACGATCGATTGAACGGTGTCGGTCCAGATCGAAGCGCGAATGCCCCCGCTGAAGCAGTAGACGACGATCACGACGGCGCCGAGGATCGCGCCGGTCTCGTGCGGCCAGCCGAACATCACGTGGAGCGCCTTGCTGCCCGCGCTCAGCTGTGCGGCCGCATACGTGCCGAGCAGGACGACGGTCACCAGACCGGCGATCAGCGCCAGGAAGTTGGACCTCCGGCCGCGACCGTCGATCGCGAGAAAGCTCGGAACCGTGTCCACGTCGACCTGGGCGGAGCGCTCGCGGAGCCGTCGGTGAACGACGAGCCAGGCGAGCCAGTCGCCGATCACCCACCCGACCATGATCCAGGCGGCCGAAATGCCCTCGAGGTAGGTCATTCCGATCAGCCCGATGAACATGAAACCGCTGTTGTTGGTCGCCACCGCGGAGAACGCGGTCATCCACGGCCCGATGCTCCGGCTGGCCAGCAGGTAGTCGTCCGCTGTCTTCCTGGCGCGCGTCGCCGAGTAGGCACCGATCCCAACGAACAGCGCGAGGAAGAACAGGAAGCTCGCGACCACGGGCGTTTCTGAACTCGGCAAGCGGCGACACCTCGCAGTGAGCGGGTGCCCACGCTATCCCAGCGCACCGCGCGAATCCAGCGCGAGACGGCGCGTCGCTTCGCGCTCGATCGGCGCTCGGCGAGATCGGGGCTCGCGAATTCGCTGAGAGATTACGCGATCGCGTGGGCGGGGGTTTTTCGACCGGCGCGGCGGTCGATCGACGTATAATGCGGAGTCGATACCCGAGGCGTCGGGAAGCGCGCATCGAGGCGAGGCGATGGTCCATCCGACGAGAACGACGATCGCGATCTGGCTGACGATCCTGGCCCTACCCTTCGCGGGACCTCCCGCGCGCGCGCAGTTCGTCTCTGCCGCGCACGACGACGCCGAATGGGAGAACGACCGCCAACCTCCCTACGCGGGCTCCGGATGGCTGGAGTCGCAGGGCGGGAGCGCACCCGTCGACTTCCCGAGGTCGGGGATCGATCTGCGCAGCTGGATCTCGCTCGCCGAATTCGACCCCACGGCCGATGGGGCCAACGACTGCTGGGGCTACGTGGCGCCGTCGGGTCGCGAGTACGCGCTGATCGGGCTCTCGATCGGCACCGCGTTCGTCGAGGTGACGGACCCCGCAAACGCGCAGATCGTCGGCGTGATCGCGGGCCCGACGAGCGACTGGCGGGACATCAAGACCCATCAGCAATTCGCGTACGCGGTCAGCGAGGGCGGCGGAGGCATCCAGGTGTTCGACCTCTCCCAGATCGACAGCGGGGTGATCTCCCTCGTCAACACCGTCACCACGGGAGGTCGGTTCCAATCCCACAACCTGGCGATCAACACCGAGAGCGGGAGGCTCTACCGCGTGGGCGGGGGCGGAAGCAACCCCGTCAACGGGCTTCGGGTCTACAGCCTCGCCAACCCGAGCGCCCCGTCGTTCCTCGGCGAGTGGCACGACCGCTATTGCCACGACGCCCAGGTCGTCACCTGGAGCGACCCCCCCTACGCGGGGGCCGAAGTCGCCTTTTGCTACGCAAACGACACGACCGTCTCGGGGAATCCGGGAATCGAGATCCTGGACGTCAGCGATCCGGCGAACATCGGTGCGATCGGCTCTCTCAACCTCTCGCTGCCGCCGATCTTCTCGCACGCCGCCCACTACTCCCATCAAGGGTGGCTGTCACCCGATCGGCACTACGTCTACTTCGACGACGAGGTGGACGAGGCCGCGAACGGAAACCCCACGACCACGCGCGTCATCGACGTATCCGACCTCTCGAACCCCGTCCAGGTCGCGACCTTCACCAACGGCAACACGGCGCGCGATCACAACCTCTACGTCGAAGGCGACCTGATCTTCGAAGCCAATTACCGCAGCGGGCTTCGCGTGTTCTCGGCCGGCGATCCGCTCGCGCCCATCGAGATCGCGTTCTTCGACAGTTATCCCGATGACGACAACGCGAACTACAACGGCCTCTGGAGCGTCTATCCTTACCTACCGAGCGGCACGATCATCGGCAGCGACATCGAAAAGGGCCTCTTCGTCTGGACACTCGAAGCGACGCCGGTCCCCGCCCTTTCGACCCGCGGCCTGCTCGCGACCGCGCTGCTGATTGCTATTCTGGCCGCCATGAAGCTGGGAGGCGGACGACCACCGACCCGGGCGCTCTCGCTGCTGCTCGCCGCGTGCGTCGCCGCGGCGTGGAGTTGCGACTCGCGAGATGCCGCGGACCCCGCGCCCGCGAGGCCGGCGGGATCGGAGGCGGCGGCCGAGCGCGCGCCTCGCGCGCCGGGCGTGCAATTTCGAGAGAGGGGAGAACACCCCGCCAAGCGGTCGGCGGGCCCCGCGGACACCGCGCCGACGATGGCGACGCGGCTGCGCGAGCTCGATCCGGAAACGGCCGAGCGCCTGGCGGAAACCGCGCTCGGCGACCCCTCCGAATCGGCCGACGAGCGGGACGACGCCGAGCAGGCCGAGCTGCTCGCCGAGCTCAAAAGCTCCGACGCGCAGGTGCGCGCGGACGCAGTCGACTGGCTCGACCTCGACGACGCGGCGATCGAGCGCCTGACCGCGCTGCTCGGGTCCGATCCGGACGCCGACGTTCGAGCGACGATCGTGGATCGCCTCGGCGAGGAGGAATCGCCCGCCGCGATCGACGCGCTGGCCCTCGCGCTTCGAGACTCCGATCCGGAGGTCGTGCTCCGGGCCTTCGACAACCTGGAGTTCGCGGACGAAGATCGGCTGATCGCGGAGCTCGACACCCTGCTCAACCACCCGGATCCCGAGATTCGCGAAGTCGCTCAGGACCTGGCGGAGTCGCTGGAGTAGAGCGCGGCGCGCCGCTCAGCGGCTTCCCGGCGGGCGCAAATCGGCGGTCGCGAAATCCCAGGCGTCGAGCGGCGACGCGAGCGTCTCGCTCGCGGCGACCACGGCGCCATTCATGCGCCAGAGCTGCGTCTCCGCGCGCTCGCCGTCGTAGACCACGAGGTCCGTCAAGCCGTCGCCGTCGAAGTCGCCGATCGAGGGAACCTGCCGCTCGTGCGCCCCCTCGTTGGCCGCGGAGCGAATCACCTCGCGCGCGCCCGTCGTCGACAGGCGCAGCGCGAGCCGATCCGTCTCGGCCTCTCGCAAGACCACGTCGTCGCGTCCGTCGCCGTCGAAATCGCCGGCTCCGATCGCGCCCCACGGATCCCCCGCGCCCTCCAGCGGCCCCAGGGTCGAATCCTGCGTGAGCCCCCAGATGTCGACGTCTCCGCTCTCCAGATCGCGCCAGAGGATGTCGGACATGCCGTCGCCGTCGAAGTCGCCCGACGCGACGACCTGCGCGGCGTTTCCGAAATCGTCCGGGAGGAACTCACTCTCGTAGGCGCCGCCGCCCCGCATGCTCCAGAGATCGAACCGGTTGTCGATCGCGTTGTGGAGCAGCACGTCCGAGCGCCCGTCGGCGTCGTAGTCGCCGGATCCGACGATCTGCCATTCCTTCTTGACGCGGGTCTTGACCATCCGACACCGGATCGAGCCGTTCCGCCGCTGGATGCACTTCTCCGTCGTGAGCTTCGCGGCGTCCCGCACGCGATCGCCGTCCATGAAGTAGACCGACACCGGCCCGCTCAGCTGGACGCCGTCTCTGTGTCTTCGGAACAGGATGTCCGTGGTGCCATCGCCGTCGTAGTCGCCGTTGCCCACGATCATCCAGCGCTTCCCATTCATCCTCACGGTCTTGCAACGCGAAGTCCCGTTGGGTCGCTCCCTGCAGGTCACCAGCAGCGTCGACTCGCCGGTGCCCATGCTCGTGATCTCGAGGTACCCGTTCTTGGACGACTGCGCGATGATGTCCGATACACCATCGCCGTCGAAGTCATTCGCCTTGCCATAGACGCGCGGAGTCGCGGCGGAGCCGTCGCCGTCGGCCGCGAAGAGGACCGGCTCCGAAGCCGACGAAGGCTCGCCGTAGTTCCCCGATTCGTCGAACGCGATCACGAGCACGGTGATCGTCTCGTTCGGCTCGGCGGTGACGGTCTCCCAGTTGCGTCCGATCACCGTGCTGTAGAGCTGGTTGCGCCGGGTCGCGCTGTTGACGACCACGTAATAACCGGCCACGTCGCCGGCCGCGGGCGTCCAGGCGAACGTCGCGCTCGTCCCGCCTTCGATCGTGACGAGCGCCGACGCGGGCGCACCGTGCATCAGCGCCGCGGCGACGACCGCGAATCGAATTGCCTTCCAGAACCGAAGCGCGCCAGAGCGTTTCATCTGGGGGATCTCCCGTGGCACGGCCGCCGCGGGCGTGCACGAGGTTCCGTTGGCCAGGATTGCCGTGCCCTGCTGCGCCCGGGGAGGCGGGTGGAGAGCGATGCGTGCGCTCTTTTGAACCGTATTTCGGGCAGACCCTTGTTCGGCGAAGTGACGGAAATCACATCGAGCAAGCGTTCGCAGAACTTTTGCCGTAAGGGCGCAGCGACGCGCTTCACGACCCCTCACGCTGCGGCAAGACCGAGTTCCAAGCTGCCGGAAACAAACTGCGTTCTAGGAGCCTCTCTACCGGTCGCCTGAGGGGTTGGAAGGCGTCCCGGCAACCCTTACGGTGAAATGCGCGCGACAGCAAGTGGGGAGTTCTCCCCAGCGCCGAAAAACCACTGCCCGGTCGCGACGGGCCAGCGGATGCGCGCGCTCGCTGCAATCGGCGTCGAGCGTGACGCAGCGCACGGGGTCGGTCGCGCCTCGATCCGATAGCGCTACGGAGCCACGACGCGCCGCGCGCGCAGCCGGCTGGGAGGGCCGTGAACCATGGGTCTGTTTCATCGCAAGCTCGACTACGACCGCAAACGCCTGCTCGTGGAGGCCGAGAAGGCTCGCAGCCGCGGGCGGAGGCGGCGCGCGATCTCCCTCTACCGCCGAATCCTCGCCGCCGAGCCAGACGATCCCGACCTGCACGCGAGGATCGCACCGCTGCTCGCCGCAACCGGCAAGCGCTTCGACGCCTGGCAGAGCTACCGGCAGGCGACCCGGACGCATCTGAAGAACCGCTGCGATGCGGAGGCGCTCGCCCTGTATCGCGCAGCGACGCGGGCGCTGCCGCAGCAGATCGAAGCCTGGCGCGGCGTGGCGAGGCTCGAAATGAAGCGCGAGAGGAGAGAGGCGGCGATCCAGGCGTTGCTCGAGGGGCGCGCGAAGTTTCGCTCCAGGCGCCGTCGACCCGAGGCCATCGCGCTGCTCCGCGAAGCCAGGCGCATCGACGCGTGGCGCGTGGACGTCGCGCTCGACCTGGCTCGGCTGCTGCGGCGCTCGGGGCAGTCGCCCGAGGCGCTCTGGATGCTCGGCCAGCTCGCCGAGCGATTGGAGGGCCGAGAGCTGCGCATCGTGCGCGGCGCGCAGTGGCGCGTCGAGCCGAGCCTCAAGAACAGCTGGAACTGGCTGCGAGCGGCGCTCGCGGCCCAGCGGAGCCTCGTCGGCCGCGTCCCCGCGCGGAATCTCTGACCCGCGCGCCGCGCCGCCCGCCAGATGGTGTTTTCACGCGCGCTTCGATAGCGTTCGCGCCGGATGCGAGCCGTTCGATCGATCGCGGCGAATTGCGTTCTCTTGCTTTCGCTGGCGGTCGCCCCGCAGCCGGCGGCCGCCGACATCCCCTCCGACGAGGTCACCACCCGGGACGGCAGCGTCCTCAAGGGCAAGATCTCGCGCGTCGAGGACGACGAGCTCATCCTCGACACCGATTACTCGAACGACGTCGCCATCGACGTCGCACACATCGTCGACCTCGAGTCAGAGCGGCGGTTCTCCGTTCGGCTCGTCAGCGGGGAGATCATCTCCGGCTTTCTCGAGGTCTCCGACGGAAGAATCGTGTTGCGCGAGAGCCTCTTGACCCCCGCCGAACCCGGGGCCGAGCAAGCGCCCGAGACGGTCGGGCTCGAGGCGATCGCGGGAGAGGTGCTCCCCGCGACACCCGCACCCGGGGTGGATCGGATCGCGGTGCAGGCCGCGCCCAGCGCGGGCGAAGCGCCGCCACCGGACGTAATCGACGAGCGGCCGCGCGACGAGGGGAAGCTCGAAATCGCGGCGACCCCGAAGCCTGATCCGGCCGCGCCTGCGACCGCAATCGAGCCCCCGGTCGTCCGGAGCTTCACGTTCGACGACGTCGACTGGATTCGCAAGAAGCCGGCCTATCTCCGTTACGCTGCGGAATTCAACACCGGCGCCCAGGCCGCGCGCGGCAACTCGGATACCACCGACCTGCACTTCGACGCGCTGTTCGAGCCGAGCTTCGGCTGGAACACGGTTCGGATCTCCGGCGTGTACGACAAGAAGAAGGCCGGAGGATCGACGACCGCGAACCGCTGGAGGGCCGAAGCCGCCTACGAGCGGGACTTCCTCCGGCGTTGGTTCGTCGGCGTCGCGAACACCTACGAGTCGGATCGGCAGAAGGACCTGGATCTCCGATTCATCGTCTCGGGCGGCGTCGGCTACCGCTTCTTCGACGAGGCGCCCACGTTCCTGAGCGTGCTGCCCGCGCTCGCGTACGTGAACGAGAATTTCGAGGAGTTCGTCGATCCGGTGACCAATGTGAAGCTCCCCTCGGAAGACAGTCAATACGTGGCGTTTCAATTCCAGACCGACTTCGAGACCGATCTCTACGACGACGTCAGCTTCTTCCACAACCACACGTACCTGAGCAATCTGCAGGATCTCGGCGACATCCTGGTCGAGACCCGAACCGGGATCGGATTCGACATGCCGTGGAACCTCGTGCTCGCCGCGGAATTCCAGAGCGATTGGGAGAACGAGCCCGCGCAAGACGCCAAGCAGCTCGATACCCGCTACATGCTGACGGTCGGCTTCGAGCTTCGGGGCGATGAGAACGATTGGTTTCAGTGAGGTGCGCGGTCCGCTTTGAACCGCTTGGATCGGAAACCCGGCGCCACCTGCCTGCGCGTCCGCGTCGCGCTCGAGGCGGCTGGCTGCGCACCCGCGATCGCGCCCGAGGTCGCGCGCCTCGCCAGGGCGCTCGCGGCCTCGAAGCCGGCCGGCACCTTTCTGTGCATCGGAGCGGGGGCCGGGGAGGTCGGCGCGTGGATCCTCGAAGGCATGGATCACGCGAGCGGGCTGGTCGTGCTCGTACAGGACGCGCGCGAAGCCGCCGTGCTCGGGCGCGAGCTGGATGGCGACCTGCGCGCGTCCGTCCACCTGCAGGACGCGGCGCGCTTCCTGACCGATGTCCGCGCGCACCGCTTCGATCTGATCGTGGACCTCAGCGAAGGGAGCCGGTCGGAGGTGATGCGCGTCGGACTCGCCCTGCTGCGCGCGGGTGGCGCCTATCTCGCCACCCATTTCGACGGCCGTCGGCTCGAGCGCTTCGCCCGCTCGACCCGGGACGCGGACCCCGACCCACCGCCGTTCGATCCCGAGGAGTTCGAGACCGCGCCGCTGGGTGGCCGCCTGGACTCGCTGCTCGTCGTCCGGCGCGCGGAGCCGACGCGACCGAAGCGCCGCTCGAGCTCGCACACCCGCTAGCCGCTCGCGCAGCGGATGGACGCGAGCGCGCACTTGCCGCGAAGGGCTCGCGAGTCGATCTACTCTTCGATCTGGATGTCGAGCTCGCGCTCGCGCCGTACGAAGTCGATATCGAGGCAAAGGTCTTCGGGCGAGAGCGCGGGCCCATCCGCGGTCTCCTCGACGTCGAGCACCACCATCGTGGGCTCGTAGCCCTCTCCCTTGAAGAAGAGCACGTGGGGGCGGTCGGCTCGGAGATCGACGTAATCGGGAACCCGCTCCAGCGGCACCTTGTCGAGGTAGATCGTGACGTCCTTCGGAACGCAGTCGAGCCAGACCGTCTGCGTGTGCGCGCAGGCGCCCAGAGCCAACAGCGCGAGCGCGAGCGCGGGCGCACGGACTCGACTCGAGACGCCGATCGGAGCCACCACGGGGGCAGTGTAGCGCGGGCCATCGGATGCGCTGGGAAAGGCGGGCGTTCTGCGCGAAAGTGTTTCGCGCGGCGAGCGTCCGCCGGCGGGTTCGACCGAGCGGAAGCCGTGCCCGACGACGTGGGCGACGCGCGCGAAGGATTCGACACATAACGGGAACGCGAGGAGTCGGCATGGACGGCGTGGCGTTGATTCTCTGCGAGGGGGCGTTCGGAACCGGGGATGGCAAGACCGCGAACGGCCTCGTTCGACACACCGAGCGTTACGAGATCGCGGGCGTGCTCGACTCACGGCTCGCGGGTCGCGACGCCGGCGAGGTGCTCGGAATCGGTCCGCGCGGGATTCCGATCTTCGCATCGCTCGCGCAAGCGCGCGAGGCGGCGGCCGGCCGGCCCACGCACCTGGTGATCGGCCTCGCGCCCGAGGGCGGCCGCCTGCCCGACGCCTATCGCAGCGTCGTGATCGAGGCGCTGCGCGTCGGCATGAACGTCGACAGCGGACTTCACGAATTTCTCTCCGACGATCCCGAGCTGTCGAAGCTCGCGGCAGAGAACGGCGCCGCGATCCGAGACGTTCGTCGGACGCCGCCGCGCGATCGGCTGCACTTCTTCACGGGCGCCATCAACCGCGTCGGGGCGCTGCGCGTCGCGGTGCTGGGCACCGACTGCTGCTGCGGCAAGCGCACCACCGCGACGCTGCTCGCCCGAGAGCTCGAGCGCTCGAACACCCGGGCGGTGCTGATCGGCACCGGCCAGACCGCGTGGATGCAGGGCGCGCGCTACGCGATCCTGCTGGATTCGCTCGTCAACGACTTCGTGGCCGGCGAGATCGAGCACGCGATCGTCGAGGCCGACCGCGCGGAGTCGCCCGACGTCATCCTCATCGAGGGGCAGGGAGCGCTCACGCATCCGGCCGCGCCCGGCGGCTTCGAGATCCTGGCGTCGGCCAAGCCGCAGGGCGTCATCCTGCAACACGCGCCCGCGCGCCAGACCTACCTCGACCATCCCGACGAACCGATCGCGCCGCCCGAAGTCCACATCCAGGTCATCGAAGCGGTGTTTCGCTCGCGCGTGATCGCGATCGCGGTGAGCTCCGAGGGAATCGAGCCCGCCGAGATCGACGCCCGGGTGGCCGAGCTCGAGCGCCGCCACGGAATTCCCTGCTGCGATCCGCTCGCGCAGGGCCCGCAGCGGCTGATCGACGCGCTGCGGACGCTGCTCCGAGACCGCAAAGCGCCCGCGTGAAGGAGGGAAGGCGCCCGTGAAGATCCGCTCGTTCGAAGCCGTGAGCGTCGATCTACCGCTGCGCGAAGGCTATCGGATCGCCAACCAGACGATCTCGTTCGCGCGCAACGTGCTCGTGCGCGCGGAATCCGACGCGGGCGTCGTCGGTGTCGGCGGGGCCGCACCCGCCAACGACGCGGGTGGAGAGTCCGACGAGAGCTGCCTCGCCGCGCTGCGCGGCCCGCTGCGCGAGCTCGCGCTGGGCGTCGAGGTTCCCTCGGATCCCTCGCCGCTCGCCGAGCGCGCGCGTTGCGTCGCGGCGGACCGCCCGGCGGCGCGCGCCGCGTTCGACACGGCGCTCTGGGACCTCGCGGCGCGCGACGCGGGCGTTCCGCTGGTGCGCTTCTGGGGCGGCGAGCCCAGGGCGCTGCCGACCTCGGTGACGATCGGCGTGTGCGGCGTCGAGGAGACGCTCGCCGCCGCGCGGAGCTGGATCGCCCGGGGGTTTCGCACGCTGAAGGTCAAGATCGGCGAGGATGTCGCACTCGACGTGGAGCGCCTGTGCCGGCTTCGCGAGTCGGTCGGCCCGGAGGCGGTGCTGCGGGCGGACGGCAACCAGGGGTACTCGCTCGAAGATGCGAGAACCCTGCTGCGCGCTTGTGCCCACGTCGAGCTCGAGATGCTCGAACAGCCGCTGCCAGCGCACGACCTCGACGCGATGCGCGCGCTGCGCCGCGAAAGCCGGGTGCCGATCGTCGCGGACGAGTCCGCGGGAACCCTCGAGGAGTGCGCGGAGATCGTCGAGCGCCGCGCCGCGCACGGCATCAACATCAAGTTGATGAAGTGCGGCGGCCCGAGCGTCGCGCGCGCGATCCACGACCGCGCCCACGCCGCCGGACTCGGCCTCATGCTCGGCTGCAACGACGAGACGCGCGTCTCGATCGCGGCCGCCGCGCACCTCGCGCTCGCGATGCCGGGCCTGAGATACGCGGACCTCGACGGCCACATGGACCTCGTCCGCGACCCGGCCTCGGGCGGCTTCGAGGTGCGCGACGGCTGCCTGCACGTCGCCGAGCGCCCGGGCCTCGGCGTCGAGGTATCGCTCTAGCGGCCCTCCGCTGCCGCCGCGCGACCCGGAGGCGACCCCGGCGGGCGCCGTTTCGACGAGAGGCGCTCCGATCGCGGTGTGATCCGGTACCCTTGGACGCGCGCCGGTCGCGAGGCCAAGCGTCCCGAGCGGCGCGGCTCGACGATGCGGTGCGCGGGAGGGGCGTCATGCGCAAGATCCTGATCCTGGGTGCGGTGCTGTTGATTCTCGCCGGGGCCCTGTTCGTCGCGGCGAACAATCTCAACCGCTACCTCGCGGACAATCGCGATTGGCTGGCCGAGCGGGCCTCGTCGGCGCTCGGCCGCTCGGTGGCGTTCGACGAGATCGGCGTCTCGCTGCGCGGCGGGCTGGGTGCGCGCGTCAGCGCGGTCGAGATCGGAGAGGACCCGTCCTTCGGGGACGGCGCATTCCTGCGCGCCGACCGCGTCGACGCGGTGATCAAGATCCTCCCCGCGCTGCGCGGGCGTTACGAGGTGGCGCGGGTCGAGATCGACGCCCCCGAGGTCAGCGTGATCAAGACCCGAAGCGGCTTCAACTTCGATTCGATCGGGCGCGCCGCGGGCGATCGGGCTCGAAGGCCCGAGAGCGACGATCCGGCCGGCGCCCTGCCGCTGCTGGTCTCCTCCCTGCGGATCCGCGACGGTCGCGTGCGCTTCGTCGACCGCAGCGCGTCTCCGGCTTCGGAGCTGAGCGTCGAGCAGCTCGATTTCTCGGCTTCCGACGTCGGATTCGAGCGCCCGATCCAGCTGGATCTCGCGGCGGCGCTGCTCGGTGTCGCCGAGCAGAACGTTCGCGTCGAAGGCACGTTGGGCCCGCTGGGCGTCCCCGAAGCGGCGGCCCGCGCACCGGTCGATCTCCGCGTCGATCTCGGCCCGCTCGTCATCGACCGCCTGAAGCAGCTCGCGCTGATCGGCGGCTCGATCCCGGCCGAGCTCTCGTCGCCAGATCCGATCGCGCTGCGCGTGAAGCTCTCGGGCACCGCCGACGCGCTCGACACCGAAGTATCGATGGACGCGAGCGACGCGGCGATCGCCTACGGTGATCGATTCGCAAAACCCAGGGGTGTTCGCCTCGCGCTCGACGCCGACGTGAAGCGGCAGCCGGACGCGATCGAAGTCGCCGGGCTCGATCTCCACCTCGCGAAAGCCCACGTCACCGGCCGCGGGCGCATCGGCCTGGCTCCGGGGAACCCGGTCGACTTCGAGCTCACGGGGCGCGACGTGGCGCTCGACGGCTGGGGCCGGCTGATTCCGGCGGCCCGCGCGGTCGAGACCGAGGGTGCGGTCGACTTCGCGCTGGCCGCCAAGGGCCCCGTCGCGGCGGGGCGAATTCCGCGCGTGGAGGGGACCTTCGGCTTGCGGCGCGTCGGCGTCGCCCAACCCGACGGTGACCTGCGGATCGAGGACCTGACGACGACGGTCACCCTGAAGGGAGATCGCGCCGAGATCCCGGCGACCGACTTCAAGCTCAACGGAAGCCCGGTTCGCGTTGCCGCGACCGTGAAGCAGCTCGGCAACCTCGACACCGATTTCGAGCTCAGCGCGCCGGCGCTCGACGTCGCGGCGCTGGGCGCCGCGGGCGAAGGCGTGAAGCGGCGGGAGATCCTCGAGAACCTCGAGCTGCGCGGCAACTTCCGCCGCGCGGAGAGCGGCCCGCGGCTGGACGCGACGTTCCGGTCGACCGGCGGCAGCCTGCGGGATATCGCCTACCAAACACTCGACGGCCGGGCGTCGCTTCGCGGCCCGATGCTCACGCTCGAGCGGATCGCGCTGGCCGCGTTCGACGGGAGCTTCGAGGGCTCGGGCCGCTACGACATGGCGAAGCCCGATGAGCCGGCTTTTGGCTTCCGGGGCGAGCTGAAGCGCGTCGACGTCGCCGCGCTGGCCGCGCACTTCGGCGCGGGGCGGATCCTGCAGATGGCCGGACGCCTCGACGCCGACGTCGATTTCGCTGGACGGGGCGCGGAATGGGAGGCGATTCGCCACGCGCTCACCGGTACCGGCGCGCTCGCGGTCGAGGATGGAGTGCTCAAGGGCGTCAACATCGCCGAGAGCGCCCTCGGTGGACTCACCGGAATCCCGGGCCTGAGCAACCTGATCTCGCCCAACGTGCGCACCCGCTACCCGGAGCTGTTCGGGATGGAGGACACGGTCTTCGAGGTGTTGTCCAGCAAGATGAAGCTCGGGGAAGGCCGGGCGTTGTTCGAAGAGCTGGTGCTGGCCGCGCGCGACTATCGGCTCGACGGAAGGGGAACGGTCGGACTCGATCGCATCCTCGACCTCGGGATGACCTTCGTCGCGTCGCAGAAGCTCACCGAAGATCTGGTCCGCGGCACCAAGGAGATCCGCTATCTCACCGATGCAAATGGCCGCTTCAGTCTGCCGCTGCGACTCGCGGGCTCGATGCCGAAGATCCGCGCGCAACCGGACGTGCAGTACGTCGCGCAGCAGCTCTCGTCGTCACTCGTGCAGACCGGGCTGAGCAAGGGGCTCGACGCGCTGCTCGGCAAGAAGCGCGCGTCCGAACCCGCCGCGAAGCCCGCCGGCGAGCCGGCCGCGCAGCCCGCGGGCGAGCCCGCCGCTCGCGCGCCCGCGCAGCCGGCGCCCGCGCGACCCGACGCCGGTGAGCCGGCGCCCGCACAGCCCGAGGTCGCCGAGCAGGCGCCCGCGCCGGCCGAGCAACCGCCCGCGCAGGCCGAGCAACCGCCCGCGCAGGCCGAAAAGCCGCCCGCCCCGGCCGACCCCGCGGAGGAGCTGATCCGGCGCGGCCTCGGCGCGCTGCTCGGTGGCGGCGATCAGGAGTAGGCGCGGGCCGCGCGGCGCTGATCCGGCCTCGGCTGCCGAGCCCGCGCGCTACTCGAGCGCGCCGGTATAGGCCGCGAAGGCGGCCACGGGCGCGCCGCCCAGGCGAATCTCGGCGTCGGCCCCCCAGCCGAGGATCCAGACGTCGTCCTCGTCGGGATCCATTCGACCCCGGGCGTAGGAGAGCTCTGCTTCGAGCCCGAAGTCGTCGCGACAGAAGTAGCGCCCAGGCGCCGAGCGAAGCCCGGCGCCAATTCGCAGAGGGCGGGATCTACGGGATGTTCGACGTCTCGGCCTGGACCGAGCCGAGCCCGCGCGCCGCGTCCTGACCGATCGTGAAGAAGAGCACCGCGGCGGCCGCCGCGATGACCCCGCCGACGATCGCCCACTCGACGGTCTCGAGGCCGCTCTCGTCGAGCGCGAACTTTCGGATCTGGCTGAGCACCGGCGCGCTCCCCCACGTTTCGAGACGCAATCACGACTCGCGCCCGATCGCCGCAGCTGCGCGCAAGACGCGAGATTCTCGCGCGCGCACCCGAGCGCGCTCCGCCCCTTCGGAGCAATGCCCGTGCCAAGCGCGGCCGGCGGCCCGCGGCTTGGGCGAAATGCGCGCGGGCTCGCACGCTTGGCGGCGCTTTCGCGCATCGCCCGGCGCGGCGCGTAAAGGCCGCGAGCACCCGCCGCGGTGCCGAGGAGGCCCCAAATGCCCTTCCGCGCGCCGCTTCGCAACTTCTTGCGCACCGCCATGGGCAAGACCGCCCGCCGAAGCCGGCATGCTGGGCCGCGAGGCACACGCCCCGCGGTGGCGTCACGCGCCGCTGCCGCCCGTGGAGCCGCGCGCGCGGGCGACGCGCCGGAGCTCCTCGATGTCGACGAGATCGCTCGCGCCGAAGGTCCGGGGATCGGCTTCGGCGATCGCGCTCGGCACGGCTTCGAGCAACCGCTGCCACGCCGCTTCGTCGAGGGACTCGACGAACGCCGCGTACGCGTCGCCCTCGGCACTCGCGGGCAGGAAGCGGCGATACATCGCGACGACACCCCGCAGCATCGGCAGATAGGGCCGCGTGTCGGTGGTGGTCGACGCGGCCTCGCTGTCGATCCACGCGATCGGGATCGGGGCGATCGATCCGGGTCGGCGGAGCTCGGCCTTCAGCAGCAGCTCGAGGTCGAACGCGAATCGCTTCTCGCACAGCTCGGTCAGGATCTCGCGCGCCACCTCGGCACGGAACGCCTTGAAGCCGCACTGCGCGTCCGTGACGGCGCGCAGCGGCGGAAGCAGCCGCTTCCAGAGGTAGATGAACAGCTTGCCGCGGACGTCGCGCAGGCCCCGCTTCACCGCCACGGATCGCGGATGCCGGCGGCTGCCGATCGCCGCGTCCGCCCCGCGGCGTTCGATGCCCTCGACGAGCAGCCCGATCTGGCCGAGGTCCGTCGACAGATCGGCGTCGGTGTAGACGACGATATGGTGGTCGCGGGGCTCCTCGACGGCGCGCGCCATCCCGTACCCGATCGACGCGCCCTTCTGGCTGTCGTCCGTGCTGCGCAGCGAGGCGACCACCGGGTGCCCGCGTTCGATGCCTTCCCGCAGATACAGCACGCGGGCGCGATCACCGAGGCGCTCGTCGGCGAGGATCGACTCGGCGATCGCCCCACTGCCGTGCGGGCAACCATCGTCGACGATCCAGAGGTCCCACGCGACCCCGGGGCTGCGTTCGAACTGCCACTCGAGCTGCCGCAGCTTGCGCCGCAGGAAGTCCTCGCCGTCGGGGTGCTCGGAGCGCGGGAGGATGCGCTCGTGCTCCTTGTAGACGGCGAACACCACCGAGAGGTGACGCGGCCCCTGGAGGCGCCCCACGAACGCCTTGGCGCGCGCGAGCTTCAGCGCCAGGTGGGCGCCGAGTGCGCGCGCGGGCTCGTCGCGAAACAGCTGCTCTTCGAGCGCGTCGAGAAACGCCGCGTCGCTTCGCCGCTCGAGCAGCCGGTCGGCGGCGGCGTGCACCCGGTCGAGGTGGTCGCCGTTCACGAGATCCAGCTGCGCGGGCGTCGCGCCGCGCAGCGCATCGGCGACGGCTTCGAGGTTCTCGTTCATCGGAGGGCGCGCGCGATCTCGTTCGAGGCGCCGGAAGCGCCCCCGCCGACGATAGCGTGAAGCGCCGCGCGGACCACGCGCCCGCGGCGGCGAGCCGCGCTCGCGGGCCGCCAGCCCGCTCCAGCGCGCAAGACCGGGCGATCGCCGGCGCGATGCCAAATCGCGAGCCGAGTTTCCTATCATCGGGCGGCTGGAATGGGTTGGCGGGGCGGCTCCCTGACGGATCGCGGCGCCGGGCTGTGACGCCGCTGGGACTGATTTCCCACGTCGAGGGTGGGTGGAGAGGTGCGATGACCCCCGTACCCGGGGTGAGTTCGGGAGAACTGGCCGCTCGGCGGTCACGGGGGCTGAGGCTGCAGCAGGAGGGCAACCTCGGCGAGCTCCCCGAGAGCCGCTGGACCGTCCTCGCGAGCTTCAACGCGGACCCGCTCGCCCCACTGCTCTGCGAGGCACTCGAGCGCACCGGCGTCTACGCGCGGATCGCGCTGGGCCCGTTCGGGCAAATCCCCGAGCAGATCCTGAATCCCGCCTCCGAGCTCTACGCCTCCCGGCCCGACGAGCTGCTGCTCGTTCCCGCGGCGGAGGATCTGCTCGCGCCCCTCTTCGAGCGGCCGTTCGCGTTCTCGGGCGACGAGGCGGTCGACTTCGCGCAGCGCCGACTCGCGGAGCTGCGCGGATGGCTCGAGGCGCTGCTGGATCGCGCGCCCGGCGCGACCGTCTACCCGGTGGTGCTGGGCGCCGCGCGCTTGCCCGCGGGCTTCGTGCTGGATCCCCGCGCGGCGGTCCGCGGACAGCTCGCGTTGGAGACCTTCCACCGGGGGCTGCGCGAGCTCGGCCGCTTGGACGCGCGCGTCGCGGTGGTCGACTTCGCCGCGCAGCGCGAGTTCTACGGCGCTCAACCGATCGCGGATCCGCGACTCTGGTACCTCGCGCGCATGCGGCTCAACCCCCAGGGCTTTGCGGACCTCGCCGAGCTCGTCGCGCGGCACGCGCGCGCCTATCGCGGCGCCAGCCGAAAGGTCTGCGCGCTCGACCTCGACCAGACGCTCTGGGGTGGCGTGCTCGGCGAGGACGGCCTCGAAGGCCTCGAGCTCGGCGACGAGGGCGTCGCGCTGGCCTACCAGGACCTCCAGCGCGAGCTGCTCACGCTGCACGACGCAGGCGTGCTGTTGGCGATCTGCAGCAAGAACAACGAGGCGGATGCGATCGAAGCGATCGAGGCGCATCCGGGCATGGTGCTGCGGCGCGAGCACTTCGCCGCGCGGCGCATCAACTGGCAGGACAAGGCGAGCAATCTGCGAGAGATTGCCGAGGAGCTGAACCTCGGACTCGACAGCTTCGTGTTTCTCGACGACGACCCCGCGGAGCGCGACTGGGTTCGCACCGCCCTGCCCGAGGTCGCGGTTCCCGAGCTGCCGGAGGATCCCGCCGAGCGCCCGGCCTTCGTGCAGACCCTCGCGTCGTTCGTGCGCCTCGATGTGACCGCGGGCGACCGGCAGCGCGGACGCCGCTACCGGGAGCAGAAGGCGCGTCGCAGCGTCCAGGCGTCCGCGGCGAGCTTCGAGGAGTTCCTGGCGACGCTGGAGCAGCAGGTCAGCATCACCCGACTCGGCGGGCCGGCGCTCGCGCGCGCAGCGCAGATGTGCCAGCGCACGAACCAGTTCAACATGACGACGCGGCGCTACACGGTCGCCGACCTCGAAAAGCTGATCGGCGACGAGAGCGTCGAGGCCTTCGTGCTCGCCCTCAGTGATCGCTACGGCAACAGCGGCATCACGGGGCTTTCGATCGTACGGTTGTCCGACGGAATCGCCGACCTCGACGTCTTTCTGCTCAGCTGTCGCGTGCTCGGGCGCAAGATCGAGGACGTCTTGCTCGCGGTGATGGCGGAGCGCGCGAACGCGCGAGGCGCGCGCTTCCTCCAGGGGCGCTATGTCGAAACCGAGAAGAATCGACTCGCGGCCCGCTTCTACGCCGACCGCGGCTTCGACCCGGTCGGCGAAGGCGTCTTCCGGCTCGACCTGAGCCTCGGCATCCCTTCGATTCCCACGCAGATCAAGGTGAACCTGTCGGATGTCGCGTGATTCGATCAAGAAGGTGATGGGCGAGCTCTTCGGCCTCACGCCCGAGCAGATTCCCGACGACGCCACGATGGAGACGCTCGACGCCTGGGACTCCCTCAACCACATGGAGCTCATGCTCGCGATCGAGATCGAGTTCGGTGTCCGCATCTCCACGACCACGATGCTGGACCTCGTCTCGTTTGATGCGATCTGCGACTTCTTGAAGTCCCAGGGAGCAGGCGCGAAATGACGCCGCGACCCTTTGCGACCTTCCAGGAAGGCGAGACGGCGCGCTGGAAGCACCGCGTCTCGAGCGACGAGGTCGACGAGTTCGCTGCACTCTCCGGCGACGACAACCCGCTGCACATGGACGCGCGCTTCGCCCGGCAGCACGGATTCAAGGGCCGCGTCGTTCACGGCATGCTGATCGGGAGCTTTCTCTCGCGCGTGCTGGGAACGCGTCTGCCGGGCCCGGGTGTGGTGTGGCTCTCGCAGTCGCTTCGATTCCTGCGCCCGGTGTACGTCGGCGAAGACATCGAGGTCGTGGTGCAGGTTTCGCACAAATCAGAAGTCGGTACCATGCAGTTGGAAACCGCGGTCCTCGACCGCGAGGGCGAGCCCGTGCTGACGGGCCAGGCGAAGGTCATGGTGCTTCGAAGCGAGCAGAAGGTCGCGTGGGAAGAGATCACCGCGATCGTGACGGGCGGCAGTCGCGGGATCGGCGCCGCCTGCGCGATCGCGCTGGGCGAGAAGAAGGCGCGCGTCGTCGTCAACTACCTCGAAAACCGCAAGGCCGCCGACGCCGTGGTGGAGCAGATCGAGAAGCGCGGTGGCCAGGCGCTGGCCGTCCAGGCGGACGTTTCCTCGCCGAGCGGCGCGCAGCAGCTCGTCGGCGCGGCACTGGGCAGCTTCGGCTGCGTGCACGCGATCGTCCACAGCGCATCGCCGCCGATCGTGCGCAAGCCCTTCGCCGAGGGGGAGTGGAGCGAAATCGAGCGCTACCTCCACACCTACGTACGCGGCGCCTACGCGCTGGCCCGCGAGGCGTTGCCCGGGATGCGTGAGCGCGGCTTCGGTCGGATCGTGAACGTGCTCTCGACCGCGATCTGGGGATCGCCGCAGCCCGGGATGTCGAGCTACGTGGTCGCGAAGAGCGCGCTCTGGGGGCTCACCAAGGCGCTGGCGGCCGAGCTCGCGCCGCTGGGAATCACGGTGAACGCCATTTCTCCCTCTGCGGTGATCACCGACCAGTGGCAGGGCGAGCCCGACAGCCGCGCTCGCGCGATGGCCGCGCGCATTCCGCTGCGACGATTGGCGACACCCGAAAACGTCGCCCAGGCGGTGACGTTCCTGATCGGCCCCGAGGGCAGCTACATCACCGGCACCAACCTGCCGATCGCCGGCGGTGAGGTGATGTAACGATCGATGTCCAGCCGATTTCAGATCGACTGGTGCCCGCTCAGTCAGGTGGATCGGCTCCAGGCGTTCATCGATTCCGCGTGGAAGGCGGGCCACGTCCTGTCGCGGGATCGCGAGCTCCTCGTCTGGCAGCACCCGTTTCGCGCGGATCCCGAGCGGATCTCCGTGCTTCAGGCGGCCGAGGACGGCCACCTCGTCGCCATGTTGGGCGTGATTCCGTTCGAGTTCTGCCTGTTTGGAAGCGAGGTTCCGGGCGGTTGGCTGACGACCTGGGTCGAAGTGTCGCCCCGGCGCGGACTGGCGCTGCGCTTGCTCCGCGAAGTCATGGACGGGCGCTTCGGGATGGTGGGCACGATCGGTGGAAATCGGACCACCCAGTCCATCCTCGGGCGCCTCGGCTTCGCGACCTCCGATCGCATCCCGCGCTGGACGCGGGCGGTTCATCTTCCGGCGCTGCGGACGCTGCTTCGAGATCGACCGAAGCCGCTCTCCCCGGAGAGCTGGCGACGCCTGGAGCGCAGCGCGGAGGCGCCGAAGCCGCCTGTGCACGGCGACGGGCTTCGCGCAATCGGGTGGAGCGAGCGGGTCGCGGAGCGCTGGGATCGCTCCTGGCGAGAGCATTTCGCGAGCCATCTCATCGGGACCTGGCGCGGATCGGCGTTCCTTCGCTGGCGCTACATCTCGCATCCGCGGTTCCGCTACCGGGTTCGCTTCTTTGCGGCCGATGCGCCGAAGGCGATCTCCGGCCTGCTCGTGACGCGCGTCGAGGTGCTCCGCGATCGCGAGGAGCGCGTGCTGCAGGTGCTGGAGTTCCTGGGCGCGAGCGCCGCCTACCCGACGATGATCCGCGAGGTGCTGACGCAGGCGCAGGACGAGGAGGTCGCCTTCGTCGACCTGTGCTCCACTTCGCTGCGCCCCTCTCGCGCGCTCGAGGCCGCGGGCTTCCTGCGCGACGATCGGGCCGAGGATTCCCTGCCGCGCCTGTTTCAGCCATTGGACTTCCGGACCCGGGGTCTGAGCGCTGCCTACTGGATCGACCCCGAAGTGTCCGAGAGGGGCGCCGAGCTGTTCTCCGACGAGGCGCTGCTGTTCACCCGCTCCGACTGCGATCAGGATCGGCTAGCATGACACCGGGCGCGAAGCCAGCGATGGGCCCATCGGTGATCCAACGCGAAGCCCAACGCGAAGTCCAACGCGACGCGCACCGCATCCAGAAATCGATGCATGGCTCGGAGCGATAGGAGGGTCCGCCGCATGATGCTGTTGGCCGTGGGCTATCACTACGTTCGCGAGTCCGCGGACTACCCTCACCCCGCGATCTACCCCGTGTCGCCCGCGCGGCTCGAAGCGCAGCTCGCCGAGCTCGGCCGCCACTTCGCATTCGTGAGCGGGGACGCGATCCTCGAAGCGGTCCACTCGGGAAAGCCGCTCCCGCCGCGCGCGTGCCTGATCACCTTCGACGACGGACTGCGCTGTCAGTACGAGAACGCACTCCCGGTGCTCGATCGCCTGAACGTCCCGGCGCTCTTCTTCGTCTGCGGTCGACCGCTCGAAAGAGGGCGGGCGCTCCACGTCCACAGGGTCCATTTCGTGCGAGCCAACGTCGCGCCCGGCGACATCGCCGCGGCGCTGCGCGCGAGGGCCACCCGGGCGGGGGTCTCGAGGGTGGAGTTCGATCGCCAGCGGGAGATCGCCTGCCGCACCTACCGCTACGACGAGCCCGAAGCCGCACTGGTGAAGTGGTACCTGAACTTCGGCCTCGAGCGGGACGAGGCCGAGCGCTTCGTGGAGGCGCTGTTCGGAGATCTCGTCGACGACGAAGCGGCCTGGTGCGAAGCGACCTACATGGGCCGCAGCCAGGTGCGGGACCTCGCGGAGCGGCGCTACCTCGGTCACCACACCTTCGACCATCTGCCGCTCGCCACGCTCGACGAGGCACAGATGCATCAGCAGGTCACGAGCAATCAGCGCCTGCTCGGCGAGATCTCGGGCGGCCTCGAGATTCCGTTCGTCTCGTATCCCTACGGCGGCGAAAATGCCGTCGGCCGCCGCGAAGCGAAGTTCTGCCAGGAGGTCGGCCTGAAGCTCGGATTCACCGTCGAGCGCGCCATCAACGCCACGCTCGAAGATCCACTGCTGCTCGCCCGCGTCGATACCAACGATGCACCCGGCGGCAAGCACCCGCAGATCGCATTCCAGGGCGACGAGCTGCGGTTGGAGGCGGGGGTCACGGGGAGCCGAACTCGGTACTTCCCGGAGGTCGCGGGCGGCAGCCGCTAGCGCGCGCAGCGCTCGCTACCGCCGGCCGCCTCGCGCCGCCCGCATGCGGCCGGCAACGCCTTCGACCTGCGTATCGCGGCGGCGTTCGGCTCCGCCTAGTAGCCGAGTCGGCCCATCGCCGCCTCGGCCCGCGCGAGCACGCCGGGATCCGTATCGCTGGGCGGCGCGCGGCGGCGGTCGCGCAGCGAATCCACGGAGTCCGCGATCTGCCGCGTCCGCTCGGTGCGCGTGCCCGTTCCGATGAACTCGGTGATCCGATCGAGCGTGCCGTCCACGTCGGCGAGCAGATCTTCGTAGCGAATCTCGAGAAGCCGCTCTCGGATCGACGGATGGCTCGCACAAGAGCGCTCGTGCTGCTCGATCAGGCTCGTCCACATGTGCAGGCAACGGGAGTAGACGTCCCACTTCGCGAATTCCTCTTCCCGCTCCCGCTCGAGCCACCACGGCACCAGCTGTCCTGCCGCCGCCCGCCGGCGCGGCATCACGGTATCCTCGTACTGCAGCACGTCGTCGTCCAGCAAGCGGCGCGCCGCGAGGCTGTGGGCGGTATCGAAGCCGTTGCGGTGGATCGTGACGAAGTGGGCGCGTGGGAACGCTTCGTCCAAGACGTCGTAGAGCCCGTGGCAGTTCACCAGCTTGGTGCAAAGCCGCAGACCGCGATCTCGGACCTCGCGCTCGACGTCGGCCCGATCGCCGAGCGAGGACCAACGCCGCCGCAGCTCCGCTTCCGTCTTGGTGTTCGCAAACCGGCTGTCGTCGCTCGGGCGGGTGTTGACGTTGCGGCCCAGCAGGTGGCCCACGAGCAATTCCTGCGCGTGGCCACGCATCAGCAGGGCCGCCGCTTCGCGACTCATCAGCCCCAGGCCCGCGAAGATCGGGAGCTGTCGGAGCAGCCACGGCTCGTACTCGTACTCGATCTCCGCCAGGCTCCCGATCAAGCGGCCCGTGAGCGTCGTGCCCGATCGCGCGACCCCGACCAGGAGCACCGGGTCGCGCACGAGGAAACGCTCCTCGAGCGTGACGATCAGGTTGGGCACCGACGATCCGGCGGCGTCACTCGAGCGGGATGCCACGGCTTTCGTAGTAACTGCAGGTCGGCCGGTCGAGATCCTGATCGGCTTTCGTGACGTACAGGCGAGACGTGTCCGCGAGGCTGCGCATGTCGTCGCGCGCCCAGTAGATCAGCGAGGTCGTGGGAGGAACGCGGAGCTCCGGCGGGTGGAACAGGTGGATGAACTGGAAGAAGTAGTCGTCGATCGTCGAGAACCATCCCATCGTCACGAAATTGCGTGTGATCTTCGACGCAACGCAGAAGCAGTCGGTGGCGGCCACCCCGTTGTCCAGACTGAACTGGTCGATGAAGCTCAACGCGGCGGGCACGTCCGCGTCATCGCCGAAGATCTCGACCACGTGGGCGATCCGAGCACCGGGTATCTCCTCGATCCGCATCACGACGCTGACGCCGCTTCCGTTGCCCCGAACCACGAACCCCGCGTACTGATAGACGGGATGCCGCGCGAACCGCCACTCCAGATGCGCTCGGTCGCGCCGGTAGAAGTTGAAGCTCCGCGCAAAGTCCGTCTCCGCGAGCGCCAGTGCGGCGGGATCGGCCTCTTCGACCTTGTAGCGGACCGCGTTGGCTTCGGACCATTGGGCGCTGAGCCGTTCACCGAGTTTGTTGTCCTCGACGTAGTCGCGCAGAGCGGACAGATCGTAGATGCGGACGAAGCGCGGGATGTACCGGATGAAACGGAAGCCGCTGGTCAGGTACACGGGCAGTGCCTCGCCGGTGATCCCCGTTCCGAGCAGCACGCCGTAGCGCTCCTGAAGGAACCGGATCATGCGTCGCCCCACGCCGAGACCGCGCGCCTGCTCCGATACGATCCAGGTGGTCAGCTCGGCGGCCTCGACGAGCTTTCCGGCCAGCCAGAAGTGGCGCCTGTTGAGCCCCATCACGCCGAGCACTCCGCCGTCGTCGGTAGCGGCGACACAATTGTGATCCTCACCGCGATTCTCGGGTGGTTCGCAAAACTGCCAGCGATAGAAGCTCGGAATCGCGAGAGCGATCCGGCGCGCCCAGTTGTCGCCGTAGAAGCGCGCGACATCCTCGGACGAGATGCCGAGCTCACAGGCGCCCCCGACGCGGAAGGTCGGTTTCTCTTCGGGCTGGGACACAAGAATCCTCGACGTCGCCCCACTTGGGGCAGCGCACTCGGGGGCGGCGAAGCCGCGGTGAGCACGACCCTACCACCCGCGCGAATCGCGGGCAACAGCGCGCAGCCCGCGCTCGCCTTCGCTCCCGCGCTGCGGTATGGATATCCTGATCGGGAAGCCCGACCGAACCATCGTTTCCCTCCGAGTTCTTCACCGATGAACAAGTGGACGAGAAAGCGGCTGGTCCTGCTCAGGAAGATCTTCCTGCGCAACAACGTGGCGCTGGCGAGCTTCCCGCGCTCCGGAAACACCTGGCTGAGCAAGCTCGTCGAGGCGCTCTCGGGCGAGCGCGCGGGCTCGATCTATCGGGACGTGGTATTTCCGCGCCCAGCCTGCGGAATCGTCATCAAGACCCACAAGCTGGACGGGCAGCGCTACAACCGTTTCATCCATCTGCTGCGAAACCCCTTCGACTCGATCGCCTCTCTCTACGACTTTCGGCACCACTTCGTCGGCGAGAAGGCCGAGGACTGGGCGGACCACGTGCGCCTCCAGAGCCGGGCGTGGCGCGAGCACACCGAGTACTGGATGGGGCAGCCCAAGCCCCACATCCGGATTCGCTACGAGGATCTGACCGCGCAGTCCGCCGCGGAGCTCGAGAGGGTCGCCGAATTCCTCCGGCTGTCGGCGACCGAAAAGCAGATCGAGGAGGCCCTCGAGGCGTGTCGGATCGAGAAGCTCCGCGCGATCAGCTCGAAGCGCGGCGAGGACGCGGCCGATTTCTTCCGCAAGGGCCAGACGGGGAAAGGGCGCTCGCGCTTTACCGCAGCGGAGATCGCGCTCGTCGAGGCGGAGGCCGGCGGGCTGATGAGGCGGTTCGGCTATTCGATCGGAAGAACCGATTGACGCACCGCGCACAGCGGCGCGAAACGATCAACGAGCGATCGAAAACAGGTGCCGAGACCGCTGCTCGACCCTAATGCCGTCGAACCTTCCGAGCAGCTGCCCGAGTCGGCCGATGCGTCGCTCGAGCTCCTGCACGGCAATCTCGGGAAAGCGGTGGGCGTGGTAGTCGCCGTGATTCCGATGCCCGGGCCTCCGCTCGTTGATCTTCTTCTCCACGGTGCGCAGTCGGTTGAGGATTCGGCCCTTGGCGAGCCGCATCACACCCGTACTCGGTGGCGCCTGATCCGCATAGCCTCGGCATTCGAGGGCATCGAGGATGCGCTCGCAGGCGAGCGGCCCGTCGAGCGCAGCGATGTGGTGCGCGATGCGTTCACGGCGATTCGGGAACTCGAAAACCCCGAGCTTTCCCTGGGTGATGGAGCGCGTGAGATCGACGAGCTCGGGGAGGCTCGCGGCGCGGTGCGTCAGGTCGCGGGTGAGCGCGACGTCGAATCGCTCCGATGCGACGGGTTCGTAGGTGATTGCGGGCGTATCCAGAATTGCCGCCTCGACGGCCGTGGTGCACGAGTTCTGGATCAGCGCGTCGCACGCCATCAGCCACGGAATCACATTGCCCTCGTTGACGACCCGGACATTGCCGTGGTATGCCGCGGCCTCGATCCAGGTGTCGTGCCGCTCCGTGGGATGGGGACGCACCAGGATGGTGTGATCGGGAAGCGCGTCGCTGAGCGCCGGCAGCATCTTCTGGAAGTGCTCGAAGATGACCGCGCGGTGCTCGGCCAGGCCCGCGCGGAAGCCGTCCTTCGTTCCGGTCGATCCGGGCTTGGGCTGGAGCGCGGGCACGAAGTGGTTGACGTGACCGAAGTTGGTGTTGACGAGGACGAAACGTCCATGGCGTTGGCGGATCCGCTCGACATCGGCGCGGAAATAGGGCCGAATCTCCTCGCGCATCATGTCGGCGCGGGGATTCCCGGTGATCGCGATCGGCGTACCGGGGTAGCCCGGAAAATCCCGGAAGACCCGCGCGTCGTCGGGTCCCCAGGCGAACAGCGCGCTGGCCATCTTTATGGTCCGCGCCGAAAGGCGGCGCCGGTAGAAGTACTCGTCGGGCGGGCGAACCAGGCTCTCCTCGTCCCAGGCGACGATGTGGTGACCGAGATCGCGCAGAATTCCGAACATGCGCTCGCTCAGCGCGCGCATGCTCTTGGCGAGGTAGACGCCTCTCGGGATCGAGTCCACGCGGTAGTGGACGAACGCCCGGGATCCCAACACCACCGGAAAGCCGCGTTCGGCCGCGATGCACGCGAGCAGCAGCTTGGCGTCGAGCTCTCGCACCTGGTTCTCGACCGGAATGATCAGCGTCGCACTGGGGTTCGGCATCGTCCTGGATCGCGGGGGTGGGGCCATTCGGCGGGTGCGAGGGTTCGGTACACGATCGCAGCGGCATCCGCAAGCTCGCGGTTTCCCATGGGGAGCCGGGGGGAACCCGACGTCCGGGCGCGCCCGGGGGCGAGCCGATCGGGCCGTCGATCGCGGCGCGTCGGCGGCGCAGCCGCGGCGCGGTCGATCTCGCGCATTGCGAATGACGATGACGCGCCTTCGGTGTAGTGTTCCCGCCAGGTCGATCAGGCGATCGCGTGAGGCTCCGCATTGGACAGTCCGACGACACCGAGCACGCCGAGCCCGCTTCGATGAAGGAGCGCCGCGGCCGGCCGGCTCGCCGCTTCATCGCGCTGGCCTCGCTGGCCTTTCTCGGCGCCGCCGCGGCCGCCATCTACACGCTCGGCCGTGCGGACGATCCGAGCGCGCCTCCGACCGATCCGATCACCCGTGCAATCGTCCCGCTCGCGGACCCGGCCCTGCCGAGACTCGCGCCGGCGGCGGGCATCGACGCCGCCTCCGGCCTGCTGCGGGGCTTCAACGTGCTGCTGATCACGATGGACACGACGCGCGCCGACCACCTGCGCGCCTACGGGCACGCGGGCGTCGAGACGCCGCACCTCGACGGCCTCGCGCAGTCGGGCGTGCTCTTCGCGCACGCGATCACGCCGTCGCCCTCGACGCTGCCCGCGCACAGCTCGATTCACACCGGGCTCTACCCCTTCCATCACGGGGCGCGCGCGAACGGCACCTTCCGCCTCACCGACGACGTCCAGACGCTCGCCGAGAGCTTCAAGGGCGCGGGCTATCGCACCGGCGCCGCGATCTCGGCGTTCGTGCTCGACGGGCGGTTCGGGCTGCCGCAGGGCTTCGACGACTACGACGACGACCTGACGAAGGGCGTCAAGCACTCGCCCCACATGTTTCGCGAGCGGCCGGCCGAGCTCACCAACGAGGCCGTCTTCCGCTGGCTCGACGCAAACGCGCGCGCGGGAAACTTCTTCTACTGGGCGCACTACTTCGACCCCCACGCCGCCTACCTGCCACCGCAGCCCTACCGATCGCGCTACGCGCACGACCTCTACACCGGCGAAATCGCCTACACGGACGAGCAGGTCGGCGGGCTGCTCGCGAGGCTCGACGCGCTCGGGGTCCGCGATCGCACGCTCGTGGTGCTGACCGCGGACCACGGAGAGGGGCGCGGCGAGCACGGCGAGCAGACCCACGCGCTGCTGATGTACGACTCCACGCTGCACGTCCCGCTGATCTTCAGCGCGCCGCCGCCCTTTCCGCAGGGTATGCGCGCGACCGACCAGGCCTCGCTGATCGACGTGATGCCCACCATCCTCGACCTCGTCGGGATTGCCGCACCGCCGGGACTCGACGGCCGCAGCCTGCGCGAGCCCGCGCCCCCGGGACCGCGCGCGCTCTACATCGAGAACCTCTCGACCCAGGTACTCCACGGCTGGGCGCCGCTGCTGGGCGTGCATCGCAGCGACTACAAGTTCATCCACGCCCCAAGCCCGGAGCTCTACGATCTGCGAAGCGATCCGCGCGAGCTCGTCAACCGCTACGACGAGAAGCCGGTCGTCGCGGCCGAGCTGCACGCGCAGCTGCGGGATTTCGTCGGCGACGACCCCTACATGGGCACCGCGGCGCAGCAGAACCTTCCGCTCGACAGGGAAACCAAGGAGCTGCTGCGCGCACTCGGCTACGTGTTCAGCGCCGAAGACGCCGTCCCGGCGACACCCGACTCCTACGAGCTCGATCCGAAGGACATGGTCGCGCACTGGGAGAAGGTGCAGGCGGCGGTCCACCAGCACATCGCGGGCGAGGTGGCGGAGGCGATCCGCAAGCTCGAGCAGGCGCTCGCCGCGGTGCCCGAAGATCGCTGGGCGAGGCAGGTCCTCGCGGGCGCGTACCAGACCTACGGGGAGTTCGAGAAGGCCTACGAGATGATTCAGAGCGTCGCGGAGCGCCAGCCCGACGACGCCGCCACGCTGGCTTCGCTGGGCTCGGTGCTGCTGCTGCTCAACCGGGTGGAGGAGGCCGAGGCGCAGCTGCGCCGAGCGCTCGAGCTCGACCCGCGATCCGGGCCGGCGCGGCTGACGCTCGCCCGCATCGCCGGCCGCCGACACGATGAAGCGACACAGCTCGGGCTGCTGCGCGAGGTGATCGAGGTCGACCCGGGAACCAGCGGGCCCGCAGCCTACAACGCCATCGGTCGCCTGAGGCTCCGCAAGCGCGAGCTCGAGCCCGCGCGCGAGGCCTTTCGGGCGGCGCTCGAGATCGATCGCATGAACGCGGCGGCCTACGACGGCCTGGCGAGCGTGCTGCTCGAGGAGGGCCGGCTCGACGAGGCGCAGGCGCATCTGGCGATCTCGCTGCGCTTCCGCCCCGCGCAGCCCCAGACCCTCACCACGCTCGCTCAGGTGTTGCGCGATCAGGACGAGCTCGATCGGGCGATCGATCTCTGCGAGCGGGCGCTCGAGATGAGCCCGAAGCTCGCCACCGCCTACAACACGCTCGGGCGCATCTACCGCCTGCAGGGCGACGACGCGCGCGCGAGGGAGATGTACGAGCGGGCGATGGCCCATGCGCCGCGCTTCGACGTGCCGCACCTGAACCTCGCCCAGCTGCTGCTCGCTGCGGGTCGCGAGGACGAGGCGCTGGCGGAATTTCGCGAGGCGGCGCGCCTGAACCCGTTCAACTACATCGCGCTCGCCAATCTCGGCGTGAAGGCCTTCAAGGATCGCGACTGGGAACACGCGACCGCGCTGTTCGACCGCTCGGTGCGCGTCCGCGAGGACTACCCGATGGCCCACAAGTATCTGGGATTGCTTCACGCCCAGCTCGAGCAGCCGATCGCCTCGATCCACCATCTCGAGCGGAGCCTCGAGCTCGACGCCGCGCAGCCCGAGGCCGAAAAGATGCGCTTCCTGCTCGCCGAGATGAAGCGGCGCGCGAGCGAGCGCGGCTGAGCCCGCCACCCGCGCGCCGCGCTGCGCGAGTGGCGGGCTCGATGTCCCCCGATCGTTCCCCTCTCAGATGCCGGTCGAGCGCCGCCGCCTGCGCCGCTCGAGCCAGCCGAGCAGCGCGAGCCCCGAGCCGAGCGAGAGCAGCGCGCCCGGCTCCGGGAGGTACTTGATCGAGGGCAGGCACAGCAGCTCGGGGTTCTCGACGAACAAGCTCGGATGAATTCCGAACTGATCGAGCAGATCGTGGATTTCGAACAGCGGGAGGTCGAAGATGTCGTAGCAGGTCAGGTGCTCGTCCGGCAGCGGCGGCGGGCCCTCGAAGTTTTTCTCCACCGGGTTGCAGACGTAGCGCGCCGGCCCGACCACGACGTTGGTCTCCAGGTGAAACTGGTCGAGCAGATTCACGGCCACGTCGGGATCGAATAGCGGAAACGCGTCGTAGCACTTCCAGTGCTGGTCGAGCGTGATCCCGCCGACGAAGTCCTTGATCGCGGGCACGAGCAGGAAGCGCCCGTCACCGACGAACGAGAAGCCGCCCTTGTTCTCCGGCTCGAACTGGTTCTTCATGCGCACCTGTCGCGTCGGCTGCGGGTCGAACAAGATCTCGTACCACGAGAGGTGCTCATCCGGCCGGAACAGGAAGCCCGACGGCGGATCCGGAACGTGCGCCTTGCTGACCGGGGCTGCCAGCTTGCCGAGGTTGGTGAGATCGACGGCGCCGAGGCCAAACTGATCCTCGACGATGACACCCGGAATCGGGATCGCCTCGGGCTGCAAGGTATACACCTTGTAGTGATCAATGAAGGGGATGGGCGGCGTCGCGGTCGGCGTGGCCGTCGGCGTCGCAGTCGGCGTCGCGGTCGGCGTCGGCGTGGGCGTCGCGGTCGGCGTCGGCGTGGGCGTCGCGGTCGGCGTCGGCGTGGGCGTTGGCGTCGCCGTGGGCGTCGGCGTCGCCGTGGGCGTCGCGGTCGGCGTCGGCGTCGCCGTGGGCGTCGCGGTCGGCGTCGGCGTCGCGGTCGGCGTGGGCGTCGGGGTCGGACCCAACGTCTTGAACGACGGCAGGCAGAGCAGCTCGGGCGCGCCGACCGGCGCCAGATGCGCTCCGAACTGGTCGTCGAGCGTGTGCGATTGCCCGAGCGGCGCGTCGACGATTTCGTAGCACGCGAGATGCTGATCCGGGTAGAGCGGCGGCGGCTCGGGCGGGTTCGGCGGGATCGTCTTCTGGACCGGGTTGCAGAGGTAGCGCCCCGGGCCCACCACGACGTTGGGCTCCAGGTGGAATTGATCCTGGAGGTTCACCACCACGCCCGGCGCTGGCGCGTTCGCGTCGTAGCACTTCCAGTGCTGGTCGAGCTTGATCTCGCCCTGGCGGTCCTTGATCGCCGGCACGAGCAGGAAGCGGCCGTCGAACACGTCCCAGGGTCCGGAGCCGAACTGGTTGTCCACCAGCACGCTGCGGATCGGCTGCGGCTCGAAGAAGTCGTACCAGGACAAATGCTCGAACGGGCGGACGAGCTCGCCGGTCGGGGGATCCGGCGCGATCGCCTTGCTCACCGGCACGCCGATCTTCTCGAGGCTGTTGAGCGCCACCACGCCGCCGCCGAACTGGTCGTCGAGCTGCACCGGGTCGGGCGGCGGGGGCTGCGGCGCGGCCAGGCGGTACACCTTGTAATGGTCGACGGGCCCGAACGGGCAGAGCAGCGGGACGGCCGGGCAGGTCGAGGTGTAGAACGAGAAATCGACGAGCGTCACCACGCCGTCGCCGTTCAGGTCCCACTGCTCGCACGCGAGCGGGCATGACCCGGGCACGGTGCAGCCGACGCAAGGCGTGATGTCGTCCGCGTCGACGTCCCCGTCGCCGTCGATGTCGAGCGCGCAGTTGTCGCACGGCGAGTGCTCGAGCCCCAGGTGCGCGGCGATCTGCGGTTCCGGGTTCAGCCAGAATTGGAACGGTAGAAACAGACTGCTCGTGAAGACGAAGCTGTTCGGCGTGAAGAAGCCCGGAGAGAACGTTCCTCCCGGCACCCAGACGGAGAACAACGGGCCGGGATAGGTCGTATTCGGCAGGAACGCCGGCGCGTGCCGGATCAGCCACGCGGAGGGCACCGAGAAGTCGATGTCGCTGTTGTTGAGCGAGGTGGTGTGCCGCGCGTGAAGCGCGAACGTCGCGAAGGTCAGCTCGCTCGAGGTGAAGAGCGTCCCTCCGGAGCCGAGAGCGAAGCTCGGCGACAGCCAGCCCACGTGGGTGCGCAGCTCGCTGAATCCGCCCGGGCTGCTGCTCGGGAGCGGCGGGACCGTCGCGGAGAACGGAAAGACCGTTCCCCCGCCGGGAGAGATCATCGTCGGAGGCGGTCCGCCCCCGATCGGCGTGGTGTTGAAGAAGAACGGCCCGCCCCAGGTGTGGATGAGATCGAGCTCGTCCGAGTCGTAGTGAGCGCGGAAGATGACACCGGCGATGTTCGTGAGTGCCTCCTCCGCGTGCATCAGCCACGCAACGGAGATCGTGTCGCCGGTCTGGAGCGGAGAAGTCTTGACGTTGTCGTAGAAGCCGCCGCTCGAAGAGTCGGGGACGACGGGGCCAAACGGGCTCGCCCCGGTGCTCATCGTATTGTGGATCGCCGTGCACAAGGCGCCGCACTGGGCAACCGCGGCGTCCGCGCACAGCTGATCCCACTCCGTCGTACAGCAGAAGGTATCGGCCGCACAGACGGTCGCTTCGCAGCCCGGATCGTCGCAACCCGCGAGCGGGGCGTGATCCACGCAGCAGTTCGAGTGATTGGCGTGGGCCCCGTCCGCAACCGCGAGAAAGAAGATCCCCGAGAACAGCACCCCAGCCGCGAACAACAGCGACGCCCTTGCGGATTCCGTCATCTCGCACCCCTCTTTGCCGAGTCTCGTCCCGGCGCTCCGCGTTCTCGCGCCCTCCCTCTCCAACCCCCCTGTCCTCTTCGACTCTCCCGCGCCCTCCGGGGCGGACCACCGGCCTGGCCCCCGCCGACGAGGACGAATCACGTTGGACCCGGATTTAGGGAAATGTCAACAAAAAAACTGGGTAAACGTAAAAATTAAGTCGCGAGAATTGCCCTACGCGACGGTTTGTCGGAGCCGCAAGCCGATCGAAAACCACGCAGCCCAGGCTAGTTGTGCGTGCAGCTCAAGAAGCTGCCCCCGGGGTACACCCCATCGCGCCAACACGCACACGTGAATCGCGCTCACAATCAGCGTTCTGCGGAGTCGCGCCAGCCGCTCAGGCAGCGGACGGTGCCGGGCAGCAGCTTCGACGGCTCTCTACGCCTCCGCGGTTCACGCACCCGACGCGCGCCGTCGGCCGATCCGCGCGATCCATCCGAGCAGCGCCAGACCCGAGCCGAGCGAGAGCAGCGCGCCCGGCTCCGGCAGGTACTCGAGCGAGGCCAGGCAGGGCCGTTGTGGTTCTGGGCCTCGAACTGATCATTCACGCGGGCCCGCCGCACCGGTTGGGGATCGGAGAATTCCTACCAACCGCGCGGAAATGCAAAACCAATCGCGGATTCGCGCCCTTGCGGAATGCCGTAATACCCGAGCGTGCGTAGGGGGCTGCCACATGTCGAAATTGGACATGGACGGAGCCGAAGACCGACTTGCGCAACCGGATGCCCGAGGCGAGGCGAATGCCTGGTCCGGAGAGATCCTCAGCGCCCCACCACGGATCCGGCGATCCCGGACCCCTGAACCTCACTTGTGACCCGATTCGCCTGTACCGCGACCCTCCGGCGGGCGTGAGCCCACGCGCATCTGGCGGGCTTCGCGAGCCAGAATCACCGAAACCGCCTCGCGCCCGCCGCTTCCATGGGGAAACCGACGCCCTCGGGCGCTCCAAGGAGCCGGCAAGCGCGCTTCCAAGGTCCGGAGCTGACGACGGGATTTCCAAGCGCGCCCGGCGTGCTCAACCCTGCCGGCGCCCCGCTGGGCAGCCCGACAATCCGCTTGAGGCGCCGTGCGGAAGCGCCGATGACGCGGGGATGGGGATCCGGGTGATACGGCGGCAGCGCCAGACGGGCTTCACGCTGCTCGAGATGATGGTCGCCGTGGCGGTGATCGGCGTGCTCGCGGCGGTCGCGATTCCGCTGATGACCCGCTACCAGCTGCGATCGAAGACCGCCGAGGCCAAGACCAACCTCGGCGCGATCCGCGTGCTCGAAGAGAGCTACTACGGTGAAAAGGAGGCCTACCTGGTCGCCGACGCGGAGCCGCCCGCGATTCCGGGCAGCGTGGCCGCGACCTTCGACGCCGTGAACAGCGACTTCGCGCCGCTGGGTTTCGTGCCCGAGGGCCGGGTCTACTTCTCCTACGGCGTCGCGGTGAGCGGCGACAGCGCGGGCTTCACCGCGGACGCGGGTGCCGACATCGACGGGGATGGCTTCGTCCAGTACTGGGGTTACGCGAAGCCGGACGCAAGCGGAGTGCCGGTCGGCGGGAAGGTCGGCTGCAACACCGCGGGCATGCAGCCGGAGTCCGTGGGTCCCTGCAGCCCAAACTTTGGCCAGACGATCTTCTAGGCGGGCCGTCGACGAGCTCTCCAGCGCGGAGCGGATGTGACTCAGTCGAGCGGAACGCGAGCGCAGGGCGGCGACGAGCGGGAGAGCGGCATCGCCGCCGGGCTGAGCGCGCTCGTCGATCGCCTGCGCGCACTGAGCTCCGCGTGGCGGGTGCTCGCGCCCTCGGGCCTCTCGGCGGAAAAAACCGACATCGCCAAGACCGGGCGCACGCTCAACGACGATCTGATGGCGCTGATTGGCCACGAGCCGAGGCAGCCGGATCTCGCGGCCTATGCGCTGATCGAGGCCCGCCTCGATTCGCTCGAAGCCGAAATGCGCGCGATCGCCTTTCGGGTCCCGATCGCCCAGCTCCGTTCCACGCTCCCCGAGTGCGCAGCGCACGACCGGCGCGGCGTGCTCGATCTCCTCGACCTGATGCTCGGCGCCGAGTCACTCGAACGCGAAGGCGTCGAGGCGCGCATCCCAGCGATCGATTACGTGATCACGCTGCTGTGCAACGCCGGCGCGGGCCGACCGCCGTTGGATCCGCTGCAGCTGACACCGCGACTGCACGAGCTGTGCGAGCGGTGCGGCGTCGACTACGATCCGCGCCTTCCCGAGATCGAGGCCGAGTTCTTCCACGCGGCCGACTTCTATCAGGCCGACGGGCGCGCGGGCGAGCAGCTACTCGCTCTGCAAGCCCGCAAGACCGAGCTCGGATCGAGCTATTTCTCGCCGCAGGTGCTGCGCGCGATCGTGGCCTACAACGTCGCGCTGCTACAACGCATCGACGACGAGGTGCTGGCCTCGCAGGACTGGGGTGCCCTGCCGCCAGCGGCCGACGAGGCTCCGCCGACGGTTTCCGTGTTCGATACGGAGGCGCTCCAGAAGATCGCCCACGCACTGCGGCGGCGCGCCGCGGGCGAAGCCCCCGAGCTGAGCGCAACCGATCGCATCGCCTGGTGCCTCGATCTGGATTACCCGACGCAAGGTGAACGCAGTGCGCTGCTGGCCGAATCGGTGGGTCGGCCCGGTGACCTCAGCGGCACGGCGATCCTGGTCGGCCTGCTGTGTCGATCGGCGGTCGTGCTCGAGGACGAGTTTCCAGACGTCGGGATCACGTCCCCGCTGCTCTTCTCCGAGTGGGTTCCGGAACTCTCCGAAGCGCTCCAGCGGGAGGTGAATCAGCGAATCTCGAGCGATGACTATCGGGAGGCGTGTGCGCTCTCCGAGCTCAAGACCCGCTACCTCTACGCGTCGATGGCCGAGGTGCGACGCAGGCATCGCGGGCGACCCTCCGCGCCGCCGTCGGAGACGGCCGAGACGGCGGTGAGCGCCGCGCCGATCGTTCGAGAGGCGCTCGCGAGCGCGCGCGACGCTCGCCTCGGAGGCGCCCTGAAGGTCTGGGAGCGTTGGCCGATACGACGCCTGGCGACGCTGGGCGCCGCGATCGCGGGCGCGCTGCTGATCTTCGCGATGGGCTGGGGGCTGCGACAAAACGACGACCTCGCGCGCTTCGATCGCGACCAACTCGATCGGGTGTCCCCGTTCCTCGCGTACGGCACCCGCAACCAGCAAGGCCAGGGTCCCGCATTCGTCGGCAGGATCCGCGACGGCTGGTCGGCGCTGGAGGCGCCGGATCGGCTGCTCGTGGCGACCGACCTCGTCGGAACGCTGCGCGAGGCCGGCGTGCGCGATGTGATGATCTACGACGACGAGGGCATGCTGCGCATCCAGGCACTCGGCGACCAGCCGCCCCGCATCCTGCCCGACCGCGCGCCGCAAGTCGCCCCCTGAGGCCCGCAGCCCCGCCGCGCTCCCACGCGCTCGGAGCGATCAAAATCCGCCCGGATTCCCTCACACGCCCCGGCGTGGGGCGCGCCCTGCTGAGGTGGAGCTCGCGCAGCGCGTCTGCGCGTGCCGCGCGCTCAGGCCGCCTCGCCCTCTTCCGCCTTGGCTTCTCCGTAGAGCTCCAGGAAGCGATCCTCCGCATCGGCGGTGCCGATCAGGAGGATCTCCGCGTCGGCCGGTAGCACCACGAGCGGATCCGCCACGACCTTGATCGCGCCGTCGGTGCGAATCGCCACGACACTGCAGCCGGTGCTCTCGCGGATCCCACATTCGGCAACCGTCTTGTTGGCCAGCTGTTCGGGCATCCGAACCTCGAACAGGTCCAATCCCTCCGCGACCGTCAGGATCCTGTTCCGCTGCAGCAGGTTCATCACCGCGCTCGCGCCCATCGACGCGTAGGAAAGCACGCTGTCCGCTCCCGCCCGGTGCAGCGCCGCGACGCTTCGCTCGTGCGTCGCGCGGCTGAGGATCTGCACGTCGGGGCGGAGCTGCCTGCAGTAGATCGTGAGGTAGACGTTCAGTTCGTCCTCGTGCGTCGTGATGATCACGGTCGGTGCCTCGTGGATACCCGCCTTCTCGAGCACGGACAGCTCGCTGGCGCTGCCGAGTATTTCCTTCTCGGGATCGAGGATCCGCTCGGGAAGGAGTTCGACGATCCGATAGTCGACCTCTCGTCGCGCAAGGGCCCGCGCCGTGGCGCGCCCGACTCGTCCGCCTCCGAGGATCACCACGGGCGTATTGGACACGTTGTAGATGCAGAAGAGCTCGTCGTAGCGAAACATGTGCTCTCGCGAGCCCGCGAGGACGAGCACCGTGTTCTCCTGGATCAGCGTCTCGGCGCGCGCGGGCTCGAAGCTCCCGCGCTCCCAGACGCCGACCACGGTGATGCCCACCTTCTCGCGCAGCCTGTTCTCGAGCAATGTCTTCCCGACCAGCGGCGTGCGGTGCGCGGTCGCTTCTGCGATCACGAGATCGTCGAACTCGCCGATCGCGTGCGACAACGCGTCCCCGCCCACGGTCCGGCGCGCGAACGACTGGCCCATCATCTGCTCGAGGCGAAGCACGAAGCTGCTGCCCGCAAGGTTCATGACGTCGGCCGAAGCGTCGCTGCTGGCCAGGGTGATGATCGGCAGATCTTCGGCCAGCCCGCGCACCGTGAAGGCGACGTTGGTGTTCGTGATGTCGCCGGCGGTACTCGCGACGAGCGCCGCCGATTCCACGCGCATGCGCTGCCAGCTCTCCGGATCGTCGAAGTCCCCCATCACCGTGTTCACTCCGAGATCGTGCAGATGCAGCGCGTCATCCAGCTCGGGGACCAGCAGCGCGTAGTTGTAGCGGTACTGCTTGAGGCGGCGGATCAGCGCACTCGTCACCGCGTCGTAGTTCGTGAGCAGGACGTGACCGCGCGTCTCGACCGGAAGCTCCTTCGGAGCGCGCGACGCGGCCTGGGCATCCATCCACGGCTCGTAGAAGAATTCGATGAAGGTGAAGGGAAGCAGCACGAGCAGGAAGATCATCCCGGAGAGCAGCACCACGATCGAGAACATCCGGCCGAGGTCCGTGTGGAAGGTGATGTCTCCGAAGCCGAGCGTGGACATCACCGTGAGCGTCCAGTAGAAGCCCGTGAGCCAGGTGTGTTCCTGACCTTCGCGCAGCATCAGGAGGTGGAACGCAACCGAGTAGACGAGGACCATCGCCGCGAGCGCGAGGAAGAAGCGCCCGAGCACGAGCAGGTTGCGGATCCCGCGGCGGCTGCGGATCAACGAAGCGATCTGTGCGGGAAAGGTCTTGAGCATGGTCATCCGACGCGGTCGCCAAGAGGCGCCGCGGCGTTTTCGGAGCTTAGCCCAACCCCCCTGCGCCGCGGCGGAGGCGCGGTGAGCGTTCGCCGACGCTCCTTCGAAATCACTCCGTGGTCTTCGCCCAGACGGGCTCTCCGACCCGGTCGGCCAGCTGGATCCCCGCTTCGCGGCGGGCCGAGGTCCCCACGGCGATTCGCTTGACGCCGCCGCGGTCGAAGTGCTGAGCCCCCGCCTCGCCATCGTGGCGCGTCCCCACGGCAATCCGCCGCGCGCCGCCGCGGTCGCTGTGCCGCACGCCGGCCTCGCCATCGGCGAAGGTTCCCGACGCGATCCGCTGCGCCTCGTTGCGATCGAACTGATAGATGGCCGCGGTGCCGTCGGGCGAGGTCAGCACCTGGATCCGCTTCGTCTCGCTGGGGTCGTTGTGCTGGATTCCGGCCTGGTTGCCGGGGTGCGTGCCCACCGCGATCCGCTGCACGGCGTCGCGGTCGTAGTGCTGAGTCAGCGCGGTCCCGTCGGAGTGCGTCTCCGCCGAAATGCGCACCCTGCCGTTCGGATCGAGGTGGTAGGTTCCCGCGACGCCGTCCGGCAGCGTCACCGCGATGATCCGGCGCACGGCGTCGGGTCCGTAGTAATGGACGGCCGCCGAGCCGTCGGCCGGCGCCTCCGCGACGATCCGCGCCCTGCCCTCCGCATCCGCGATGACCAGCCTTCGGAGCGTCAGCTCGTCCGACATCCCGCGCACCGCGAGCGCAGCGATCGCAACGGCGAGCGCAACGCCAAGCCCGCAAACCCAGCCGCGAAGCCGGCGCACCGATCGCTCCAGACGTTCCATCCGAGCAGCGAATTCAGACATGATCTCCCCCTTCCGACCCGAAGAGTCTTAGCCGAATCGAACCGGCGGATCCGCGCTCGCGCCCCGGCCGGCTCGCGCCGATCGATCGCGCACGGCGCTCGTGGAGCCGGCGGTTTGCGAAGCCGCGGCGATTCCGGGGCGATCGATCTTGCGGTACCCTGCGGCCCCGAGAGCGGGCGGCGGAGCGCGGCGGAGGTTGTTGCAGTTGGGACTACGAATCCCCTGCCCTCATTGCGGGCTCCGCGCGTTCTCGGAGTTCGGCTTCGGGGGCGAGGTCCGCGAGCTCGAATCTCCCGACGCCGAGCGCGATTTCGAGCGCGTCTACCTCAACGACAACGCACCGGGCGCGCAGCGGGAGCGCTGGTTCCACGCCTACGGCTGCCGCCGCTGGTTCGCGATCACGCGCGACACCACGACCAACCGGATCCTCGATTCCTCGGGTGAAGGGTGAGCGGGGCGCTCGACTTCGAAGGGCGCTCGGTGCCGATTCGCGACGGCGACACGGTCGCCTCCGCGCTGTACCGCGACGGCGTGCGCAGCTTCAATCGGAGCCTCAAGGTCCATCGGCGCCGCGGCCCGTATTGCATGACCGGCGACTGCCCCAACTGCCTCGTCAACGTCGACGGCATACCCGCGGTGCGCTCCTGCTGCACGCCCGCGCGAGACGGGATGAAGGTCGCGCGCGAGACGGGCCGACCTTCCACGGACCTCGACCTGCTCGCCATCAACGACCACCTGCACGCACTGATGCCCGTGGGCTTCTACTACAAGGCCTTCATCAAGCCGCGCTGGCTCTGGCGCTACGCCGAGAAGCTGATCCGACGCGCGACCGGCCTCGGCGCGCTGCCGGTCGGCTGCGCCCCCGCAGCCAAGCCCGCGCGCCATCTGCACCCGGACGCGCTCGTCGTCGGAGGCGGCATCGCGGGGCTCGCCGCCGCGCGGGCCGCCGCGGCAGGCGGCGACAGCGTGGTGCTCTGCGACGAGCACGCGATCGGCGAGAAGCTCGCGGCCGGCCCCACCCGCGAGCGCATCGAGGCGCTCGCGGCCGAGGTACGCGCAGACGAGCGCGTGCGGGTCTTCGAACGCGCGGTGGCCGTCGGCGTCTACGAGGGCGGGCTCGTGCCGATCGCCGCACCCGACGAGCTGCTGCAGGTGCATCCGGGGCGGATCGTCGTCGCGACGGGCGCGGTCGAGACCCACGCCGTCTTCGAGGGCAGCGACCTGCCGGGTGTGTTCCTCGCGCGCGGCGCGGCGCGGCTGGCCGGGGTCCACGGGGTCGCGCCTGGCGCGCGCGCAGTCGTGCTCGCGACCACGCGGGAGGGCCTCGACCACCTCGCGACGCTTCGCAACGCGGGGGTCGAGATCGCGGCGGCGCTCGTGCCGACCGACCTCGCGGAGCGCGTGCCCGACGGCGTCGAGGTGCTCGCCGGAGCCGAGCTCGTGCGCGTGCGCGGCCGCAGGCAGGTGCGCGGCGTGCTCGTTCGCGGCGCGACCTCGGGCGAAAGCGAGATCGCCTGCGACACCGTGGTCTTCGCGCTCGGCGCG